>NZ_JACHDL010000005.1:0-327616 GCF_014201055.1 Paraburkholderia sp. CI2
ACCGTATCGCCGCGGCGAATGCGTGTCTGCAGACCGTTGGCGAAGCACTGCAACAGTTCATCACCCACCGCATGCCCATAAGCGTCATTGACGTATTTGAAGCCGTCGAGATCGATGAACAGCAAGACAGACTGTCCTTTATCGGCGTCTCGCGCCGCAGTCGCTTTAGCGATCGCCTGCTCGAGGCGAGTGCGGTTGCTGAGTCCTGTCAGAGGGTCCGTCGCAGCCTGCCGTTCGAGCCGATGCACGAGGGCCATCAAGTACACGGAAGTCGCCGCGATGCTGAGCATGATGCCCAATCCCACCGCGAGGTTTTCTCTCCACCACGGCTCGACGTGCATCAAAATCACGACACCTGCAAGCGCAACTGCACATGAAAGTAGCAACGGCCGCTTGCCGTGGCGGCAACCGGCACCCACAAGAAACCAGAACACGACCCAGAGCAAGGGCAGCGCCACGCGCCCGCCGAGCGCCAAGGCAGTCATGACAAGCGCCTGGTCTGCAATGGTGGTGACCGTCAATCGAAGGCGCGGCCGACCTGTCGCGGCGGTCGCGGCTACGTATGTCGCCACGCCGAATACAACGTATGCGAAAACCACGCCCAGAGTGTCATACGCGGCGGCCGTGCGTTGGAGCGCGGCGACGGCGATATAGCCGATCAACACGACCGTGCCCAGGCATATCCGGAGGAGCGCCTGCTCCTTCTCAGGTTGTCCGCGAAAGACACCTGGAAACGTTTGCTCATGCCAACGCTGCGCGCCCGGCCGCTCCATGCCGTCTACCCCGTCAATATTGTCTTTTGCAGAGCGGGCATTCTATCGCTTTTGCCGGCGACCAATGCTTCTTGCCGCTCTCTCCGTCCGCTTCCTGAAAGCCGCCGTTCGAACGTCCGTTTGAGCGAACGGGTACCCAGGTCCTTGGGGTTGAGAAGCTAAGCGTGCTTTATTTTCCGCTTCCTGAAGCGACCCCTGCGGGAGGTTCACGCGCCTGCCGCCATGGAGCTTTGTCGCCGCAGCGAACTTGATGCGATGGATCGAGAGAATCCTGCATTCGTTCGGCGATCAAGTGTGTAGAGTCGGTCTGCATGTCGTGCTCATGCATAGGTGGCCAGACTTTGGAAGTCATCGAACGAGTCTTGAAGACGCGTGGGGAACCGGCACCCTTCAGCACGAAAGCGCCGGTTTTGTTGCCCCTCCATCAAGGCCAATCGAGTGTCTCAGTGCTTACCAGGCATGGTCCCGCTCATGCCCATGGCCGGATCGCTAACCGAGTGCTTGCCGATCTCCACCCGTCCTGCAAAGCGACGGTAGAACGCCTTATCGCTATCGCAGGTCACAGCAAAGTCGTACCACTGGCCACTGGACGCCAGAACCCAGTGAAGCGAGTCCATGCCTGTGCCTGCCAGTTGAACCTGCCATGGGCCATCGGTGCGGTAGGCCATCGGCGTAATCGTGAAGTTGCAGGCACTCTTGCCGGTATTCATCAGGTCGGCATAAACGTCGCCGTTGGCGATGTCGTAGCAGACGCGGATTTCCGGCGTGACCCCGCTGTCGGCAAGGCGGCTCAGGTCGCCTTTGAAATGCCGGTGATAACCGTTCGGGCCTAGCACCCAAAGATCATACATGCCGAGGTTGTCCTGCTGCGCGTTCCAACTGTCGGCCAGCGTCTTACCGTCCTCGACCACGTAGCGACGCGGCACGCGATTCAGCTTGTAGCGGTCATACACATGGAACACCGCGGCCTGGGTACCGGTATTGGAAAACAGTAATTCGACAGTGCCGTTGGCCGCGCAGCGCGCGCTTGTGTGCAACTCATAAGGTAGCGCGCGAGAGGGTCGCGTGCCGCTTGCCTGGATCGGTAACTGCATGTCCACCGGCAGCGGCACGGCTGGCAGGGCCTGTTGCGAGTTGCGCAACTGGTCGGCCTCGGCCCGGGTGCTGCGCCCGTTCAGCGTGGGTAACAACTCATTGTTGGGTGTTTTGAAGTTGAAGGCGCTAGTCAGGTCTCCGCACACGGCGCGGCGGTACGGGCTGATATTGGTCTCCTTCACACCAAAGCGCTCTTCCAGGAAGCGCAGCACCGACGTATGGTCGAAGACCTGCGAATTGACCCAGCCCCCGCGACTCCATGGCGAGATCACGTACAGCGGCACGCGCGGGCCGGGCCCGTAGACGCGACCGTCCTGCGCGGGCTGGTCCTTGCTGCCCTGCGGCGCCGGATAGGCGTGGTACTCGAATCGCATGTCGTCATCGGACAGTGTGGTTTTGCCTGCCAACGTCTGATCGGGATTTCGTGACGGCGCCGACGGCGAGGGCATGTGGTCGAAGTAACCGTCGTTTTCGTCGAAATTGATCAACAGCACGGTTTTGCTCCACACTTCGGGCACAGCTGTCAGCGCATCGAGTACCTCTTGAAGGAACCACGCGCCCTGAACCGGACTGGATGGCCCGGGGTGTTCGCAATAGATCGATGGCGCATTGATCCAGCTGACCTGCGGTAGCCTGCCTTCGCGGATGTCGCGCTTGAACGCATCGAGGTAGCTTTCCGGCGTGGTGCCCGGCAGCGTGTTCGCGATGCCCTTGTACAGCGGGTTGGCTGCGTTGTCCGCGGCTGCATCGTAGGCGTGATAGGGCAAGGGCTGCCCGGTATCGGCATAGGGATTGCCCGGCGCTCCGCCACTGGCCACGGGGAAGCCCGAGGCCAGATTGGCGCGGCGAAATTGCTGGAAGGCGCCCAGCATGTTGTCACCCCATTCGTCCGGCATGTTCTGGTACGAGATCCAGCTCACGCCCGCATCTTCGAGGCGCTCTGCATAAGTCTTCCAGGTGTAGCCTGTATCGACCGAAGCCGCCAGGCCGTCGATGTAGTCCCACTCATTGTTGACGAAAGCCACGCCAGCGGCGGTGGGACCGTTCGTGCCCGTGATGTGGAAGGAGCGGTTGGCATCGGTACCCGTATGCATCGAACAGTGATACGCATCGCACAGCGTGAAGGCATTGGCCAGCGCGAACTGAAACGGGATTTCCTTTTCCTTGAAGTAGCTCATCGAGACATCTGTCTTGTAGGTGGGCCAATTCGACATACGGCCGCTGTCCCACGCGTTCTGGCTGTCCACCCACGTGTGATTGGCGCCCGATGCGCGCTGTGCGTTGTTGGCGCTGCCGTCAAGGTGATACGGGGTGAGTACAGCGCCGTTGCCGCGCTGCTGCTGCCAGACCTTGCGGCCGTTGGCCAGCGGAATGGTGAAGCGGTCACCGAAGCCGCGTACGCCCTTGAGCGTGCCGAAATAATGGTCAAACGAGCGATTCTCCTGCATCAGGATAATCACATGCTCGACGTCTTTGATCGTGCCGGTGGCGTTGTTGGCGGGAATTGCCAGCGCGCGGCGGATGCTAAGCGGGAAGCTGGCCAGCGTAGCAGCGGCAAAGCCGGCGCCACTAGCGGCTTTCAGAAATTTGCGGCGTGAAATCATTGAGTGTTCTTCTGCAGGCTCGGTCGTAGCTCAAGGCGCGCAGCGCTTGACCGGGGTGGGTTGTTCGGAGTCCGACTTGGCGGGCGTGCTTGTGGACGTGTTTGTGGACGAATCGGTACCGCCGCACGAGGCGAGCATGGCGGCCGCGATCAGGGAAGCGGCAAGCGTTCTTATGAGTCTTTGGATGGACATGGCGTCAACATTGTCTAATTTAGGAAAGCTTTATGTTTTATTTTAGAAAGTACAACGTAATGCTGACGCGAGTGTAGGAAGGCAATGTGACCGCTGTGTGATCCGGTGGCCCGACTGAAGAAGCCCAGGCAGCCTTTAGAGAGACCTGGCAAGGGGCTGTCAATACCGGTCCAGATGTCGTAACGCCGTCGTGCCGGGTGCGCGGCGATTACGTGGCGGATAGACCCCTTCAGCGGACGTTGCGCGCGCGGCACCCGGAGCCCCGCGGTACATGCATTCCTTCGACAGCATCAGTCCCTGACGTTCGCGCATGCGAAATGTCGAGCCTGGCTGCGGTGTCACTTGCGGGGCGTTTGCCGGCCTCCTTGACCAGCCGCCTCACCGTCGCCTCCAGGGTGCCAAGCAGGACGGGTTTCAGCAGGACCTCGTCGATTCCGGCCTTCTTGCATCGCGAACGCTCTTCCGCACCCACTTGCGCAGTAATGGCGATGATCGGCACCGTCGCGCTTTGGTCGCGCAGACACCGCGCGAGCGCGTACCCGTCCATCCCTGGCAATCGGCCTGGGAAAATGCATGAAATAGCGTCTCCTGCTGCTGGGGCGTCATGCCGATGCCGGTGTCGCTCACGCCAATCACGATGGGCGAATCGTCGGCCGTGTCGTCCATCGGCTGACGCACCTGATTAAGACTGGCGGTGCGCACGACCCGACGGTTTTCATGGAAGCGCAGACAAGCGTCATCCCAGGGCAGGTCGAGAAAATTCACCAGACGTCGCGCCTCGCCTTCGAGGTCATCGACGACCGCTTCGTAATCGACCTCGATGAAGCGCCCGGCCGGTAGCACGCTGCGCCAATGTGCCATGAGCCGCTCGTAGTCACGGTAATACTCGCCGGGTTCGGTCAGCTCGTAAGCGAACGGCTGATCGCCCGCAAGCAGTTTCGTGTAGCAGGAAAGACAGGTGTCGACCGGGTTGCGCCGCGCGTGAATGATGCGCGCGCCCGGCAGGATCAGCGGAATCAGCCCGGCATGCAGGAAATTGGCCGGCATCTTGTCGACGAGACGCGAACGGCCCTGTGCAAGCGGCTCGACCGCGCTCGAGATAGCACCAGCTGCGTTCCCGGAGCATTGATTCAGTCGCAATCGTTCGGCGTCCCTAATACTCGGGGGCGTTGACGCTATGCAGACTACGAGCCTCGCCTCTCGACATTTGCCCATCCTGAATCTCTCGACGGATGCGATTGTTCTGGTTGGCAAGACGGTTGTTCAGTTCGACGCGCCGGGGATGGTTGGCGGCCCATTGCCCCGCTTGCGCAGTCGATGCGATGGCGAGTGTCGCGGCCATTGCGACGACGACACTGCCAATCAAGGTTTTGCGACGCGCGGCAATCGAAACTCGCGAAGCGATCGCTGCATTCGTTGTGGCGCGCGAAGTAGTATTCTCGCAATGCACGCGGTCGACCGATCATCTGACTTGAGGAGCCGGGCCAATGGAAAGCATCGACACACTCGTCGTGGCGGCATTCGCTTTTGTCGCCAGCCACTTTCTCCTGTCCCATCCGCTGCGGGCGGGTATGGTCCGGGCAATCGGCGAACGGGGTGCCATGGGCGTCTATTCGCTGATTGCGATACTGACGTTCGGCTGGATGGTCATGGCTTACGACCGGACGCCCGTCTCCGATCCGCTATGGCCCGCAGGCAACGCGCTGTGGGCAGTTGTGACCGTGCTCATGCTGATCGCGTCGATCCTTCTGATGGGCTCCCTGATCCGCAACCCGGCGTTGCCCACCGGCGGCCGGCCCACCGCGTTTCCCGACGCGGCGCGCGGCGTGTACGCAGTGACCCGTCACCCGATGATGTGGTCGTTCGCGCTTTGGGGACTGTGCCATATCGCCGTGTTCCCGGTCACCCGGAACATCGTGCTCGCCGGGGCGATCATCATCCTCGCGCTGGTCGGTGCCGCGCTACAGGACCGCAAGAAACGGCGGCTGCAACCCGATCTGTGGCCCGCATGGGAATCGAAGACGAGCTATCTGCCGTTCGCGGCGATCGCCGCCGGCCGCGCGCGGCTGGGCGGGTTCGGCATGCACGCGCTGGTGGGCGGCGTCGTTTTCTGGCTCGTCGCGACCTGGGCGCATATCCCGCTCTCCGGTTGGCCCGCGGGCATCTGGCGCTGGCTCTAGCCGGCAGATTCCACGAGATTTGTTCTCGTGGCGCAAGACTCTTTGTCCACGGTGTGTGTTCGAATTCGCGGCGGATGCGCCTACAGTGCCCTCCATCGGGTCCATCGATTCGAACGGCCAGCAGGCCGGATCAATCACGCCACGGCTCGTTCCATCGCACCGGCCGTCGAGGCCGACTATGTCGCCGTGGCCGGCGACATCGGCGACGCCGCTACACTCAAGGAGCCCACCATGTCCGTCCAACAGAAACTCGCAGAACTCGGTCTCGAACTGCCCTCTCCTGCGCAGCCGCTGGGCAGCTATACGGCTGTCAGCGAAGCCGGAAACCTGCTTTTCATCTCGGGACAGGTGCCGCTGTCCGACGGCAAAATGGTCTATACGGGGCGTGTCGGCGAGAACCTGACGCTCGAAGAGGGCCGCAAGGCTGCCCAACTCGCCGCGCTCAACCTACTCGCGCAGATCTCGCGTCATCTCGGCGGTTTCGAGCGCCTGCATCACATCGTTCGCGTCGAGGGGCACGTCAGTTCCGCCGATGGATTCTATGGGCAGCCCGCCGTGGTCGACGGCGCTTCGGATCTGTTTGCTGCCGTGCTCGGCGACAAAGCGGGACATGCGCGTTCAGCGTTCTCGCATAGCCAGGGTCCCGCCGACGCCGCTGTCGTGATCGTCGTCATCGCCGAAATCCTGCCCGCCTGATCGACGCGCGCCACGCGTGACGCATGCCCTTCCGGCTTCGCGGCGCGGGCCTCGAAACGGTACCGACGGCCTTGGCCGAGGACGAGGCGGCGCTCGGCCGTTGAGCCCCGCCTCGGTGACCTGCCGCTTCACGCTGTGTCGCGACAGGCTGCGCTTGACGCGCTTCAACCCGCATTTGCCTTGTGCTCGTGCGACGCCACGCGTTGCGGTTGCGATTGCGGTTGGGGTTGCGCGGCCATCGCGCGGGAGACCATTTCGTTTTGCTTGATGATCTTGTCGATCTCGGCGTCGGCCTGCGCATCGTAGTGCGCGAAAACATCGGTGCGATAGCGCGTGTTCTGCGCCGCGCCCAACTGCGAACCGGATTCGTCGCGCGTGTCGGCGTCGACCGCCATCGACAGGCCGATACGGAGCGGACGCGCGGCCAGCTCGGCCGGGTCGAGCGCGATGCGAACCGGCAGCCGCTGCACGATCTTGATCCAGTTGCCGGTGGCGTTCTGCGCCGGCAGTGTCGCGAACGCGCTGCCGGTGCCGGCCGAAAAGCCCTCGATACGCCCGTGATATCGCGCGCCGCTACCGTAGACGTCCGATGTCAGCGTGACCCGCTGGCCGATCCGCATGTGCTTGAGCTGCACTTCCTTGAAGTTCGCGTCGACCCATACGCCGTCGAGCGGCACGATCGCCATCAACGGCGTGCCGGGCGCGACGCGCTGGCCGACCTGAACCCGGCGCTGCGCGACGTAGCCGGTCACCGGCGCCGGCAACGTATCGCGCGCATAGGCGAGCCACGCGGTCCGCACTTTCGCGGCGGCGGCCTGCACGTCCGGATGCTGTTCGACCGTGGTGCGGTCGGTCAGCGCGTGGTTGGCTTCGCCCTGCTGGCGCGCGGCGTCGAGCGCGGCCCGCGCGACGCTGACCGCGTCGCGGGCGTGCGCGATGTCTTCGGCGGACACGGCGCCGGTGTCCGCGACGGCCTCGCGACGATGCAGGTCGTCGCGGGCGCGGCCCAGATCCGCTTCGCGCTGCGCGACGTTCGCCGCGTAGAAGTCGTTGTTGACGTACAGGCCGCTCACGCGTCGCACGGTCTGGCCGAGCTGCGCTTCGGCATCGGCGAGCGCAAGTTTCGCATCGGCCGGATCGAGCGTGACGACGGGGTCGCCCTGCTTCACGATCTGCGTGTCGTCGGTGTTGACGGCGATCACCGTGCCGGTGACCTGCGGCGTCAGTTGCACGAGATTACCGCTGACGTACGCGTCGTCGGTCTCCTGGTGATAACGGCCCTCGGTGAAGTAGTACGCGCCGTAAGCCGCGCTCATGACCACGACCGTGGCGCCGAGCAGCGCGATCAGGCGCTTGCGGCGTGCCGGGGGCGTGGCCTTGTTGTCGCCTTGGGGCGTGGCGGACGCTTGCGCGCCGCTCTTCTGTTCGTCTTCCTGATCCGCCACTTCGCGGTCGGTCGTGATCGAATCGCTCATTGCAGTTCTCCTGATAGGGTTCGCGATGTGCCGTTCAACGTGCGGCAACCGCGGGATTGGCTTGACTGGTGGAGACGGCGGCGACGTCGGCGTGATGGTCGGTGCTCGCCGACGTATCGACATAGCCGCCGCCCAACACCGACGCGAGCTCGATCTGCTGGTCGCGGCGGTCCATCTTCAGATTGGCGATCGCCTCGTCGGCGTTCAGCGCGGTGACGTCGGCATTGAGTACGGTCAGTTGGTTGGTGAGGCCGGCCTTGTATTGCGTGGTCGCCAGTCGATCGGCATCGCTCGCGGCCTGCTGCGCGGCCTGCGCATCGCCGAGCTGCGCGTCGCTCGAGCGGATCTGCGCGATCTGCGTGGCCACGCCGCTCAGCGCGCCGATCAGCGTCTGGTTGTAGGTCGCCACCGCATAGTCGAACTCGGCGTAGCGGCCCTTCAACTGCGCGCGCAACTCACCCCCATCGAAGATCGGCAGATGGATCGCCGAGCCCACCGAGGCCGTGCGACTCGCGGCGCTCAAAAGGCGGCCGAAGCCGAACGCGTCGAAACCGATCGCGGCGCTCAGGTTGATGTCGGGATAGAACTCGGCCTTCGCTTCCTTCACCTCGTGCGTGATCGCATCGACGCGCCAGCGCGCCGCGACGATGTCGGGCCGGCGGCCCAGCAGATCGGCCGGCAGGTTGTCCGGCAGACGCACGTCGTCGCCGACGCCGAGCGTCGGCCGCGTGATCGCGAGTCCCCGGTCGGGCCCCTTGCCAAGCAGCGCCGCCAGTTGATACCGGGTGGTCAGGATGCTGCCGTCGAGCGCGCTGACGCGGGCACGGCTCGTGGACAGATTCGCTTCGGCCGTCTTGCGCTCCACTTCGGTATCGAGGCCGTTTGCGATGCGGCTCGCGGTGATGCGGTCGATCTGCTCGCGCCGCGCGACTTCCTGCTGCGCGATGTCGCGCAATGCGTAGAGCCGCGCCAGCTCGTTGTAAGTGCGGGCGATCGAGGTGTCGAGCGTGAGCCTGACGACTTCCACGTCGGCCTCGCTCGCGGACGCCTCCGAGACAGCCGCGCGCAGCGCCTCGCGGTTCTTGCCCCACAGGTCGAGATCGTAGGAAGCGCTCAGCAGCCCCTTGTTCTCGGTCTGCCATGAGCCGGCGTACGGCGGCGGAATCAACGCGGTGCTGCTGTACTGCTGGCGCGTCAGCGTGTACGACGCATCGAGGCGCGGCAGCGTGTTCGCCTTCGCCGTTTCGCTATAGGCTTGCGCCTGCTCGACTCGCGCGCGCGCCTGGTCGAGCGTCGGGCTACCTTGCAGTGCCTCGGCGATCAATGCTTTCAGTTGCGCGTCGCCGAACTGGTCGACCCAGTCGGCGGATGGCCAGTGCCCCTGCTCTTGCGGGAGGCTCTGCGCCGTTTCCAGCTGCCGTGGTTGATCGATCTGCTTGTCGCTGTGGATGCCCGCATAGTTTGCACATGCCGCCAGCACCGCGAAGGAGATCACCGAAACACCGAGCTTGAGCGAACGGGCGACGGTGTTTGCCCTGGAAGTCTGCGTTTTCATTTTCTGACAAATCAGATTAATGGGTGAAAAAAAGCGCGGCACACGGCCGCGCCGTTCAATCGCCTGTGAACTTGCGAAGCAGGCGGTCCAGCTCGGCAAACTCGGCTTTCGTGAATTTACGCAAGCGGGCGTTCAACACATGCGGTGCGACTTCCGGAATCCGCGCGGCGGTTTTCTGCCCCTCGGCGGTCAACGTCAGATTGACCACGCGGCGATCTTGCGGGTCGCGGGATCGTACCAGCAGCCCCTTCGATTCCAGCTTGTCCAGCATCCGCGTCATCAGGCCGGTGTCGATTCCGAGCAGCTTCGACAGCTCGAAAGGCGTGCTTGCCACACCCTGCTTCAGCGAAAGCAGGATGCCCATCTGCTGGCCGTTGATTTCGAGGTCCTTGAGCGCCGCGTCCATTTCCGCGACGACGACGTTACGGGCCTTGACGAGCCTGAAGCCGATACTGTTCGTAAGCATGAAGTTCTTCGTCGTGTAATGGTCCATGGCGGTGTCCTCCTCGTTGATTTGAACAATATCTGCATTATCAGATAATGTCAAGAAGAGGATGGTCTGTTTCATTTTCCGTCCGAACCAGGTTGCCAAATTGGATTCAATGTCCGCCGGCGGCTGCCGCGCCCGCGGCACCACCCTTGGCCGGCTTCGTCACCCAGATCAGCGGGATGATCACGACAAAGATCACCGCCGAGATCCAGAAGATGTCGTTCAGGCCGAGCATCGTCGCCTGCGCGTTCAGCGAGGTTTCGTAAAAGGCCGTGGCCTTGGGAACGCCCGCGTCCAGCGCCGCCTGCAGGTGCGCGATCGCGCCGGTAAAGCCAGGATCGTCCACGCTCGATTGTTCGGCAAGTCGCGCATGGTGCAGAATCGTGCGGTCGTTCCACGCGGTGCTCATCAGTGACGTGCCCACCGCGCCGGCAAAAATCCGCGCGAAGTTGGACAGACCCGCCGCCGCCGGAATCTCCTCCGGCTTCAGACCCGACAGGATGATCGCGGTGAGCGGCGTGAAGAACAGCGCGGTCGGAATGCCCTGCAGCAAGGTGGGCAGCACGAGCGTCCAGGCGTCGACGCCGGTCGTGTAGTTCGAGCGCATGAAGAACACGCCGGCGAATCCGACGAACGCAAGCGTGGCAAGCACGCGCATGTCCGAACGAGGCATGATCTTGCCCATCACCGGGGCGAGGATCACGGCAAAGATGCCGAGCGGCGCGGTCACGAGCCCCGCGTCCACCGCCCGGTAGCCGAGGAAGCCCTGAATCCACTGCGGCAGGATCACGAGGTTGGCGAAGAAGATCGCGTAGGCGACCGAAATCGCAATCGTGCCGCCGAGGAAGTTACGTCTGGCGAAAAGCCGCAGGTTGACGATCGGCTTTTCCTCCGTCAATTCCCAGATCAGGAAGAACAGGAAGCTGACCACGGCGACGATCGTCAGCGCCCAGATCACCGGCGAGCTGAACCAGTCGAGGTCGCGGCCCTTGTCGAGCATGATCTGCAGCGGCGCGACCCATGCGATCAGCGAGATCAGGCCGACCTTGTCGATCGGGAGCTTGCGGGCCGGCGTCTCGCGGTCGCGGTAGATCGCCCAGATCGCGCCCGCGGCGAACAGGCCGACCGGCACGTTGATGTAGAAGATCCACGACCAGCTGTAGCTGTCGGTGATCCAGCCGCCGAGCGCCGGGCCCGCAATCGGCCCGACCGTCGCCGTCATCGCCCACAGCGCCAGCGCGCTCGAGCTTTTTTCCTTCGGAAACGAGCCGAGCAGCAAAGCCTGAGAAAGCGGCACCAGCGGCCCCGCCACGGCGCCCTGCACGACGCGGGCGGCGAGCAGCACCATCAGGTTCGGAGCGAGACCGCACGCCGCCGATGACAGCACGAACAGCAGGATTGCCCAGACGAACAGCTTGACCTGGCCGACGCGCTGCGTGAGCCACCCTGTCAACGGAATCGACACCGCGTTGGCCGCGGCAAACAGCGTGATGACCCATGTGCCTTCGTCGATCGACACACCGAGGTTGCCGGACAGCGTCGGAATCGCCACGTTGGCGATCGATGAATCCAGCACGTTCATGAAGGTGGCAAGCGCCACGGCAAACGTGCCGAGTGCAAACTTTGCGCCGGTCAGCTGAGCCGGCGCGGCTGGGTTGCTCGATGGATTCATGTTGCGTCCTCGTCTCGGTTCGAAGCGCCCGTCAGTGGCGCGTTATTATCTGCAATGTCAGATAAATGGTTAAAAAAATGCCGCCTCAGCGGTCCAGCAGCCTTGAAAGAAGCTGGCACAACGCGTCGAAATCGGACTTCGAGAAATGCGAAAGCCGCTCGCTCCATGCTCCCTGGACAACCTGTGTGTTCCTGGCGGCGACGATCTGCCCTTCCCGCGTCAACGACACATCCACGAGGCGACGATCCCTGCCGTTGCGGGCGCGCTCGATCAATCCGCTGTTTTCGAGCTTGTCCAGCAAGCGGGTCATCCGGGCCGGGTGGACACCCGCCAATTTCGACAGTGCGGCCGGTGTTTTCACGCTGCCGCGCGCCAGCGTGAGCAGAACGCCGCGCTCCTGCAGATTCAGTCCTGCATCCGCGAGCCCCGCGCTGAGTTCGCTTGCAATCAGCTGACGCGCCTGACCCAGCACGGACGCCAGCTTCTGCGTGCGCTCAAAGTCTTCGTTGATCGAATCACCCATCGATCGCCTCCTCGATATCTGACTTCAATATATTTGACTATGCAGATTGATGCAAGCAGATTTCCTCGCCGTATGCACTACATGGTGTAAAAACTGAATTGAACCGCCGGCGAATATCGCCGCGATTCTTTGGGGCTAAATTCTTTCCGGCACGGATTCGGGCGCTGCCCGCTCTCACTTCAGGAGGACAGAACGATGACTGACAAACCGCTTACGCTGGGTATCGATCACGTCGGACTCACCGTCCGCGATCTGAACCTCACATGCGACTTCTTCGTGAAGTGTCTGGGCTGGCAGCAGGTGGGAGAAAGGCCTGCCTATCCGGCTGCGTTCGTGTCGGACGGACACGTCGTGGTGACGCTCTGGCAGGTCACCGATTCGAGCCGCCTCGTCGAATTCGATCGCAAGGTCCATGTCGGACTGCATCATCTTGCGCTGCGCGTGGGCAGCGAGGAAGCACTGCAGGACATCTTCGCGCGCGTGTCCGCCTGGCCGGGCGTCAAAGTCGAATTCGCGCCCGAAGACCTCGGTGGCGGACCCAAACGCCACACGATGGTGTACGAGCCGGGCGGCATCAGACTCGAGTTCGATCACGACCCGCGAACGCAGGCATCGTGAACGCGAATGCGCGCGACAGACCGGCCGACACCAACAGGACCACTGCCGCTACGCGCCGTCACTCACCGCTTGTTCCTGCGGCTCACAACTGTTTGTCCGCGCCTTGTGTGCAAAAGCGGAGCACGACCGCATAAATTAGTCGCCATCGGAGCCATCAGTCCGATCACAGATTGCTGATCCAACCTACTTCGAGGTTCACTATGAGTCAGTCTCCCAAAGTCATCGTGGTCACCGGTGCATCGCAAGGCATCGGCGCCGAAACGGTCAAGGCATTTCGCAAGCTCGGCCATAACGTGGTCGCGACATCGCGCGGCATCAAGCCGTCTGACGATCCCAACCTCGTCACCGTGGCCGGTGACATCGCCGATCCGGCCACGGCTCGACGGGTGATCGAGACGGCCGTGGCGCGCTTCGGTCGTGTCGACACGCTCGTCAACAATGCGGGCATTTTCGTGGCCAAGCCGTTCACCCAATACACCGCGGAAGATTACGCGACGATTGCCGGCATCAATCTCGCGGGCTTCTTCCACATCACGCAGCTCGCGATCGCCGAAATGGAGAAGCATGAGCGCGGGCACGTGGTCAGCATCACGACGAGCCTCGTGGATCACGCGATTGACGGCGTACCGTCCGTGCTGACCTCGCTGACCAAGGGGGGCCTCGCCGCTGCAACCCGCTCGCTCGCGATCGAGTATGCGAAGCGCGGAATTCGCGCCAACGCGGTTTCGCCCGGCATCATCAAGTCACCGATGCACGCGCCCGAAACGCATGCGGCGCTTGGCGCATTGCATCCAGTGGGTCATATGGGCGAGATGAGCGACATCGTGAATGCGATCCTCTATCTCGACTCGGCGCCGTTCGTGACCGGCGAGATCCTGCATGTGGACGGCGGCCAGAGCGCCGGCCACTGAGCGGGCCACGCGATGAAGCGGCGCGCGCCGCTCAATGCGCGCCCGTGCTCGGCGCGGGCGTCGCGGGTTTGGCCAACTGCTCGACGAGAAATTCGACGAAAGCCCGCACGCGCGAGGTCAGGTAGCGCGCGTGCGGATAAAGCAGGATGAATGGCCGCGTGCGTCCGCCCGCTTCGCGCAACACTTCCACGAGCCGACCTTCGCGCAGGTCGTCCTCCACGACGAAGCGATACGTCTGAAACAGGCCCGCGCCGGCACGCGCGAGCGTCACGCCGGCGAGCGCGTCGCCCGAGGTTCCATAGCTGCCCTGCGTCAGCACGTCGCCATCTTCAGGCGAACCCTCGAAGGTCCAGGCGAGATGGCGTCCGCTGCTCGGCAGTTCGAACTGGATGCACTCATGCGCCCGCAGGTCCTCGACGGTTTTCGGCACGCCCGCGCGCTTCAGATAGGCGGGCGCCGCCACCACGACCATTTCCGCGTCTTCGAGCTTGCGCGCGACGAGGTTTGAATCGGCCGGCGCGCGTCCACGTATCGCGAGATCGAAACCTTGTTCCGCAAAGTCGATGTTGCGATTGCTCAGGTGCGTCTCGACCTGGACTTGCGGATAGCGCTCACGAAACGCCGGCAGCAGCGGCAACACGCGATAGTGTCCATACGGCGTCGGCATGCTGATGCGCAGCACGCCGGCCGGCGTGGTCTGCTCGCCCGTCACTTCGCGCTCGGCGTCCATCAGTTGCGACAGGGCTTGCCGGCACTGCTCGAAGTAGCGCCGCCCCGCGTCGGTCAGACGGATCTGGCGTGTAGTGCGCACGAACAGACGCACGCCGAGCCGTTCCTCGAGCCGCGCCACCGAGCGGCTCACTGCCGCCGGTGTGACACTCGCGGCGTTGGCCGCCAGCGTGAAGCTACCCAGCTCCGCCGCGAGGCAGAAGAGCTCGATGCTGCCCAGCAGGAGATCGTCGAATTTGCGTTGCATGCCTGTCCGCCTTTGTTTTGTTGGCTTGAGAACCCGTCGATCGCGGCCGCGCTGGACCGAATGCATGGGTGCGGAACTGAGGCTGGAAGCTAATCGGACATCGGCCCGCGCATGCCCCACGCGTGCCGATGTGTTCCATCTGTGCGATGGTATTGAAGCTGGACTGCTAGTTCCACACCGATTGCAGCCGCTCGATACTTTCTCGCGTTTCGCGTTCCAGTTGCGCCATCAATTCGCCGGCCGGCAACGAACGCGCAAGCGGCGCGGCCTGGCCCGCCCAATGCGCGCCGTAGCCGAATTCACCCTTGGCCTTGGCGGCTGCATTGAGCGCCTTGCCCGCGTCATAGGTGATCGGATAGGACGGCGTGCGCGGGGCTTGCGGGTCCTCGCCGAGCGCGGTGAAGCGATTGACGATGCTGCGCGCGAGCCGCCCCGAAATGGTGGACGTGAACGTCGTCGAGCGCGCCGCATCGCCGAGCAACGCGCGGCGATAGCCGTCGTCGATCGAGGTTTCCGGGCACGCGACGAACGCCGTGCCCAATTGCGCAGCCTGCGCGCCCAGCGCGAGCGCGGCCGCGATGCCGGCGCCGTCCATGATGCCGCCCGCCGCGATCACGGGCAGGTCGAACTCGCTCGCGAGCAGGCGCGTCAGCGCGAACGTGCCGAGGCGTTCGTCGCGCCCGGTCGTGTCGAACACGCCGCGATGACCGCCCGCTTCGATGCCCTGCGCGACGATCGCATCGACACCCGCCTCGACGGCGGCCGCCGCTTCGTCGAGATTGGTCGCGCTCGCCAGCAAACGGATGCCTGCGTGCTTCAGTTGCGCGATCACCGCATCGGGCGGCAAGCCGAAATGGAAGCTCACGACGGCCGGCTTTTCCGCGAGCAGCATCGCCTGCATCGCGGTGTCGACGACGAAGCTCGTGAAGATCTCGCAGAGCGCTTGCGGCGGCGTCGCGCCGTATTGCCGGAACACCGGTTCGAGCCAGTCGAGCCACGCACGCTCGACGGCCGCATCGGGTGTCGCCGGACGATGGCAGAACACGTTGATGTTGAAAGGCTTCGTCGTTAGCTCGCGAGTCTGATGGATCGCGCGGCGCGCGTTCTCCGCGTTCATCGCGGCAACGCCGAGCGAGCCGAGGCCGCCCGCGTTCGACACCGCGGCGGCCAGCGCCGGCGTGGTGACGCCGGCCATGGGCGCCTGAATGATCGGCTTGTGGATGCCGAGCGTGCGCAGTAACGCGCGATTGTCCGCTTGAATGCTCATGTTCCCTTCCCACCGGATGCGTTAAAAGATTCGATGTGCCTGCCGGCATGCCTGCCTGTCAGGCCCCAGCGCGGCGGTGCGCCCAGCGCGCGAGGCCGCCGCAAGCGATCAGCAGCGCGCCGGTCACGAAGAACACCGCGTGCAGCCCAAGATGAACGCCGATCACACCGCCGATCACGGGGCCCGCCACCTGGCCGCTGAATTGCGCCGATTGCAGATAACCGAGCATGCGGCCGGTCCTGCTTTCATCCACCGATTGCCGCGCCAGCTTGCCGATCGAGGGCAACAGGCCCGCGAGCGTCATACCCATCAGCACGCGCAAAGCCGCGAGCTGCCACCAGTGCGTGACGAAGGCTTGCGGCACCATCGCCAGCCCCGTGAGCACGAGGCAGACAACGATCACGCGCCAGCTCCCGAACCGGTCGGCCAGCGCGCCGAGGCGCGCGGCCGTCAGCATGCTCCCGAGCGCCGAGCATGCCATAACCACGCCGGCCACGCGCGCAAGATGCGCGGCATCCACGCCAAGGCCGCCGATATACACGGTGATGATCGGCTCGATCGACATGTTGGCGAGCAGCACCATCATCGCGGTCACGAGCAGCGCGGCCACCACCGCGTAATTGGCGCGTCGGGCGGGCGTGCCGGCGGTGCCGCGCGCGTGAGCTTTCGCGTCGCTGTCCGGGTGAAACTCTTCCTTCACCACGAAGATGGTGAGCAGCGCCGCCGCCGCGATCATCGCGCCGCCCGCGAAGAACGTGCCGCGAATGCCGATCCAGTCTGGCAGCACGCCGCCGATGAGCGGCCCGACCAGATTGCCCGCGAGCGCGCCCGTCGAAAGTATGCCGAGCGCCCAACCCGCGCGCTCGCGCGGCGCCTGGGTGCCCACCATCACCGTGGAAGCCGATGCATAGCCGCCCACCAGACCGGCGATCAGACGCAGCGCGACCAGTTCGTAGACATTGTGCGCCACGCCGATCAACGACATCACCAGAGCCATACCGATCGCCGCGCGAACGAGCATGGGTTTGCGGCCGAAACGGTCGGCCAGACGCCCCCACAGTGGCGCGGTAAGCGCGGTGCCGAGGAAGGTCGCGCCGAAGGCGATGCCCGACCACTGGATCACCGCGGACGGCGAACCGACACCGAGTTGCCGCACATAGAGCGGCAGGAACGGCAGCAGCATGCTCAGGCTCACGAGCGTCGTGAACGAGCCGAACACGCAGACGAAGAGATTGCGTCGCCAGTACTGGACGTTGCGCTCCGCATAGCCGCGCGGCCGCGCGTCGTGCTGCGCATACGGCCGCGCGAGCGCCGCCGGTGCAGAAGAAACCGTGGTATTCATTTCGCGCTCCGCGCGGAAAACAGCTCGACGGCGAGTGCGAGCAGAAGCGCCACCGCGCCAATCGCGTAGAGCGCGCGATAATTGCCGCCGCTCGAAGCGAACACGAACGAAAGACCGTAGGCCGCCAGCGCCTGCATCACGGCGAAGCTCGTCGTCGCGCGGCTCCATGCGTCCTTGACGGCGGACGGATGGTGCGCGAGCAGCTCGTTCACGCGACCGAGCGCCAGCGGCACGATGCCCGGCGTGAACGCGCCCACGACAAATGCGGAGACCATCAGCCCCGTCGGCCCGAATAAGCCCGCGGCCGGGATCGCGACCGCAGCGGCCTGCACCAGATACGCGACGCGCAGCGCGCGGCCGAAACCCGCGCGACCGGCGAGATGCCCTGCCGCGAGCGGCCCGACGATCGCGCCCAAGCCGTACAGCACCCAGAACTCGGCGCCCGCATCGACGCCGCGGCCCAGCCCGCGCGCCACGAAATCGACGAGGAACAGCATGTGCGGCACGAGCCCCACGGCGTTCAGGCCATATTCGACATAGACCGCGCGCAGGCCGGCGCGGGGATACGCAGGCGCTGTTTCGAAACGCGAATGAGCACCGGCGTGCGCGGGCGCCGCGTGCTCGGGCCAGCCGTTCCACGCCACGGCGGTCAACACGAGCGAAACGGTCGCGAGCCCGAGCCACGTCCACGTGAGCCCCTGACGCAACAGAATCGGCACGATCGTGCCCGAGGCCGCGATGCCGAGCCCGATCCCCGTGAAGATGCCACCGCTCGCGAAGCCCCGGCGCGCCGCCGGCACGTGCGCGAGGATCGTGGGTGCGGCGAGCACCATCAACGCGCCGCCCGAAAGCCCCGAGGCGAGGCGCCAGACGAAAAACCACAGGAACGACACGGGCACCGCGCAGGCCACGAAAGCGATGGTCGCGAGCAGCATCATCGCGCGCAGCACGGTGGCGGGTTTCGCCACGCGTACCATCGCGCCCGCCAGCAGTGCGCCGGCCAGATAGCCGCCGAGGTTCGCCGCGCCGAGATAGGCCGCGCTCGAGGCGGGAAACCAGTGCGCGCCGATGATAGCCGGCAAAAGCGGCGTATAGGCAAAACGCGCGAGACCGATGCCGATCAGGCTCGCGCTGGCCCCGGCGAGCGTGCCCCGCCAGACGTTATAGCCGGCCGGAGCGGCCGGATTCGAGATGGCTTGCTGCATGACGACTCCCATGGACCGGTGCTGTTAAGCGCCCGATGAATATGGGAGCCAGTCTAGAACGACTCGCATCTCGGGAGAATCACCGCGCTGCGTAAGTGATTCTTCCGCACGGCGATCGAATCAGCGTCGATCGGCGTCGGTGATTTGCTGAGCCCGCTCGAAATACTCGCGCAGCAGCGGCGCGGCGAAATCGACGAAACCGCGCACCTTCGGCACCGCAAGGCGCCCGCGCGGCGTCACCAGATTGACGGGCAACGGCGCATGCTCGCTGTCGCGCAGCACGATTTTCAGCGCGCCGGCCTTGACCTGCTCGGCCACGTGATAGGAGAACAGCCGCGTGACGCCATGCCCGGCCACGGCCGAAGACAGCGCAGCGCGAATCGTGTTGACGATGAAGCGCGGCGTGAACCGCACGACCTGCGGCAGCGCCGTTTGACGGGCCGCCGGAAAGCTCCACGAATCGAGCCCGAAATGCGTCATCGAGATGATCGGGTGGCTGGCGAGATCGGCGGGCACATCGATGGCCGGATGCGTGGCGAGATAGTCGGGCGAAGCGACCACCACCCGCCTCACCTCGCCCACCGGAATGGCGACGAGCGTGGAGTCCTGCAGATGCGCGATGCGCAGCGCCACGTCGATGCCCTCGTCGACGAGGCTCACCGGCCGGTCGAGCAGGTGCAGGCGGATCGACGCCTGGGGATGGCGATCGAGAAACGAATCGACAATCGGGCGCAGCACCTCCTCGCCCACCGCCACCGCCGCCGTCACGCCTAGCAGTCCGCGCGGCGCGGAGCGCTCGTCGGCTGCGAGCAGGTCCGCCTCCTCCAGATCCGCGAGGATGCGCCGGCACGCCAGCGCATAGCGCTCGCCCGCCTCGCTGAGCCGGATCGTGCGCGTGGTGCGGTGTAGCAGCGGCGTGCCCGTATGCGTCTCCAGAAACGCGATGGCCCGGCTCACCGCCGCGGGCGAGCGGCCCAGCCGACGGCCTGCGCCCGCCAGACTGCCCTCGTCGAGCGTGGCGACGAATACCTTCATGGCGTCGATACGGTCCATTGCGTGTTTGGTCTTGAGATCGGGCCTTGGTGGCGCCGCGGTCTTTCAGGGCGGTGAATTCCGGCACGATCTTAGCGGAATCAGTGCTTGTGCAAGGCGTGCGCGATCAGCTCTGTCAGAGCGGGTGCAGCACCGTTTGCGCGACGCCGGCCGCCACACACAGCACGACGACCGCAAGCGGGGGCACCTTCCAGCGCAGCAACAGCAAAAAGCCGATGCACGCCACGGCGAAATCCGTCGCCGACAGGACCGCGCTCGTCCACACCGGCGAATAAAGCGCGGCGGCCAGCAGGCCGACCACCGCGGCATTGACGCCGGCAAGCGCCGCCGCCATCGCCGCACGCGCGCGCAGCGCCTGCCACCACGGCAAAGCGGCGAGAACGAGCAGCAGACCCGGCAGAAAGATGCCCGCTGTCGCCAGCAGTGCGCCGCTCCAGTGTCTGGGTGGCAGCGCCATCATCCAGCCGAGAAACGCCGCGAACGTGAACAGCGGTCCGGGTACGGCCTGGGCCGCGCCATAGCCGGCCAGGAAGTCGTTGGGCGCGACCCATCCGGTCGCGACGGTTGCCCGCTGCAACAACGGCAGCACCACGTGGCCGCCTCCGAACACGAGCGCGCCGGAGCGATAGAACGCATCGAATACGCGGATGCCTTGCGAGGTCCCGCTTGCCGCCCATAGCGGCAACGCGAACAGCAATGCGCAAAAGACCACCAGCGCGACGATGCCTGCCGTGCGCGACACCTGAAAATCACCGGCCCGCAGAGGAATGGCGCGTGGCGCTTGCACCGCCGTGGTCCGGCACAGCGCGATACCGAGCACGGCGCCGGCGCCGATCACGATCAGTTGGGCGTAGACGGTGCCAGGCACACTGAGCAATCCGAGCGATGCGAGCGCGATCGCCGCGCGGCGGCGATCCGGACACAGACGCCGCGCCATGTCCCAGACAGCCTGCGCGACGACGGCCACCGCGACGAGCTTCAGGCCGTGAATCACGCCCATGCCGAGCGCGCCGCCCAGGTCCGGCGCGATCGCGGCAAAGGCCAGCATCACGAGTACCGACGGCAGCGTGAAGCCGCACCAGGCCGCTAGCCCCCCACCCCACCCGGCCCGCAGCAGCCCGATCGAAAACCCCGCCTGGCTGCTCGCGGGTCCCGGCAGAAATTGGCACAGGCCGATCAGGTCGGTGAAGGCTTCATCGTCGAGCCAGCGGCGCCGCTCGACGAACTCGCGCCGGAAGTAGCCGATGTGAGCGATCGGACCGCCGAAACTGGTCAGCCCGAGTTTCAGAAAGACGATGAAAACCTCGATCACGCGCGCGAGCCGTGAGCGGCGCGGCGACGACAAATCAGTATCCATGGATGTGCGGGTTCGAGCGCTGCCGATTTCGAGAGCCGGCGGGCAAGGCGCCGTCGACGGGCTTCGTGTTTGACGACGCACAGTATAGAGGCCTACGGCGCGACCACGCGCCGCACCCGCGATTGATCTGGGTCAATCGTGCCCCTTGCTTGCTGCAACACACTGGGCACCATCATTTGCGCGTGTTCGAATGCATTTTCACCCGCGTCGCTAATCGCGGTATTCGTCAATCCAGATAGTCCCGCCAAGGGCTTCCATCATCGTGCGGATATCATTCGGGATATCCGGTACCCGGTCGCCGCTCTCGTTATCCCAATAGCAAAAAACCCATCTGCGCACCAGTGCGTCTGAGCAGTTCGGGTAAATCCGATCGCGGTAGCGCCAAGCGTTCGATCAGATAGCGAGCCGGTCGCGCCAAGCGACCATAAGAAAGCCCGCTGCGCTGATGCCCTGCGGCTTATGGCAGAGGGAACTGATCCGGCTTCACACGCAAACGCCGCTTCACTTCGGGGTGAAATATCGCGAGGATGCCGAGCGCTGTCGCACCGAGCCGATTTGCGACGTTTTCTGTCAATTCACCTCCGGGAATGTCTTCGAGGCGCCAAGGCGCGATGACATTTTTGTCGCGTAGTGCGGCGAGGTCCTCATCCTTGACCGAGAATACTTCGAATTGCTGCAATCCAGAGTTATACGAAACAACAAACGATTTTGGGGCGACCATTCTTAGTATCCTCGGCACTGGTTATAGAGGGTGAAGGCATTTTGCTTGCAAGCGATGAAGGTATAGGCAACATTAGTCATTGCCTTGTAGAGATTGCATTCGGCGAGATTTCGCTCATACTCCGCGAAGCATTGCGCCTCCTGCACTTCATTCACTCCGCGCGCCGCGATGTCTTGCACATCATCACTTATTGCATTTGGCTGGTACTCGAACGGCTGTGCATTGCCGAGATTCTGCGGCACGCGCGGGCTGTTGCCATATAACGAGCTTGCCATGTCCGTGTCGGCCGGTTGTTGCACGCGCGCGAGGCCTGACTGGGAAGCCTTTTCCCGCTGCTCCCGTATCGCCTGCACGCACTCGCGCATCTCGTCACGCTCAGGGACGAAGATCAGCCTACCGTCCTTCACTTCGTTGTACAGGACTTTGGCAACCTCATGATCCTTCGTCCTGTACATATGAACGCGGATGTCACTTCGACCGAGCATATCGCGCAGTTCGTGCGACTGGTGGGACAGCAATATGGACGGGGCGTACCGCAACCACGCGGCTAGGGCCTCCTTCATGCCTTCCTCCAGATCGCCGCGTCCCTCGCGAGGCGCGCTGGCCGGCAGTGCAAAATGAAACCACCGTATCACATCGAACATCCAGGGAGACTGGATGTGAAGGTATTGCGACTTGCGAACGCTGCGCGAGAAGAAATGTCCGTGTGACCCCTCACGGGCATTGTGGTAAGCGTCGAGAAAAAGCGAAGTCATCGTGCCTCACAGTCAATTCAAGAGGCCCGATTTTGCAACAGGACACCATCCCAAAAAACCCCTCTGTATTTACGTCACCCGGACGGATACCGCGTGCAGCGCACGCACGTCCCGGCTCAATGGCCAGCGTTCCGAAGGCCCCGACGCAACGCAGAGCGCGCCTCAAAAGAGTTGAATCGGTCCACTCTCATGCGGGCCGCTTTCTTTGTGTCATTGTCAACGCCCGCATCGATGCCTGCCATTACGCTATTGGCTCTCGGCAAACTGCGCGTCATGTCGAGCCGCCTCGCCGAAACGGTGCGGCTTTCGACTTCACTGATCTGGAATTCGCTGACGATAGCGGTACGCCCCGCACGAAAACCGGTCCTGATCCAGCCTGGCAGGCGACACCGACGAAAGCAGGCCGACATCCGCATGGCGATGGCGATCCATGCTCCGGCTGCGGACCGCTTATGACGCCGATGACGCCTCGATCAACACCTTCAGCGCGCGTGTGCTCGACGCGCGGGAGAACGTCTCGTAAGCCGAAAGAATATCGTCGAGCCGGAAGCGATGCGTGATCAGACGCGTGGGATCGATCCGCCCCGCCTTGACTGTCTTCATCAGCATCGGTGTACTGACGGTATCGACGAGACGCGTCGTGATCGCGATGTTGCGATCCCACAGCTTTTCCAGATGCAGATCGCACTTGACGCCGTGCACGCCGATGTTCGCGATCGTTCCACCCGGCGCGACCAGCTGCTGGCAAAGCTCGAACGTCGGCGGAATGCCGACCGCCTCGATCACGCAGTCGGCGCCTACCGATTCGGTCAGCTTCAGCACTTGGGCGACCGCATCGGCACGCGCGTTGTCGATGCAAGCGGTCGCGCCGAAGCGTTGCGCGACCTCGAGCCGGTTCGCGTCGGGATCGATCATGATGATCTGCGCCGGCGAGTAGAACTGCGCGGTCAACAGCGCAGCGAGACCGATCGGCCCCGCGCCGACGATCGCCACGGTGCAGCCCGGCTGAACCTTGCCGTTGAGCACGCCGCACTCGAAGCCGGTCGGCAGAATGTCGGACAGCATCACGAGCGCCTCTTCGTCGAGGCCAGCCGGAATGCGGTACAGACTGCTCTGCGCATGCGGAATGCGCACATATTCGGCCTGCGTGCCGTCGATCCGGTTACCGAGAATCCAGCCGCCCGTCGTGCAATGCGAATACATGCCGCGCCGGCAGTAGTCGCAGCGGCCGCACGAGGTGATGCACGAGATCAGCACGTGATCGCCGGCCGCGAGCCCGTTCACCGCCTCGCCGACCTGATGCACGACACCGACGCCTTCGTGGCCGAGAATGCGGCCCGGTTCGCAGGTCGGCACGTCGCCTTTGAGAATGTGCAGATCGGTGCCGCAGATCGTCGTGCGGGCGACTTTGACGATTGCATCGGTGGGCGCCGTGAGTTCGGGTATCGGCCGTTCGTCGAGCGACTTTTTGCCGGGACCGTGATAAACGAGTGCTTTCATGACGGACTTCTCCTATGGCCGGAATGAAACACGATGCGTGGCGGCAAACGTGTTCGCGCCTGAACCTGGTCGTGTCATGCGTCGGCTAGCGCCGGCGGGAACGTAATGCGTCACGCGCTTGCATCATGAGCCCCGGCGTGGCGGGCGGCTTGATCTGGGTCAAGCACTACGAAAACAACGCCGACGCGTCGATGTCGGCCATTTTCTCGAGTTCTTGCAGATAGAGGCCGGGAAAGGGACCCGCGCCTACCTGCACATCGGCCGCGAAGAAGCTGCACGCGCGAGCACCTCGGTCACGTCGCCGAAGTCGGAGATGATGGCCGCGCGCGAACTGGGCGCACGGCGGAACCAGAGTGGCGTCGGATTGCTCGACCTGATCGGCTCGGATGATCGCCCAAAAAAATCGAAGACATCGCTATATCACAGCATACGGTTTGCCGATATTGGAGGTTGCGGGGACGCATGCGCCGCGAGCAGCTGCTGATGGCGTGCTTCGGTGGCGTCGTCGGCGGGGAACATGCATTCGATGCGCAACTCCTGCGCGGCCACGTTTTGCGGTGTGCCCACGGTCGTGACCATCGAGAAATAGCGCAGTACCACGCCTTCGCTGATGAAGCCGAGCGGAACCATCGGCAGCGTCGCGGGTGTCGCGGAAGAGCCATGATGCGTCTTCCAGTCGCGCGGCACGTCGGGATACGCAAGCAGTTCATCGAGTAGACGCTTCGTGTTGGCGCCGATTACATGACCGACCGACTCGCGATACACGCGTTGCAACAGACTTCGCGCGACCTCCTCCCACTCGGCGACGAACGGACGCATGCCATGTGGATCGAAGATCAGATGCAGCATGTTGCGCGGGCCTTCGCGCGCGGTCATGTCGATGAAGCAGTTGAAGAAGCGCGGGGCCGCGTCGTTGGTCATCAGCACGTTCCAGTCGCGGTCCATCACGAGCGCCGGAAACGGCTCATGCTGACGCACGACCCGTTCGAGCGCGCGAACCACGCCGTGCATTTCCTGCGCATTCCACGGTGCTTCCGAATAGATCGGTGCATAACCCGCGGCAAGCAGCAGCGCATTGCGCTCGCGCAGCGGCACATCGAGGGTCTGCGCAAGCGTCAGCAGCGTGTTGCGGCCCGGCACGCTGCGCCCGCTTTCGATGAAGCTGATCTGCCGCTGCGAGATGCCGGCCTCGAGCGACAGATCGAGCTGACTCACGCCACGCACGTCACGCCAATAGCGCAACAGACCGCCGAGATCGCCCGGCTGCACTTTCGGATCGTGACTCGTGACGTTCATGGTGTTGCCCTCCTGTTGATGCCTGAACGGGATCGCTTCAGCGCGCGGGCGCGTGCCACGCAAATTCGGCGAACTGCGTTTCGAGCGGCGGCTCGGTCACGCTGCCGGTGTAGTTCGTGATCGTCGACGCGGCGACCACCGCAACCACCTCGAGAATCTGCTCCGCGCTGAAACCTGCCGCGAGAAAGCGTTGCCGGTCCTCATCGGCGAGGCGGCCGCGTTTTTCGATCAGCGTGCGCGCGAGCGTCGACAGCGCCGCGAGCCTCGTGTCGTCGGGCACGCCGCCGTGGCGGATCGCCTCGACATCGGCGCGGCGCAGGCCCGCGTTCAAGCCGAGCGCGGTATGAAACGCAACCGCCCATTCGCTCGCGTTCGTCACGGCGTTGGTGAGCAACAGCGTCTGGATCTCCGGTTCGGTCAGACTGCTCGCATGCACGCGCTCGAACAGGCCGATGAAGCCGTTGATCAGCACCGGTGAAGCCGCCATCTTGGCCGCGATGTTCGGAATCAGGCCGAACGCCTGCTGCAGTTTGCGGAGCACGGGTTTCGATTGCTCGGGAGCGGACTCGATCGTGTGAACGGGATAGCTGGACATGGTATCTCCTTGACGTGTGCGCCATCGGAGCGACGGCGCGGTAGTCGAAGAGTAGAGGCAGCCGCGCGGCTCGCCAATTACATCGGATGTCATCGCCATCAGCCATGCGGCGGCGGCTTCTTTCTGGCGAGCCGCCTGGACGCGGCCTATCATGTTGGAGTTTGTTCCCCTCTTGTCCCGTTCGTCACTGGAAAGGAAGAACATGATGCCCACGATGAAAGCAGTCGAAGTGAAGCAGGCCGGCGGCCCGCTCGAACTGGTCGAACGCGAAGTGCCCGAGGCGGGCGCGGGTCACGTGCGTATCAGGATTCAGGCTTGCGGCATCTGCCATAGCGATGCGATGACCAAGGAAGGCCTGTGGCCGGGCCTGGCCTATCCGCGTGTGCCCGGTCACGAGATCGCGGGCGTGATCGATTCGGTCGGTGCGGGTGTCGAGGGCTGGCAGGTCGGGCAGCGTGTCGGGGTCGGCTGGCACGGCGGGCATTGCGGCAAATGCGAACACTGCCGCCAGGGCGATTTCGTGCTGTGCAAGTTCGCCCTCATCCCCGGCATCAGCTACGACGGCGGCTACGCCGAATACATGGTGGCCCCGGTCGAAGCCCTGGCGCGCATTCCCGACGATCTGTCCGACGTCGATGCCGCGCCGCTGCTCTGCGCGGGCATCACGACGTTCAACGCGATACGCAATAGCGGCGCGCGCGCCGGTGAGGTGGTCGCGATTCTCGGGATCGGCGGCCTCGGTCATCTCGGCGTGCAGTTCGCGCGCAAGATGGGCTTTCGCACGGTGGCGATCGCGCGCGGTCAGGACAAGGCCCCGCTCGCGCAGCAACTGGGCGCGCATCACTACATCGACAGCAAAACGGAAAACGTCGCCGAGAAGCTGCAGGCACTGGGCGGCGCGAAGCTGATACTCGCCACGGTGACGAGCGGCAAGGCGATGACCGCGACGCTCGGCGGTCTCGGCCTGAACGGCAAGCTCGTGATGGTCGGCGTGTCCGAAGAGCCGGTCGAAGTGCCGATCGTGCAGTTCATCATGGGACGCAACTCGGTGCAAGGCTGGCCCTCCGGCACCTCGGCCGATTCGCAGGACACGCTCGCGTTCAGCGCGCTCACTGGTGTCAAGCCGATGATCGAAGAGTATCCGCTCGCCGAGGCAGCGCAGGCCTTCGACCGGATGATGAGCGGTCACGCGCGTTTCAGGGTGGTGTTGAAAATGGTCTGAGTGGCAGCCTCCGGTGGGGCGATGGAAATTGCATGACCATTCTGGTTACGGGCAGCACGGGTGTCATCGGCACCCGGTGCTCGAACATCTGAAAGGCGGCGGCGCAGAAGCAGCGACGAGGCGAAGAAAAAGCGCGCTTGCCGGCATCCCGGCAAGCGCGCTCGATGACTTCGCAAATCCACCTTCAAAAACTACGGCGACGTGGCAAAGAACCACTCGCCAGCACTGGCCGGATCAAGCCAGATCGAAACGATCCAGATTCATCACCTTGACCCACGCGGCAACGAAGTCGCGCACGAATTTCTCCTTGCCGTCCTCGCTCGCGTAGACCTCGCTTAAGGCGCGCAGCACCGAGTTCGAGCCGAACACCAGATCGACGCGCGTACCGGTCCACTTGACCTCGCCGCTCTTCGTGTCGGCACCTTCGAACGTTTCCGCGGCCTCCGACACCGGCGTCCATTCCGTGCCCATGTCGAGCAGATTGCGGAAGAAGTCGTTGGACAGCGTTTCCGGCTTGTTCGTCAGCACACCTTCTTTGCCAGCGCCCACCTTCAGCACGCGCAGGCCGCCGATCAGCACCGTCATCTCTGGCGCCGTCAACGTTAGAAGTTGCGCCTTGTCGATCAGCAGCTTCTCCGCCGCCACCGGGAACTTGCCGCCCAGATAGTTGCGGAAGCCGTCGTGGACCGGCTCCAGCACCGCGATCGCTTCGACGTCGGTCTGCTCCGGCAAAGCATCCATGCGACCCGGCGAGAACGGCACCGTCACCTGCTGCCCGGCGTTCTTCGCGGCCTGCTCGATACCGGCGCCACCCGCCAGCACGATCAGGTCGGCAAGCGAAATCTTCTTGCCGCCGGACTGCGCACCGTTGAACTCGCTCTGGATGCCTTCGAGCACCTTCAGCACCTTCGCGAGCTCAGCGGGCTGGTTGACGGCCCAGTCCTTCTGCGGTGCGAGCCGGATGCGCGCGCCGTTGGCGCCGCCGCGCTTGTCCGAGCCGCGGAACGTCGAGGCCGAGGCCCACGCGGTCGTGACCAGCTGCGACACCGACAGCCCCGACGCGAGGATCTTCTGCTTCAGCGCCGCGACGTCCTTGTCGTCGACGAGCGGGTGATCGACGGCCGGAATCGGGTCCTGCCACAGCAGTTGCTCCGACGGCACTTCCGGGCCAAGATAGCGGGCGCGCGGACCCATGTCGCGGTGCGTCAGCTTGAACCACGCGCGCGCGAACGCGTCGGCGAACTCGTCGGGGTTGGCCATGAAGCGCCGCGAGATCTTTTCGTAGATCGGGTCGAGGCGGAGCGACAGGTCGGTCGTCAGCATCGTCGGCAGCACTTTCTTCGATGGGTCGTGCGCGTGCGGATACGTGGCCTGCGCGTCCTTCGCGACCCACTGGTTCGCACCCGCCGGGCTCTTCGTCAGCTCCCACTCGTGGCCGAACAGGCTCTGGAAGTAGCTCATGTCCCACTGCGTCGGCGTCGCGGTCCACGTGACTTCGATACCGCTCGTGATCGTGTCGCCGCCCCGGCCGGTGCCGAAGCTGTTGCGCCAGCCGAGCCCCTGGGCCTCGAGACCGGCACTTTCCGGTTCCGGACCGACGTTATCGGCCGGCGCCGCGCCGTGCGTCTTGCCGAACGTGTGGCCGCCGGCGATCAGCGCGACCGTTTCCTCGTCGTTCATCGCCATGCGGCCGAACGTTTCGCGGATGTCGACTGCCGCGGCGAGCGGATCGGGATTGCCGTCCGGGCCTTCCGGATTCACGTAGATCAGGCCCATCTGCACCGCGCCGAGCGGGTTTTCGAGGTTGCGGCCGGGCGGATCGGTACGGCTCTTTTCGGTGCCGTGCAGCTCCTCGTCGGCGACCAGCACGCCTTCGTCGTCTTCCCTGCCGGCCGCTCCCTTGCCGTAGCGCACGTCGCCGCCGAGCCAGGTTTTTTCATTGCCCCAGTAGACGTCCTGGTCCGGTTCCCACGTGTCCTCGCGGCCGCCGCCGAAACCAAAAGTCTTGAAGCCCATCGTTTCGAGCGCGACGTTGCCGGTCAGGATCAGCAGGTCGCCCCACGAAATTTTCTGGCCGTATTTCTGCTTGATCGGCCATAGCAGCCGGCGAGCCTTGTCGAGGCTCACGTTGTCCGGCCAGCTATTGAGCGGCGCGAAACGCTGCTGGCCGCGCCCTGCGCCGCCGCGGCCGTCGCCGATGCGGTACGTGCCGGCGGCATGCCATGCCATACGGATAAACAGCGGGCCGTAGTGGCCGAAGTCCGCGGGCCACCAGGGCTGCGAATCGGTCATCAGCGCGGCGAGGTCTTTCTTGACCGCGGCGTAGTCGAGGCTCTTGAATGCCTCGGCATAGTTGAAATCCTGGTCTAGCGGATTGGAGCGGTTCGAATGCTGGTTGAGCAGGTCGAGGCGCAATTGCTTCGGCCACCAGTCCCGATTGGTCGTCCCGCCGCCGGCGGTATGGATGAACGGGCACTTTGCTTCGTTTGACATGCGTTCTCTCCTTTGGAGGATGTCACCGTTGTCGATCGGAGTCGGTGCCTGGGTACTTTCTCCAATCCCATGCAAGGTACTTGTTATGCGTTTGTCATCGTGTCAGGCTTGCGTGGCAATTTGACGACCCGAAAACCCGACAGTCAGCCGAATGGCTCGGCAGTGCACTCATGAAATCCAGGGTCGAGGGCAACGCAGCCGATGTCCGTAACGGCTGACTCCGGTCGGCGCTCCACTCCTATTCGAATATAGGCGAGGACAAAGTTCAATAGAATTCGAATACGGCAATGCCACTAATAGACGGCGACTATAGCGGGCGGAAAACGAGCGGCGCCCTGCATCACTATATGCCGATCGATCGTCACCGCGTCGAAGCTTGAGCGCACCCGGCTGTTTCGCGCCAGGCGCAGCCGACTGTGTGATAGGGTTTCGCGTTTCGTCCGCAACAGAGTGGGCACTGCTTTCTTTTCAGGCAAGCGCTTCTGACAGCACCTGAGCGGAGCAGAATGACGCCAACCGGCGTGCGCCCGAGGAGTGTCCCGAACCGTGTCCAAAGCCGTGCCGAAAGCTGCCCCGAACGCTGAGCTCGCCACCGTCCAGCCCGTCGAATCGCTCGTCGTGCCGGAACTGCTCGATGGCCGCGACGGCACCAATCGCGGCGCGGCGGAAAACTCGCAGCTATCGGCGCGCAACGACCTCGACGCCGTGCGCGCCTGGCTGTCCAATTACGCGGACACCAAGACCACCTTCGACAACTACCGCAAGGAAGCGGAGCGGCTGCTGCTGTGGGCCGTCGTGCAGCTCGGCAAGCCGCTGTCGTCGCTGACGCACGAGGATCTGCTGCTGTTCAAGACGTTCATCGCCGATCCGCAGCCGGCCACGCGCTGGGTGTCGGCGAACGGCGGCAAGTACGCGCGCGGCGACGCGCGCTGGCGGCCGTTCAACGGGCCGCTGTCGCCGGCCAGCCAGCGCCAGGCGCTGATCATCCTGAACACGATGTTCACGTGGCTCGTCAATGCCGGCTATCTGCGCGGCAATCCGATGGCGCTCCTGCGACAACGCGCGAAGCGCTCGGCGCCGCGCGTGACGCGCTATCTGTCGACGTCGCTGTGGGACGAAGTGAAGCTGTTCGTCGAGCAGCTGCCGCAAGATACCGATGCGCAACGCGCGTACTACGCGCGTTGCCGCTGGCTGACCACGCTGTTCTATTTGCAGGGCATGCGCATTTCCGAGGTGGCCGGCGGGCAGATGGGCCAGTTCTTCAGAAGGCTCGGCGCCGATGGTCAGGACCAGTGGTGGCTCGAGACGCTCGGCAAGGGCGACAAGGAGCGGATCGTGCCGGTGTCGGCCGAACTGGTTCAGGAGCTGCGCAGCTACCGCACGCTCAATGGCCTCGCCGCCCTGCCGACCCGCGCCGAGGAAACGCCGCTCGTGCTGCCGTTCAAGGGCCGCAACCGCTGCCTGTCGCGCTCGGCGATTCACGACGCGATCAAGGGCATCTTCGCGGGCGCGGCCAAGTGGCTGCGTGCGCGCGGTCCCGAATTCGCCGATCGCGCCGACGAGCTCGAGCGCGCGTCGGCGCACTGGCTGCGGCATACGGCCGGTTCGCATCAGGCGGACGGCGGCGTCGATCTGCGCACGATCCGCGACAACCTCGGCCACGTTTCGCTGAATACGACCAGTCTTTACCTCCACACCGAGGACGACGCGCGGCATACCGAGACCGTTAATCGACACCGGATGAACTGGGACGACGCGAAGTCTGAAGACGGCAATGCGGGCGGCAATTAAGCGCGGATCGGGCGGGTGAAACGCGCCGGAATTTTTGCGTTATTTCTTTCTGTTTCCCAGTTGGATCAATTCATCAGGCGATGCGCGCCGGGCATGCGTTTGCGCCTGCGCGTTTACCCGCTCATTTCTTTGGTCGTCGATTCATATCTCAAGAATGCAGAACGCCGACCGTTAAACGGGCGTCGCTCGACAAATAACCAATACAAACCGGGGAATGAACTTGAAAACCATCACCAACGCGCTGTTGGCGTCGGCTGCGTGCGCTACCTTTCTCGCGGGCTGCGTGACCAGTGGGCAAGGCCGGCTCGTCAGCGCCCCGAACCGGGTCGACGAAGTGACCGTGACCGCGTATCAGCCGTTGCCGACCGATGTGTACGTCGCCAATGTGGTCGATCGCGATGTGGTGATCGTCGGCGGCGATACATATATCTGGGTCGTCGGCCGGGACGGCGTCCGGCATCGTCAGTTCTATTCTCATGGCGATCATCGCGCCGAGGTTTTCCATCGCCGTGAGGAACTGCATCGTGTGATGGCGAGCCATGACGGTCATCTGCCGGAGCATCCGGGCGGCGGCGAGCATCCGGGCGGCGAGCATCCGCCGCTCGGGCACCCGGGCGGCCCCGCGCCGGCGATGGCCGCGCACGGACAGCCGCCGCGAGCCGACAGGCACGCCGCCAGACCGGTCAGGTCTGCACCCGCGACGGCCGCGCACGGACAACCGCGCCGCGCCGTCATGCACGTCGCCGGGCCGGTCAGGCCCGCGCCCGCACCACCGGCAAAGCGGGTGTCGAAGGATCCGACGAAGTCGTAACATCGCTGACAGGCGCGCTGCCAAAGCGCCTTCCTGCATCGCCCGCTTCCCCCAACTCCCCGCCAATCCCACCCCATTGCCCGCTAGAATTGCCGGCTTTGCCCGCGTCGGGCGCGCCGCAAGGCAAAATATGGGTTTTGCGCGCGCCGCACGCGCGGCCGACCCGGTCGCGAAGCGTCCCCAAGCCGTTTTCGGGCCCGGCGGTTGCATCGTCGCCCCGGGCCGCGCGCCGACCCGCAACATCACAGCCCCGTCCGGCCCGTCAGCTTCGCTGCCCGGCGCACGCGGCGCGGCGAGGACCGCTCGTCCCCAACAGAGCAGATCAGGAGCCTTTATGAGCGATTCGAATCCATCCTTCCTCGGCCGCATTTCGCTGGCCGTCGGCACGTTTTTCAGCATTCTCGGCAATGGCGACTTCGCAGCCGACGTCCTGCGCCTGCGCAACGGCGAAAAGATCGGCGCGGCCCCGGCAGCCGCCCCCGCCGCCACGCCAACCCCGGCCCCCGCCGCCGGTCCGGAACCGAAGCCGCAACCGAAGCCGCAACCCGCGCCGGTGCTGAAGGAGGCCTCCCCCGACGCCGCGCTGCAACTGCTCGGCCTGCTGCAGCGCGACGCGCGCTTCATCGATTTCGTCGAGGAAGACATCAAGGCCTATAGCGACGCCGACATCGGCGCGGCCGCGCGCCTCGTGCACGAAGGCTGCCGCGCGACGCTGCGCGAGCACTTCACGATCCGCCCGGTGCGCGACGAAGCCGAAGGCAGCCGCGTGACGCTGCCCGCAGGCTTCGACGCGAGCTCGGTCCGTTTGACCGGCAACGTGGTCGGCAGTGCGCCGTTCAACGGCAGCATCAGCCATCGCGGCTGGCGCGTCGAGGATGTGCGTCTGCCGAAGCTGGCGGACGGTCATAACGCAAAAGTCATCGCACCGGCGGAGGTGGAGCTATGAGCGACGCACGCTATTCGATCGGCATCGATCTCGGCACCACGCACTGCGCGTTGTCCTACGTGGACACGCACGCGAGCGACGGCGAGAAAACCACCCAGGACGTGCTGTCGATCGCCCAGCTCACGGGCCCCGGCGCAATCGATAATCTGCCGCTGCTGCCCTCGTTCCTGTACCTGCCGCATCCCGACGAACTGGCCTCCGGCGACCTCTACCTGCCGTGGACCGGCCAGCGCGAATTCGCGGTCGGCGAATTCGCGCGCAGCCGCGGCGCCGGCACCCCGATCCGGCTCGTGTCGAGCGCGAAAAGCTGGCTGTGCCATCCGGGCGTCGACCGGCGCGCGGGCATTCTGCCGAACGACGCGCCGCCCGAAGTCGCGCGCGTGTCGCCGCTGGAAAGCTCGGTGCGCTACCTGACGCACCTGCGCGAGGCGTGGGACCACGCGCTTCCGGACGCGCCGTTCGGCGAGCAGGACGTCACCGTGACGATCCCCGCGTCGTTCGACCCCGCGGCGCGCGAGCTGACGGCGGAGGCCGCCGAGGCCGCCGGCTTCACGCGCATGACGCTGCTCGAAGAGCCGCAGGCGGCGCTCTATAGCTGGATCCAGAAGAGCGGCGGCGCGTGGCGCAAGCAGGTCAAGGTCGGCGACATCATCCTCGTCGTCGACGTCGGCGGCGGCACGACCGACCTGTCGCTGATCGCGGTGATCGAGCGCGACGGCAATCTCGAACTGCATCGCGTCGCGGTCGGCGATCACATCCTGCTCGGCGGCGACAACATGGACCTCGCGCTCGCGCACGTGGTCGCGCGCAAGCTCGCCGCGCAGGGCACCCAGGCCGACGCGTGGCAACTGCGCGCGCTCACCTACGCGTGCCGCGCGGCGAAGGAAACGCTGCTCAGCGACCCCGCCACCGACACCGTGCCGCTCGTCGTGCCGAGCCGCGGCTCGAAGCTGATCGGCGGCTCGATCCGCACCGAGCTGACGCGCGCCGAACTGACACAGACGATCCTCGACGGCTTCTTCCCGCAGATCGACAGCGCCGCGCGTCCGGTGAGCCGCGCGCGGGTCGGTCTGACGCAGCTCGGCCTGCCGTATGCGCAGGACGCGGGCATCACGCGGCATCTGGCGGCGTTCCTCGGGCGTCAGGTCGGCGCGCTGGCGGAACTCGAAGGGCTGCGCGAGCATGTCGCGCCCAACGCGAGCTTCCTGCATCCGACCGCGGTGCTGTTCAACGGCGGCGTGTTCAAGTCGGCGCTGCTGGTCGAACGGATCATGGGCACGCTGAACGGCTGGCTCGCGACCGAAGGCGCGGCGCCGGCCCGTCTGCTCGAAGGCGCGGACCTCGATCTGGCGGTCGCGCGCGGCGCGGCCTACTACGGCTACGTGCGGCGCGGCCGCGGCGTGCGGATTCGCGGCGGCACCGCGCGCGCGTACTACATCGCGATCGAATCGGCGATGCCGGCCGTGCCCGGGCTCGAGCCGCCGGTGCAGGCGCTGTGCGTCGCGCCGTTCGGCATGGAAGAAGGCACCGACGCCGAGCTGCCCGCGCAGGAGTTCGGGCTGGTCGTCGGCGAGCCCGTGCATTTCCGCTTCTTCGGCTCGTCGGTGCGTCGTCAGGATCAGGTCGGCACGCTGCTCGATTACTGGGGCCCCGAGGAGTTGCAGGAACTCGAGGAAATCCAGGCGACGCTGCCGGCGGCCGGCCGCACCGCCGGCGAAGTCGTGCCGGTGAAGCTGCACGCGCGCGTGACCGAAGCGGGCACGCTCGAACTCGAAGCGATCCCGCGCGGCTCCGACGAGCGCTGGAAAGTCGAATTCGACGTGCGCGGCAACGCGAATGCGTGATTGACATGAAGCGGTACAGCGTCGGCATCGATCTCGGCACCAGCAACACGGTGCTCGCGTACGCGCAAGCCGGATCGCAGCAGATTCGTGTGTTCGAGATCGAGCAACTCGTGAGCCCCGGCGAAGTCGCCGCACGGCCGCTGTTGCCGTCGGTGCGCTATCAGGCGGCCGACGGAGAACTGAGCGCGGCCGATCTGCAGTTGCCGTGGTCCGGTGCGCGTGCGGCGTCGGGCCACGGCAAGGACGCGGCGCAGCCGGTCGTGGTCGGCCGGCTCGCGCGGCTGCTCGGCGCGCAGGTGCCGGGGCGGCTCGTCGCCAGCGCGAAAAGCTGGCTGTCGCACGCGTCGGTCGATCGCGTCGCGCCGATCCTGCCGTGGGGCGCGCCCGACGACGTCCGCAAGATTTCGCCGCTCGACGCGAGCGCGAGCTACCTCGCGCACGTGCGCGCCGCATGGAACCAGCACTTTCCGAAGGCGCCGCTCGAACAGCAGGACGTCGTGCTGACGGTGCCCGCATCGTTCGACGAAGGCGCGCGCGCGTTGACCGTCGAAGCGGCGCGGCTGGCGGGGCTGCCGTCGCTGCGGCTGCTCGAAGAGCCGCAGGCCGCGTTCTACGACTGGCTGTTCCGGCATCGCGACACGCTTGCCGACGAGTTGGCGGACACCCGGCTCGTGCTGATCTGCGACGTCGGCGGCGGCACCACCGATCTGACGCTGATCGAAGTCGGCCTGTCCGACGACGGCGAGCCGCGCCTGACGCGCGTCGGTGTCGGCAATCATCTGATGCTCGGCGGCGACAACATGGACCTCGCGCTCGCGCATCTGGTCGAGGCGCGGCTGTTGGGTGGTGCCGGCGGCGCTGCGCAGGCGCCGCAACGGCTATCGGCGGCGAGCCTGTCGCAGCTGGTCGAGCGATGCCGCGTCGCGAAGGAGCAATTGCTCGGCGCGCAGGCGCCCGAGTCGGCGCCGGTCACCTTGCTCGGCGCGGGCTCGAAGCTGATCGGCGGCGCGCGCACGACGCAGGTCACGCGCGACGAGGTCGAGAAGATCATCGTCGATGGTTTCTTGCCGCGGGTGGCCGCCGATGAGCGTCCGGGCCGGCCGCGCGGCGCGATCGTCGAATTCGGCCTGCCGTACGCGACCGATGCGGCGATCACGCGGCATATCGCGGCATTTCTCGAACGCTTCGCCGCGCAGTCGCGCAAGGCCCTGGGCGCGGATTCCAGCACGCCGGACGCATCCGGCACAGCCGCCCTGCCCGTTCCCGACACGCTGCTGCTCAACGGCGGCGTGTTCCGCGCCGACGCGCTGTCGCGGCGTCTGGCCGACACGCTCGGCGGGTGGCGCGGCGCGCCGCTCAACGTGCTGCACAACGACAACCCCGACGTCGCGGTCGCGCGCGGCGCGGTCGCCTATACGCTCGCGCGCGCGGGCTTCGCGCCGAAAATCGGCGGCGGTTCGCCGCGCAGCTATTTTCTGGTGCTCGACGAAACGCCGGCCGGCAAAGACGACGCCGAGCCGGACGCGGCGCTGGCGCAACGCGGCATCTGCCTGCTGCCGCGCGGCACCGAGGAAGGTCACGAGATTCTGATCGCGGACCGCACGTTCGCGCTGCGGCTCGGGCATCCGGTGCGCTTTCATCTGGTGTCGTCGAGCGCGGACACCGCCTATCAGCCCGGCGAACTGGTCGACCTCGCGGGCGGCGACTTCGTGCGTCTGCCGCCGATCGCGACGATCGTCCAGCCACGCGACGGCCATCGCGCTCGCGAAACCGCCGTGCGCATCGCGACGTCGCTGACCGAGGTCGGCACGCTCGACGTCCATTGCATCGAGCTCGACGAGCCATCGCAACGCTGGCTGCTCGAATTCCAGCTGCGCCAGGCCGACGCGCAAGTGGATCCATCCGCCGAGGGCGCACCGCAACGCCACCCGGCGCTCGATCGCGCGATCGAACTGATCGACCGTTGCTTCGGCGCCCGCGCGCAAAACGTCGACCCGAAGGAGATCAAACGACTGCGCGCGCAGCTCGAACATCTGCTCGGCCCGCGCGACAGCTGGAACAGCGCGTTGCTGCGCGAACTGTTCGGCGCGCTGTGGGAGCGCGCGCGCCGCCGCCGCCGCTCGGCCGATCACGAACGGCTGTGGCTGAATCTGGCCGGCTATTGCGTGCGGCCCGGCTTCGGTTATCCGCTCGACGAATGGCGCGTCGAGCAACTGTGGACGCTGTTCGACGATGGCATCCAGTACGTGACCGACAGCCAGGTATGGTCGGAATGGTGGACGCTGTGGCGCCGCGCGGCCGGCGGCCTCGGCGCAGATGCGCAGCTGCGCGTGCTCGACGCGATGGACTATCTGCAGAAGGCCGCGCAATCGCGTCACAAGCTGCCGTTCGATGTCGCGAAGACCGGCTTCGCCGATATGGTGCGCCTGTGCGCATCGCTCGAACGGATTCCGGCCGAACGCAAGATCGAACTCGGCGAGGCGGTGCTCGCTCGCCTGAAAAAGCCAGCGGAAAACCATCAAAGCTGGTGGGCGGTCGGACGGATCGGCGCGCGCCAGCCGTTTTACGGCAGCGCGCATAGCGTCGTGCCGCCCGAGGTCGCCGCGCAATGGCTCGATGCGATCCTCGCGCTCGACTGGAAGAAGGTCGACCCCGCCGCCTTCGCGGCCGTCCAGATCGCCCGCATGACCGGCGACCGCTCGCGTGATCTGCCCGACGCGCTGCGCGCGAGCGTCGTGCGACGCCTCGAAGCGGCGAGCGCGCCGCGCGCCTGGGTCACGATGGTCAGCGAAGTCGTCGCGCTCGATAACGCCGACGAAGGTCGCGTGTTCGGCGAATCGCTGCCGGTCGGGTTGAAGCTGATCGGCGGCTAAAGCGTTTTGCGCGGCGCGAAGCTCAGCACCGCTCGTGCGGCGTCCAGATGCACAGCAACGCGCACCCAGGCGAATACCTGTGTGCGCGCATTGCTTCAGGACGCGCCGCTCAATTCGGCACGTTCACGGCGCCATTCGTTGCGGAAATCGCATTGACACCCGGGGTCGCCGCGATCGCCGGCAGGTTGGCCGTGGTCAACGCCGGTGCGGCTCCCGGCACGCCGCCGCGCGGTATCGTGTGGATCACCTGCGACGGCGGCAACGGCGTGCCGTTCTTCAGATGAGCCCACATCAGATTGAGCGCCTGAAGATTGTAGTAATGCAACGGCACGAAACGCGTATCGAAACCGGCGACGCCGAGGAACGCGTCAAAGTGCTGACCGTTCGTGACTTCGTACAGCGCCAGCTTGCTCGCGCTGCCCTCGACCACCTGGTTCAATCCGAGATACGGCCGCGACGCGTGATTGATCGGCACCAGCGCATCCGCGCGTCCTTGCACGATGATGGTCGGCTTGCCATGCAGATTCGCATTCACGCGAATTGCATCGACGCTGGCATTCAACGAACCGCTCGTCCACCGCGCGCGCAGGCATGCGGCGCCCGCGTAGCTCGCATCGGCGGTCGCGAGCCGATGATCGAGCGCGCCGGAGGCGCCCGCGTTGTAGACGAGGTTGATGCCATTGGTCGGCGGCACGCCGTTGCCGTTGCCGAACACCGTCAGCATCGGCGACACCGCCGGCGTCACGCCGGCTGCGCCAGCCGCGCTGGTGGTGCCGAAGCTGAAGTCGCACAGGTTGTCGGCGACACTTGCGCGCGCATACGCATTCGCATAGGTCACGGCGACGGCCGGCACCGCCTGCGAGTCCCACATCGGCGCTTGCAGCAGGTCCGAGTCGGTCTGATAGCCGTTCTGATGCAGCAGCGCGAGCGCATTGGTGGCCTGCGTGACCGTATCCGTTCCCGCGATCACGCCGGCCGCCGCGAGCGACGCGCAACGCGCGGTGCGCAGCGCGGTGGTGGTCGCGCTCGGCAGCGCGCTCAGATACGGCGCGCCGGTCGCGGCGGGCGCGAGCGCGGCGCACGGCTGCAGCAGGTTCGCGAGCGTCATGTAATCGGCGAGCGGTTTGCCGAACGCGCCGACCGGCACGCCGCCCTGCGCGACCGATACCTGCGGCGCAAGCCGCAGATTGATCTGCGGCTCGCCGACCACCACTGCCGTGATGAGACCCGACGTGTCCTCTTCGGCCGCCGCGAGCGACGCGCCGCCGCCGTTGCTGACCGACGCGGCGATCGTCGTGATGCTGCCGCTCGCATAGCGCACCGTGCGCGTCGAGCCATTCAACGCGCCGTACGAATCGTTGAGCGCCCAATACGCAAACTGGATCGCCTGCAACGTATTCTTGCCCCAGTCCTGCTCGGGGTTCTGTTGCGAGTGCGCATGCTTGAACGCATAGCGGTTCGGGAACTGCGCGTTGAACGCCGCCAGCGTGCTGCTGCCGAGCTTCGCTGTGAAGAGGCTCGCCGTGCCCGCGGCGGTCGCATCCTGCAACGTGCCGTCGATCAGCGTCACGCGATTCGTCGACAGCTCGTGCGCACCGTTGCCGCTGCCCTTGTCGGTGTAGGCCACCGCGCAGCCGCGCTTCAGGCCCCACTCGCCGGCCGCCGAAATCGCGCCGTACACGCCGCGCGAACCGGACGACGTCGCGGTGACGATGCACGGTTGGTCCGGATTGAAGCTCGCGGGAATCTGCACGAGCAGGCTAACGTTCTGCGCGCCGCTGCCGTCATCGGCATAGGCGAGGTATTCCTTGCCCGCGATCTTGCCTTCGCCGAGCGTGTCGTTGCCGTTCAGGTCGACGTTGGGCCCCCAGAAGCGTCCATAGCCGCCGTTCGCCGTCATGTCGACGAGCGCCCGATAGTTCGACCAGATCGCGAGACGCCGCAATTCGGCGGCCGTAGGTTGCGCCGCATTCGCGATGGCCGGCGCCGTCGCCGATGCGAGGCCGGTCTTGCCGAGGCCCGCGGTCAGCAGATCGTCGCTGTTGCCGTCATAAGATTTCGTCGTCACCGCGCTTTTGATGAAGCCAGGCAGCACGTTGCTCGGCGGCGGTTGGAGCCCGTCGTTGCCGCTGCCACAGCCCGCCAGCACGATTGCTGACGCCATCACGGTCAACGCGGTACCGAGCCTCCAAGGGTTGCGCATGGCCGCCGGGATTTTTTTCGGTGTTGTCATCTGTTCTGTCTCCGTCATTTATACGACGTTGTATTGGCAGCGGTACCCAACTTGTTGCCGACCCCGCTCCATCCGGTTCGCCAGAACGAGATGCTTCGGATACCGATGCATCGCTAGCGTGCATTGACCTCTGTCTGGAGTCAATACACGGTCATACCCTTACACAACGAGCATCAGGATTCGGGCGAAACAGCCGGCCGGCTAGTCGGAATCGGCCATGCGGGTGAACCCGTCGTCGCTCCAGTCTTCGGAGCCGACACCGTGGCGAACGAAGAAAACTCCGTGCGGGTCGTAACGTTGCTTGATCGACAGCAAACGTGCATAGTTGGCCCCCCAATACGCCGCTTGCCAGTCCTTCTGGAAATAGCTGCTCTCGGCGACGTATGCGCCACCGGCCGTTGCGACTTTCCCGAGTTCGTTGATGGCCAATCCGATGAGCTTCGCATCTCGCTGTGCCTTCGAAACATCGGGCTCATGACCTGTCAGTCCGTCGAATGCCGGTGGCCCCTCGCTCGCGACGATCGCCAATGCGAACGACTCCGCCACGACTGGATTGACTGGGGTTTGCAGGCCGGCGGCAATGACATCGGCAGGGGCGCCGGCGAGCCCTTTCTGAAAATGAAGTTCGACAAGCCAGTAGCGCGTAGCGCCCATCAGCGCGTCGACGAGTTCGGGTTGGCGCTCGCGCGCCAGCATTGCTGCAGGCAACCAAAGCGAGTCGAAGCCGTGGATCACATGACCGGCCTCGGCGAGATTCGACGCCCAGAAGAAATTGGCATCTGGCGCGCCGGGTCGGTCATCGAAGACGACCAACCCGGGCACGAACCGCGCGCGCGCCGTGCCGTCCCAGCGCAACCGCCCCGGACCGGCGACGATCGAGGGCGCGGCCATCATGGTCAGGTCGTCCTGCAAGCCAATCCAGTCCCAGAACGGCTTCCAGAGCGTTGCGACCTCTTCCTTGCCGAGTCCCTGAAAGCTCATGTCGATGCGCAGGCGCTTGCCGGGCAGCAGCGTAGCGAGTTCACCCCAGTGGCGATTGCATAGGCTGTCAGCGTAAAAAGCGACGAAGCGGCCCAGCAACCGTTCGTAGGCGACATCCGAGCGGGCCACGACTGCGCAGGATACGAGGCCAAACACGGCCGGCAGCTCGTGCGTGCGCAAAGTCAGACGGCTGACGACGCCGAAGGTACCGCCACCCCCACCTTTCAAGGCCCAGAAGAGATCCGGTTCTCTTCGGGCGTTGACAACCCTGACCGCACCGTCCGCCGTAACGACCTCCGCTTCGAGCAGTGAAGCAGATGCAATGCCGAATTGTTTGGAGTGCGTTCCAAAACCTCCGCCTTGAATCAGTCCCGCGACTCCCACTGTTCCACAACCGCCGCCCTGTACATACCGACCCACGCCTCCGGTAACGGCTTCATAGGTATGCATCCAGATCGCGCCTGCCCCGACACTGACCGCGGGTCCGGGTGGAATGACCCCGTCACATCCGCTCGGAACGAAAGCATCGTGATTCCTGATTTCGTTCATGGCGCGCGTCCATATCATCAAGGAACCCGGCGCGTTCGAGGTGCCGAGATAGGAATGGCCCCCGCCGCGCACGACGACGCGAAGATTGCGTTCACGCGCGAAGTTGACGGCCGCCGCCACATGTTCGACCCGTCTCGCGGCGACCACGTAGGCACTGGGTTCGGCTCTCCACGCGCCGACCCACTCGCAGGTTTGTGTCAGAACGGGACTGTCGCCGATGAAGTACGGATTTTTGAGTTCACGGAAGAGTGCAAGGCATTCGGCGTTGTCGGGAGATTCACGACAGAGCTCGAGTGGTGACTCCGGTCGGATCAGGTAGCCATCCACCTGCTGTTTCAGTCGCGCCCAGTCCGAAGGCGTGGGCCATCCCGGTTCGCCCGGTCGTACGCGTCGCGGGGTCTGCGCAGCGCGAGCGTCATCGAGCCGAAGCAACGGCCAGATGGAGGCGAACAGCGGGACAGCCGCAAGCCACCTGATCAGATCACGGCGCGTCACCATGGCGCTTCTCCACGCTGAATTCAGATGCCCGCTTCCCTCACGCTCCGCCCTGCTTGCGCATCTGCCCGATAGCGCGAGCGCGTGCAGCCTCGGCCTCCCGGACGAGCCGGTACGCAACGTAATATTTGAAGACATTGCGCACGTACGTCGTTGGCTCGATACCGATTTTCTCGGCGACTACGATTTCGACATTGTTGAACCACTTGTTAGGATCGAGACCGCGCGCCGCCGCTTCCTTGCGCATTCTGGCGATCTTTGCGGGTCCTGCGTTGTAGCTTGCGAATGCGAACAGCGAGCGGTCCCTTTCGGAGAAGTGAGCGTCGGGAAAGTAACGGGCCATCAGCACATCGAGATATTTCGCTCCCGCATGTACGTTGGACTCCGCCACCCTGATGTCGCCAACCGCAAGTTCCTTCCCCGTGGCTGGCATCAGCTGCATGATCCCGATTGCGCCAACGTGACTGCGGGCGCTCTGGTTCAGCTGGGATTCCTGATAGCCCTGAGCCGCAAGCAAAAGCGGATCGAAGCGGTACTGCGCACCATATTTTTCGAAAAGACCGACCGTCTGCCCGAACCGCTTCAGCTCCGCTGACTCCGTATTGTTGGAGATCTGCTTGATGCGCTTCATTTCCTGCTGCAGACGGACTTCCGCGACACTCTGCTTCTTCACGTAATTCAGGTAGAAGTCGTTGATCGCGTCCCGCAGTTTGGGGCTCTTGAAGCGCACCGCCCAGCCGATGTAGCCTGCGTCGCGCACCGAAATATCGTTATGCACGACGATTCCAGTCAGTACCGGCGCCCATACCTTTGCCTTCCAGTCGTCCACGACGAGGATCTGGAGCAGCCCGACATTGAGCATCTCCATTGCGTCCTCGTCCTCGAGCGCGTCGGGCAGCGGCACGAGTTTCACCGGAGCTTTGCCTTCCTTGCCAAAACGCGCGTTCAACGCGTTCAGGCTCTCGTAATAGCTGCTGCTGGGCCGCACATGGACCGTCTTACCGCTGAGATCGTCGAGCTTTGCGAGGGCCGGCGACTTCGGCCCGGTCACGACCACTTCGCGTACTGCTGTCCGGTCACGCGGCGCCACGAAGTCGACCTGCTTCAGGCGGACCTCCGTGACCGTCAGATTGCCCGCGGCGATGTCGCCGCGGCCCGCTATCAGCCCCGGGAGCAACTGGTCGCGAGTCGTCGGAATGATGACCAGGGTGAGCGGACGCTTGCCGAGCGTCGCCTGGTACTTCTTGTTCACATAACGCTCGAAGTCCCGCATGAGACCGGCGGTCAGCCCACGTTCGTGACCTTGCTCATTCAGATAGAGCGTTCGACTGTAAGGAACCAGCACGCGGATCAGATGCCGGTCGAGCATGGCGTCGAAATCGCCCGTGAACGGTTGATTGCCGAGATCGATACGGCGCGCTGCGGGAGCCGACGCCGCGGCGGTTGGGGATGCCGGGAGGGCCGACGAGGCGGCCGGCTGCGCGGCGACACTTTGGGCGGCGACGCACGCCGCGGGGCCGACGATCATGCCTGAGCAGAACGCCGCGATGTACAGCAACGTTTGAATGATGCGCATCGTAAAACACCCTGCTGTCGCACCCGGCGACTGCGTCGACGTTCACTACGCGCATCCATATTGCCACGCTGGCAACGGCTGAAAATGGGACGATGGTCCTATAAGCAATGCGCCATGACTGAAGATAGAGCCATACCGACGCAATCGCCAACGCCCGCTACGCCAGCGTCACGCGATTTCGTCCTTGATGCTTCGAGCGATACAACGCACGGTCAGCGCTCGCGAAACCGTCGCGATGCGCGGGTCGCGACAGGTCGCTGATACGCGTGAGCGACGCGCCAATGCTGAGCGTCACCACCCCAAGCGGCGACGCGCGATGCTCGATCGCGAGGTCCGCCACGCGCTGGCGCAGCGTTTCGAGCGTGTCTTCGAGCATCGATGGTTGCGCTTCGAGCACCAGCATTCCGAACTCCTCGCCGCCCATGCGCCCGACCACGATGCGCTCGCTGTCGGCGGCGGCCTGCATCACGGAGGCAACCAGACTCAGACAGTGATCGCCGGCCTGATGACCGTAGGTGTCGTTGTACTGCTTGAACCAGTCGACGTCGACGACCACCGAGCCCATCACGTCGCCGTCGCGCGCCTCTTTCCAGCGGCGCGCGATGGTTTCGAGCAGGAAGCGCCGGTTGTACAACTGGGTGAGCGGATCGATCGCGGTGGCCGTGCGCATCTTCAGATCGTTTTCGATCATCGCGCGCAGGTGGTAAAACACGCCGCGCCGGCCCGCGTCGAGCCGGCCCGGCGCCGGGTCCATCGCGCACAGCGCGCCGACGATCTCGCCGTTCGGCGCGCGCAATGCGATCGCCGCGTAAAAGCGCACGAACGGATGACGCTTGACGAGCATGCATTCGCCGAAGCGGCTGTCGTTGTGCGCATCCTCGATCACGAACAGGTCGGCATCGCGCACCGCGTAGTCGGCGAGCGAGCGCGCACGCGTGACGAGCGGCATCGCCATGCCGACCTCGGCGCGATAGTGTTGATACTCCTCGTCGAGCAGCACGATCGCGGTAATTGCCGCGCCGGTCACGCTCTTCAGAATCTCCGCCGCATGCGTGAAACACTCGCGCATCACCTGGTCGTCGTGCAACAGCCACTCGATGACCGAAGACTCGACCTCGGGTTCGCCGGCGGCGGTCGAGTCGACTGGCATCCGGCTGGCGAGGCGGTCGTTACTGTAAGCGAGTTGCACGGAAGGGTTCCAGAATGGGCTTAGCTTATGTCAACGGCATAGGCACGCGAAACTTGAGCACAGAATGTGGGATCGCGCCCAAGCGCCGGAGCGCATCCGGGAGCCCCAAAGAAAATGGGCCGGCTCTCGCGAGCCGGCCCATCGATCGATGCGACGTTCAGGTAATCAGACGCGCCGCTTTACTCCTTGTCGCCCTTCACCTGCGGCAGCGCCGACGTCTCGTTCGACGACAGCAGGCCCACCTGCGAGTAGATGCGCAGCTTGTCGCGCGTGTCGGTGATGTCGAGGTTGCGCATCGTCAGCTGGCCGATGCGGTCGCGCGGCGAGAACGTCGATGCGACCTTTTCCATCGACAGACGCTCGGGCTGATAGGTGAGGTTCGGCGACTTCGTGCTGAGGATCGAGTAGTCGTTGCCGCGGCGCAGCTCGACGGTCACTTCGCCGGTGATCGCGCGCGCGACCCAGCGCTGCGCGGTTTCGCGCAGCATGATCGCCTGCGGATCGAACCAGCGGCCCTGGTACAGCAGACGGCCGAGGCGGCGGCCGTTCTCGCGGAACTGCTCGATCGTGTCTTCGTTGTGGATGCCGGTGACGAGACGCTCGTAAGCGATGTTGAGCAGCGCGAGGCCCGGGGCTTCATAGATGCCGCGGCTCTTCGCCTCGATGATGCGGTTCTCGATCTGGTCGCTCATGCCGAGACCGTGACGGCCGCCGATCCGGTTCGCTTCGAGCAGCAGCTCGACCGCGTTCGGGAACGTCTGGCCGTTCAGCGCGACCGGCTGGCCTTCCTCGAAGCGGACCGTCACTTCTTCCTTCGCGATCTGCACGTCGTCGCGCCAGAACGCGACGCCCATGATCGGGTTCACGATCTTGATGCCGGATTCGAGGCTTTCGAGATCCTTCGCTTCGTGCGTCGCGCCGAGCAGGTTCGAGTCGGTCGAATACGCCTTTTCGGCCGACATCTTGTAGTCGAAGCCCGACTGGCGCATGAACTCGGACATTTCAGAACGGCCGCCGAGTTCGTCGATGAACAGCTGGTCGAGCCACGGTTTGTAGATCTTCAGGTCCGGGTTCACGAGCAGACCGTAGCGGTAGAAACGCTCGATGTCGTTGCCCTTGTACGTGCTGCCGTCGCCCCAGATGTTGACGCCGTCTTCCTTCATCGCGGCGACCAGCATCGTGCCGGTCACGGCGCGGCCGATCGGCGTCGTGTTGAAGTAGGTGACGCCCGCCGTCGAGATATGAAACGCGCCGCACTGCAGCGCCGCGATGCCTTCCGCGACCAGCTGCGCGCGGCAGTCGATCAGGCGCGCGCCTTCGGCGCCATATTGCGTGGCGCGACGCGGGATCGAATCGTAATCGTCTTCGTCGGGCTGACCGAGGTTGGCCGTGTAGGCGTACGGCACGGCGCCCTTCTTGCGCATCCAGTGCAGCGCGGCGCTAGTGTCGAGGCCGCCGGAAAACGCGATACCGACCTTCTGGCCGATCGGAAGACTTTCAAGGATTGTACTCATAAGCAGTAGCGTTAAACTCGACGTACGGGGAGATTTTGGGGGTAACAGCTGAGTATCGGGCAAGCCTGGCGATCAGGCAAGTTACGCGGGAGTATACCGTGAACCGCCGTCCGGCCTTGGATTTTGCCGGTCGGCGCGGCCTCGCGCCGCAATCTCGCCGCGCCGAATTTCCGGATTAATTCACGCTGTATTTGCCGTAACGGGGGCGGATTTATTATCGTCTAAGGGTAGCATCGCGGGTTGCGTCAACGCACCGGCCGTTCACCCCTTTCATCCCGTTCATTCCCCTTGCCCGCCGCCCATGACCACGACCACCCCGCGCCACGCGACGAACGCCTCGCTGGTCACCCACGTGCGGCTCGCCGACGGCAAGCGCGCCGAGGTGTCGATCGTCGATCGTCGATCGTCGATGGCCGGATCGCCGCGCTCGGCGCCGCTCTGCCGCGCGAGCCCGGTGTGCCGGTCGAGGACGGCGGCGACGCGCTGCTGCTGCCCGGTTTCGTCGAAGGGCATACGCATCTGGACAAGACCAACTGGGGCTTGCGCTGGTATCGCAACGAAGTCGGGCCGAAGCTGATCGATCGCATCGAAAACGAGCGCCGCTGGCGCACCGAAAGCGGCCACGACGCGGGCGCATGCGCCACGCCGTCCGCTACAACAAAGACGTTTTTTGGACTCGAATGATCAATCTTTTTCAGGCCATGCAGGCCTTCGTCAAGGTGGCCGATGTCGGCAGCTTCGCGCAGGCCGCCGGGCAACTGAACGTGTCGACGTCGGTCGTCACGCGTCATGTGTCGAGCCTCGAACAGCATCTCGGCATTCGCCTGTTTCAGCGCACCACGCGCAAGGTCGTGCTGACCGAGGCCGGCGCGCAATACGCGGACGGTTGCCGCGTGCTGCTCGCCGAACTGGAGGAAGTGGAGTCGCGCGCGACCACGGCCTCGCGCGACGTGGCCGGCGACCTGCGCATCGTCGCGCTCGGCAGTTTTTCGCTGTTTCGGCTAACGCCGCTGTTCGCCGAATATCAGGCGCGCTTTCCGCAAGTCAACCTGCGCGTCACGCTGACGGAAAAACGGGTCGATCTGCTTGAAGGCGGCTTCGATGTCGGCATCGTGACCGAGCATATGATCCGCTCGGAGTCGCTGGTGGCGCGGCGTCTGATCAACTCGCACGCGGTGCCGGTGGCAGCGGGCGCGTATCTCGCGCAGGCCGGTCATCCGCAAACGCCGGCCGAACTGGACGGGCATCGGCTGATTGCCGCGCCGTTCGACACGACCGGCCCGATGTGGATCTTCCGCAAGGGTGACGGCGATGCCGAAAGCGCGAGCGAGGACGACGACGACAGCGGCGAGAGCATCGCGATCGATGCATCGTTCACGGTCAACAGCATGATCATGCAGAAGCAGGCCGCGCTGGGCGCGATGGGCATCGCGCTGCTGCCGCTCGAAATGGTCGAGGACGAGTTGCGCGCCGGCACGCTGGTGCGCGTGCTCGACGGCTATGCGGTGCTCAATGGCGACGTGGCCGTGTCGCTGGTGTATCCGAGCCGCGAGTTCGTGCCGCGCAAGGTGCGCGAGTTCATCGATCTCGCGGTCGGTTTCTTCAAGTGACGCTTCAAGGCCGTTCGCCGCGCGCGAGCCGCGCTTCGATGTCGTACACGACCGGCATCAGATCCGCGACGCTATCGATCACGTAATGCGCGCCCGCCGCCTTCAGCCTGGCCATCGCGGCGTTGCGGCGCGCGGCGAATTCGTCGGCCGGCAACGCCTTCACCTCCGCCTCGCTCATGCCGAACGCGTTGCCGCTCACCGCGACACCGACCGCCCACGTGCCGGCGTTGATGCCTTCTTCGATGCCGACCTCGGTGTCGTCGACCTTGATCGCCTCTTTCGCGCGCCACACGCCGAGCTGCGGCAGCGTCCGGTAGATCATGTACGGTGACGGCCGCCCTTCCGGCGTATCGCCGGTGCACACGATGCTGTCCGGCGCAAAGCCCTGCGCGGCCGCGCCCGGTACGATTTCGTCGATGATCTCGCGGGTATAGCCGGTCGTCGTGCCGATGCGGATATCGTTCTGACGCAAGGCGCTCGCGACTTCGGCGACGCCCGGGATCACCGCGCTGTAGCTCGCCGCGACCGCGATGTTCTTCGGCACGAACACGTCGTACACGGCGTCGATATCGGCGTCGGTCGGCGTATGGCCATGGCGCTCGGCCCAAGCCTGCGCGACGCGCGGCAGCGCCATCAGCGCCGCGATATGCGGCCGCTTGGCCATGCCCATCGGGCCGCGCGCTTCGTCGATCGTGATCGGCACGCCGAACTGCTCGAAGGTCTCGACGAAGGCGCCCATCGGCGCGCGTGAACCGTAGTCGACCACCGTGCCGGCCCAATCGAAAATCACTGCCTTCACGTATTTCATCTGCTTGACTCCCCAGGAATCCGAATGTATCGGGTTTGCTGTCGCGGCTCAGGCCGCCTGCGCGAGCGCCTTGCGTTCGTCGAGCGCGGCGGGCGGCGGCCCCGCGTGCGTGACGCCCATCGTGCGCAGCGCTTGCGCGCAGGCATCGACCACGCGTCGCATCACCTGCTCGTCGACCTGACCGATGCAGCCGATGCGGAAACTGTCGACCACCGTCAGCTTGCCCGGATAGATGATGAAGCCCTGCTCCTTCATCAGTTCATAGAAGCGCGCGAACTCGAACGACGGATGCGCCGGCGAAAAAAACGTCACGATGATCGGCGAGCGCCAGCGCCCGTTGAGCAGCGGCTCGAAGCCAAGCTCGTGCATGCCGGCCACCAGCACGTCGCGATTGTTGGCGTAGCGCGCGAGCCGCGCGGGCTGCCCGCCTTCGAGCTGGTAGAGACGCAGCGCCTCGAGGAACGCGGCCACCGTATGCGTGGGCGGCGTGAAGCGCCACTGGCCCGTGCGATTCATCACGTCCCATTGATCGTAGAGATCGAGCGCGAGCGAATGGCTGCGGCCTTTCGCCTCGCGCAGGGCGCTCTTGCGCGCGATCACGAAGCCGAAACCCGGCACGCCCTCGATGCACTTGTTCGCCGACGACACGAACGCCTCGCACGCGATCTGCCGCACGTCGAGCGGCACCGCGCCGAAGGCGCTCATCGAATCGATCAGCAGTTTGCGGCCATGCCTCGCGACCGCGGCTGCAATCTCATCGAGCGGATTGAGGATGCCCGAGCTCGTTTCGCAATGGATCGCGACCACGTGCGTGATCGATGGATCGGCGGCAAGCATGCGCTCGACTTCGAGGCCGCGCGGCGGCAGGTAGTCGCCCTTGTCGAGCAGTGTGCAGGCGCGGCCGAGATAGCCAAGCGTGATCGCCGCGCGCTTGCCGTACGCGCCGTTCGCGAGCACGAGCGCGTGGCCGTCGCGCGGAATCAGGCTGCCGAGCATCGCTTCGACGCAGTAGCTGCCGCTGCCCTGCAGCGGCACGCAGTCGTAGTCGCCCGCGGCGTCGCCGGCGATCTCCAGCAGGCTCGCGCGCAACTCGGCGGTCATCGCGCGGAAGTCGCCGTCCCACGAGCCCCAGTCGCGCAGCATCGCCTGTTTCGTCGATAGTGCCGTGGTCAGCGGGCCCGGCGTCAGCAGATAAGGCTCGCCGCCAGCCGGCGCGGCGCAGGGTGTGGTGCAACGGGTCGATGTTGCCGCGGCTGCCACGGCCAATGTCGCCGCCGAACCGCCGATCGCGCTTTCCATGTCCGCAACTCCGATATCGCTATGTCGATAGCTCACACGATACAGAAGCGTTGTCCATCGGTAAAATCGATATAATCGATGACGGTATCGCAAAAACTTATTTGCTGGCGAGGCACACGTGCAATACGCGCAATTGCGGGCGTTCCATGCGGTCGCGGAACATGGCGGCTTTTCGAAAGCGGCGCAGGCGTTGTCGCTGACGCAGCCGGCGGTGTCGGATCACGTGCGGCGGCTCGAACAGGATTACGGCGTCAAGCTGTTCGAGCGCGGGCCGCGCGGCGTGGAGACGACTGAGCTCGGGCTGCGCCTGTTCAGCGTGACACGGCATATGCTCAGTTGCGAGCGGGAGGCGCGCCAACTGCTCGAATCAGCGGGCGGGCTGGAGTCGGGTTCGCTATCGCTCGCGGCCGATGCGCCCGATCTCGCCGTCGCGCTGATCGGCGCGTTTCGCCAGCGGCACCCGGGCATCGTCGTCACGCTGTCGATCGCCAATGCGGCAGAGTGCATGCAGCGCGTGCTGTCGAGCGCGGTCGACGCGGCGATCACGGCCGCGCCGCAGGTGCATAGCCGCTTGCAGTCGCGCGTGTTGCGGCGCGATCCGCTGGTCGCGATGGTGCCGGCGAGCTACCCGGCCGCGAAGAAGCGCCGGCTGAGTTACGCGGAGCTCGTCGAACAGCCGATGATCTTCCGCGAGCCGCAATCGGTCACCCAACAACTGCTCGAAATCGAGCTCGTGCGCGAGTCGTTGCAAGTCGAGCCGGTCATGTACGTGGATGGCCGCGAGGCGCTGGAGGAAGCGGTCGCGCAGGGAATCGGCGTCGGCGTCATTGCGCGCGCAGAGTTCAACGAGTCGCGGCGGATCCGGATGGTGCCGCTGCTCGATTGCCGCGTGCAGATGAGCGAATCGCTGACGCGGCTCGCCGAGCGGCCGGGTTCGAATCTGCTCGACGCGTTTTTTGCGGTGGAGTTGCCGGGAGCCGAAACAGAGGTCTTGGGGGGCGATGTTCAACGCGCGTAGAGCTCGCGCGCCGTCGCTGCAAGGAGCGGCGTGGCCTTCATGCTGCCGGCCCCGCCGCCCGCGAGCGCGCTCGAATTGTTCCGCGGGTTGCCACGAGCGTTGGCAACCCCTTCAGACTTAACGCGAGCCGCCGCTCGCGATCAGGCTCTCGCCCGTCAACCAGCGCGCGTCATCCGACGCGAGGAACGCGACGACATCCGCGATATCGTCGGGTTGGCCGATACGGCCGAGCGGCGTCGTGCTGATCGCCCACGTTTCGAAGTCCGAGCCGATCACGCCGGCGGTGTGGGTGCCCTCGGTCTCGACCATGCCCGGATTCACCGAATTCACGCGGATCTTACGCGGTCCGAGTTCCTTCGCGAGCACGCCGGTGATCGCATCGACCGCGCCCTTGGTGGCCGTGTATACCGCGGTGGTCGCCGGCGTGATGCGGGTCACGACCGAGCTCACGTTGACGATGCTGCCGCCTTCGCCCAGATGCCTGGCCGCCGCCTGCGTCACGAGCAGCAGCCCGAGCACGTTGACATCGAAGTGCTTATGGAAGTGCGCTTCGGTGATCTCTTCGAGCGCCGCGAATTCATAGACACCCGAGTTGTTGACGAGAACGTCGAGCCGCCCGTACGTTTCGATCGCCGTATCGATAATGCCGTTCGCGTCCGCGGCCTTCGACACGTCACCGCCAACCGCGACCGCCTTGCCGCCCGCCGCCGTGATATCGGCGACCACCTTGTCGGCGCCCGCGCGGCTCGACGCATAGTTCACCACGACCGACGCGCCTTGCGCCGCCAATGCCTTCGCAATCGCCGCTCCGATGCCTTTCGATGCACCCGTTACAACCGCTACCTTGCCTGTGAGCTTGCTCATCATCGTGTCCTTTCAATGGTTCGCGCCGGCATGCCTCGCGAGGAGCCGCGGGGTCCACGCCAATAAAAGCCGGAAATGCAGTGGCGCTGTCACTGGTCGTTAATTTAGGCATGGCGCGAGGCCGGATAAAGCGGCTCGAGACGAATTGATACGCCGCTTGCGACGAACAATCGATTCCCATCAGACCTCGATGGCCCCGTTTACGCGTGGCTTACGACGATTGATGCTGTTTGGCTTGCGCCGCGGCGTCGGCGTCGCGCAAGCGCGCGCTGACCGAGCTGCCGCAACCAGCGTGCCGAGTACGATGCCCGCCAGCATCGGCCCTAAGCGTTCGACGAGCGCGCGCACGCCCGATCCCGCAAACAGCTGCCACTCGTTGGTGACGAACGACGGCAACAGCATGCGCGAGCTGAATGCGCTGCCGCGCGCGGAAAAGGCGCTCGTGCGTCATCTGGCCGGTATTTAGCGGCGCTGTTGCTATCATTCGTTGCCCTCGCGCAGCGCCGCGGCGGCAGCACCGTACCGCAACCGGCAGCACCCAACGCGCAGCAGACCAACGCAACACCAATCGCCGACGCATCACACCTCAGAGGCATGCATGGAATTTCGCCAACTTCGCTACTTCATCGCGGTCGCCGAGGAAATGAACATCACGCGGGCGGCCAATCGTCTGCATATGACACAGCCGCCGCTGTCGCGGCAGATCCAGCAGATCGAGGAAAGTATCGGCCTGCCGCTGTTCGAGCGCGGCTCGCGGCCGTTGCGGCTCACCGAAGCCGGCCGCATTTTCTACACGCAGGCGAAACGTCTGATCGATGAAGCCGATGAGCTCGCGCCGCTCACGCGCCGGCTCGCGCAACTCGCGGAACGCATCGTGATCGGTTTCGTACCGTCGACGCTGTATGGCGCGCTGCCCGCGGTGATCCGCTCGTTTCGCGAGGCCGCGCCGCACCTCGAGCTGTCGCTGATCGAGATGTTCACGATCGAGCAGTTGGCCGCGCTCAAAGGTGGCCGCATCGACGTCGGCTTCGGCCGGCTGCGCTTCGACGATGCGCAACTCGCGCGCGAAGTGCTGGTCGAGGAACGGATGATCGCCGCGTTGCCGCAGGACCATCCACTCGCGCGGCAAAAGAAGCCGGTCACGCTTGCCGCGCTCGCCGAGGAAACGCTGATCGTCTATCCGAGCACGCCGCGGCCGAGCTATGCGGACCAGCAGATCTCGGCAATGCACGATCAGGCGCTGGAGCCGAAAGCGATCCATGAAGTGCGGGAGTTGCAGACCGCGCTCGGTCTGGTGGCTGCGCAGGTCGGCGTGTGTCTCGTGCCGGAGAGCGTCGAGGGCTTGCGCGCGCATGGCGTCGCGTACCGGCCGATTCCGTCGGCAAGCGCCACGTCGCCGATCATCATGAGCCGGCGCCTGCAGGACGAATCGCCGGCGACGATGCTGATGTGCTCGCTCGCGCGGCAATTGTTCAAGCGCGTTTGAGCGCCGCGTGCGTGAGCACGGCGACGCGGCGCCGCGCGCCCGGTCAATAGAGCGAACCGTCGACGGCAAAGCCGCCCCGCACAGGCGACAATGCCTTCACCCGGCTTCCCGCACGGAGTCTTCATGAAAGCGCAGCGTCCGCGGCCTCCGCACTTTCCCGCCGAACCTACGCGCGCCGAATGGCGCGAGCACCTGCTGCCCTACTTCATCACGGCGCTGCTGATCGCGTTCGCGATCGTGCTGATCGTCTGGATCGCCAATCCGGCGCCGCCGCGCACGATCACGATCAGCGCCGGCCCGCGCGACAGCTCGTTCGTCGTCACCGCGAACCAGTACCGCAAGATCCTCGCGCGCAACGGCATCCGCCTGAACGTGCTCGAATCCGAAGGGTCCGTGCAGAACCTGCAGCGGCTGCTGGATCCGAAGCAGCACGTCGATATCGCTCTCGTGCAGGGCGGGGTGGCCGAAGGGCTCGATACTTCGTCGCTGGTGTCGCTCGGCAGCGTGTTCTATGTGCCGATCGTCGTGTTCTATCGCGGCGCGGCGCTCACGCAACTGGCGCAGCTCGAAGGCAAGCGGATCGCGGTCGGCCGCGAAGGCAGCGGCACGCGGCTGCTCGCGCTGCAACTGCTCGCGGCGAACGGCATCGAGCCCGGCGGCGCCACGACGCTAGTGCCGAGCGACGGCCTGCAGGCCGCCACGCAGCTGGTTGCCGGCGAGGTCGACGCGGCGATTCTGAGCGGCGATTCGGCAACGCGCGGCCTGATGCTGCGGCTGTTGCGCGTACCCGGCATCTCGGTGATGAATTTCGACGAAGCGAGCGCCTATACACGCGTCTTTCCGTTTCTCGACCAGATCGACTTGCCGCCCGGCGTGCTCGATCTGAAGCGGCGCATTCCGCCCGAGACCGTCCACCTGATCAGTCCGACGGTCGAACTCGTCGCGCGCAGCACGCTGCATCCGGCGATTTCGGACCTATTGATCGAGGCGGCGCAGGAAGTGCACGGCGCCGCGGGCCTGTTGCAGCACGCCGGCCAGTTCCCGAACCCGGTCGAGCACGAATATCCGATCAGCGAAGACGCGCAGCGCTATTACCGGACCGGCAAGGGCTTTTTGTATCGGACGCTGCCTTTCTGGCTCGCGAGCATCGGCGATCGTACGCTCGTCCTGCTATTGCCGGTCGCGGTGCTGCTGTTGCCCGCCATGCGCGTGATTCCGGCGCTGTACCGGTGGCGGGTGCGCTCGCGCATCTATCGTTATTACGGTTCGCTGATCGCGATCGAGCGGCACGCGCTCGCCGGCGCAACCGACGAGGAGCGCACGCAGCTACTGGGGCAACTGGACGAGATCGAGGCGGCGCTGAGCCACCTGCGCATGCCGCTCGCGTATGCGGATGCGTTTTACGTGCTGCGCGAGCATGTGGGATTCGTGCGCAGCCGGTTGACGGCTGCGCCGCCCGTCATGGCCTCGTGATCGAGGCCATGACGGGCTGTGCCAAGGTTAGGCTTGGGAGGGTGGCGAGGCGGGAGCGGTGGCTTGCGGTTCGTGTTGCGCGCTGGTCTGCGCCTGGGTGTCCGCGCTCCCGGCGGCATCCGCCGCCACGGGTTCCGGCGACGCAGCAGCGACATCCGCTTGGCGGGCCGCTTGTTCCGCGACTGCCGCTACCGCTGCTTCGGCATGTGACGCTTCAGCGGCCGCGCCCTCGGCCGGTGTACCTGCATCGGTCGGCGCATTCGCGCTTGCCGTCGCGGTGGCGGCCTTCTGCGCGCCCTTCGCCGCGCGATGCGCGAGCAGGCGCTGAGCACCCGCCGCTTCCTGCGCCGTGACCTTGCCGGCTTCGACGCCCGCCAGGTCGACGCGCGCCGCGCCTTCGACGAGGCTCTTCCAGTAGCGCCCGCCACGGCACCACGTCTTGATCGCGTCGCGCAGTTCGGCTTCGCTCAGCGACAACTCCTTCGCATGCACGACGAGGTCTTCGAAAATGCCGATCTTCAGCGGCAGCTTCGGGGCCGGATTCTTCGGGAAAGCGACCGGGAAACGTTTTTGCAGACGACCGATCGAGCGCACCACCGGGTCCACCGGCTTGGCGTCCACCGCCGGCTTGGCGGGCGCGGTGTGGCGCGCCGGCTGCGGGCCGCCGGCTCGCGTGCCCGGCTTGCCGTCCGGGCGAGCGCCGGCCTTTGCGGCCGGCTTCGCGCCGGGCCGGCCACCGGGCTTCGTGCCCGGATTGGCGCCACGCTCGGCATGTGAACCAGGATGTGCCCCTGAACTTGAAGCGGGCTTGCCGGCGGACTTCGAAGCGGGGCGCGTGGCCGATTTGCGATCGGCCTTGCCGGCGGACTCTGCGGCGGCGCGCGCCGCGGCCAGTTGCTTCTTCAGTTCAGCGAGTTGTTCGAAACCCATAGTGCACAACCAATCTGTCGATCTGTAAAAATGAGATTGTAGCAGCGTGCGCCTACGTGCTTGTGACAACCCGAGCCGCATTGACGATCGTCAATTCGCGGCCATGACGGGCGCGTCGGCGGCGGGCGCGCGCAGCCCTGTGACCGACACCCGCAAACCGGGCGCCCCGACATTGTTGCTCAGCGACAGGCCGAGCTGATGCCGCTCGGCGATCCGCGCGACGATCGCGAGACCGAGCCCGCTGCCCTCGCCCTTCGACTCCTCGCCGCGATAGAAAGGGTCGAACACGCGTTCGAGTTCCGCCTCCGGAATTCCCGAGCCGCTGTCGACGACCTCGAAGCCCACGCGCTCGCCCGTGCGTCGCAGCACCACGTCGACACGGCCGCCCGGCGGCGTATGACGGATTGCGTTATTGATCAGGTTCCCTAACAACACGCTGATACTGTGCGGCTCCGCGAGCACCGTATAGGCGTCGTTCGGTGTGAGCGCGTGTTCGCATTCGAGGCCGAGATCGATCTCGCGCAACTCCGCGAGCACGGAACAATCGCTGACCGCCTGCTCGCCGATGCGGCGCAAGCTGACCGGCACCGTCGACGTGACCGGCTGCGCGTCTTCGCGCGCGAGCGTCAGCAGTTGCTGCACGAGGTGGATGATCCGGTTCACCCGCTGTTCGACGCGCTCGAGCGTCTGCCCCTCGCCTCTCAGCGATCCATCGCGCGACGCCGCCTGCAGTTGCAGCTTCAGCGCCGCGAGCGGCGAGCGCAGCTCGTGCGCGGCATCGGCGATGAACGTGCGCTGCGCCTGCGACGCCGTATGCAACCGTTGCAGCAGATCGTTCAGCGCTTCGACGAGCGGCCGGATTTCGACCGGCAGGTTGCCGTCGAGCCGCAGCGGTTCGAGCGAATCGATCGAACGCGTCGCGAGCGCGCGCGACAGTCCGCCGATCGGCGCGAGCCCGCGCGCGACCACCAGCAGCACCAGCGCGATCGTCACCGGCAGCAGCACGCCGAGCGGCCACAGCGTGTGCAGCGCGAGCTGCAACGCGAGTTCTTCGCGCACCGAGACCGGTTGCGCGACCTGCACGTAGCGGTCTGTCTGCGCGACGCCGAAGATGCGCCAGTGGTATTCGCCGCGCGGCACTGTGTGAAAGCCCGGGGGCAGACGCTCGAACACCGGCGCCTGCGCGGAGCGATAGACGAGCGTACCGCCGCGGTCCCAGATTTCGATGACGATGCGGTCGTCGGCGAGATCGCCGAGGTCGGGTTCCCGCCGCTCGCGGCTGCCCGCGCCGCTCAGCGCCGACGGCAGCGACAGCGCGACGGTGCGCAGTTCGTAGTCGAACAGCTCGCTCGCCTCGCGCCGCGCGGTATGGAAGATCGCGAAAGCCGCGACCATCGACGCCGCCGCCATGCCGAAGATCAGCCAGCCGAGCAGCCAGCGGCGAATCGACGTCATCCGCACCTCTTCAGGCGGTAGCCGACCCCGCGCACGGTCACCACCTGATCCGCGCCGATCTTGCGCCGCAGACTGTGCACATGCACTTCGATCGTATTGCTGCCGACTTCCTCGCCCCAGCCGTACAGCTTTTCTTCGAGCTCGGCCTTCGTGAACACGCGGGTCGGCTCCTCGATCAATGCCTGCAGCAACGCGAATTCGCGCGGCACCAGCGGCAACGGCACGCCGTCCTTGGTGACTTCATGCGCGGCGGGGTCGAGCGTCAGTTCGCCGTGACTGTAGACCGGCTGCTTCTGGCCGGTGCGTCGGCGCAGCAGCGCGCGAATGCGCGCGGCCAGTTCGTCGAGATCGAACGGCTTGATCAGGTAGTCGTCGGCGCCGGCGTCGAGACCGCGGATGCGCTCGTCGACCGCGTCGCGCGCGGTCAGGATGATCACGGGCGCCGCGCCGCCGTTGCGGCGATACGCGTTCAGCACGTCGATGCCGTCTTTTTTCGGCAGGCCGAGGTCGAGCAGCACGAGGTCGTACACGCCGTTATCGAGCGACAGTTCCGCCGCGCGGCCGTCCTCGGCCCAGTCGATCGCGTAGCCGGCGCGGCGCATCGCGCCCAGCACCGATTCCGCGATCATGTCGTCGTCTTCGACCAGTAGCAGGCGCATGGCCTCTCCTCTCCTTGGTGCGGTTTTGGCCGCCGCATTATCGGCCGTCGCAGCTTAACGAACCCTTACGGGGTGCTGATGACGCGTCGATTTCGCACGGCCCGGCTCGCGCGCTTCGACGTTAAGCCTGTCTTAAGCGCGCGCTGCGGAAAATCAGCTCTCTGCGAGGCCTCGTTCGCGAGTCGCTCGCCCCTTCCGATGATTCGCAGGAGCCGGATTTTGCCTGATTTCCATCCCGTGGCGGCCCTGCGTCGGCGCGCACTGATGCCGTTGTGCGTGCTGCTGATGAGCGGCTGTGCGACCTATCACCGCGAGCCGCTCGCGCCGCAGGACACCTCGACGTCCGCGCGATCGCTCGAACGGATCCGCATCGATCCCGCTAGCATGCCGCTGCCCGAACTGGCCGCGCATCGTTTCGATCCCGCCGACGGGCTCGACATCGATGAAGTCGCGATGCTCGCGGTCGCCAACAACCCCGATCTGAAACTGGCCCGCGACGATCTCGGCATTGCCGGCGCGCAGGCATATTCGGCGGGTCTGCTGCCCGACCCGCAACTGAGCGTGTCGAGCGATTATCCGGGCGCGGCCGGCACCACGCGCGCGTTCAATTATGGCCTCAGCATCGACGTGATGGCGATCGTGCTGCGCAGCGCGAATAAACAGTCCGCCGACGCGACGCTCGCGAAGACCGATCTCGGCCTGCTGTGGCAGGAATGGCAGGTCGTCGCGCAAGCGCGGCAGCTGTTCGTGAAGCGCTGCTTCCAGCAGCGCACGCTGCCGCTGTTGCAACAGCAGCGCGAGCTCGCGCGCACGCGCTACGAGCGCATGGCCGCGGCGCGCGCCGCTGGCAATCTGACCGACGATACGCTCACCGCCGCGCTGCTCGCCTACGGCGACGCACGCAAGCAATACACCGATGCCGAGCGCGCGGCCGCGCAAACCCATCACGATCTGAATGCGTTGCTGGGCCTCGCGCCCGACGTGCAATTGCAATTGCAATCGGGCAGCGACGATGTCGTCGCGCCGCTCCCCGACGCCACACTCGACTCAGCGCTCGCCGAGCTCGCCCGCCGCCGCCCCGACCTGATCGCGCTGCAGGCAGGCTACGAAGCGCAGGAGCAGAAATATCGCGCGGCGATTCTGAGCCAGTTCCCGAGTCTGTCGGTCGGCTTCGTGCGGGCGCGCGACACGTCGAACATCTACACGAGCGGCTTTCAGGTCAACCTGAGTCTGCCGATCTTCAACCGCAACCAGGGCAACGTCGCGATCGAAAAAGCGACCCGCCAGCGGCTTCGCGACGAGTACCAGACCCGCCTGAACCAGGCGTATGCGGACGTCGCCCGGCTACGCGAAGACAGCGCGATTCTCGCGCGCCAATTGCAGCAGACCGAAGCCGCGCTGCCCGGCGTCGAGCGCGCCGCGCGCGAAGCCGCGGCGGCCTACGCCGAACACAACCTCGTGCTCGGCGCATACACCGATGCGCAAAGCGCCGCGCTCGCGAAACGCATCGACGTCGCGACGCTGCGCGAAGCGCTCGCCGAACAACGCATCGGCTTGCAGGCGCTGCTCGGCAGCGCGATTCCCGATGCTTTCTCTTCCGCTCAGACTTTCATCGACACTCATGCGAAATAGCCTATTCTCGTCGCGGCATCCGTGGCCGCGCGTTGCGGCCGTCGCCGCGCCGCTCGTTTGCGCGATCCTGCTGTATGCATCGGTCCATCCGGTTCGTGCGGACGACAACGCCGCCAGCCAAGCTCAACCGTCGGTCGCGGTACAGACCGTGCGCGTGCAGCGCGCCGCAATCGCGCAGCCGGTGCGCGGCTTCGGGATCGTCGCGGCCACCGCGTCGAACCTGACGACGATCAACCTGCCCTACCTGTCGCGTATCGTGCAGATGCGCGTGCAGGCGGGCGAGACCGTCAAACGCGGCACACCACTCTTCGTCGTGCAGGCCGATCCTGCCGCGGTGCTTGCCGCAACCCAGGCGAGAAGCGCGCTGACGCTCGCGCAAGGCGAACTCGTGCGTACCCGGTCGCTGTACGACAAGGGGCTCGCGACGCAATCGCAGCTCGCCAGCGCGAGCAAGGCCGTCGACGATGCGCGCGAAGCGCTCGCCGCGCAGAATCAGACCGGCATCGCGAGCGGCAACAAGGTCGTGACCGCGCCGTTCGACGGCGTGGTGCTGCAGCTATCGGCGGCACAAGGCGACCAGGTGCAGGCCGGCGCGGCGATTCTGCAACTCGCGAGTGGCGCGAGCCGCGACGCGCGCGCAAACGTGACGCTCGGCGTCGAGCCCACCGACGCCGCAACGATCCATCCCGGCGACATCGTCACGCTGCACGGCCTGTCCACGGCACTCGCACAGACGTCGATCGAAGGCCGCGTGGTGCTGGTCGGAGCCGCGATCGATCCGCAATCGCAACTGGTCAACATCGGCGCGACGGTACCGCTCGCGCAGACGCCGTTCATCCCCGGCACACGCGTTTCTGGCGACATCGCGACCCGCACCGGCACGCACTGGATCGTGCCGCGCGCGGCCGTGCTGCAGGATGGCCAACACGCGTACGTGTTCCAGATCACGCCGCAAAACAGGGCGCGCCGCGTCGCGGTGAGCATCGCGGTCGAAAACGGCGAGCGCTACGGCGTCGACGGGCCGCTCGACCCCATGCTCGGCGTCGTGAGCAGCGGCAACTACGAGCTGAAAGACGGCATGGCGGTACGCGCCGGCGGGGATGGCGCGCGATGAACTTCGGTCAATGGATGCAGACGCATCGCCGCTCGCTGCTGTTCGTCATCGCCTTGCTCGCGATAGCCGGCGCGCTGAGCGCATTCCGTCTGCCGATCTCGCTGTTTCCGAACGTCGCGTTTCCGCGCGCGGTCGTGTCGCTCGACGCGGGCGACCGCCCCGCCGAGCAGATGACGACGCTCGTCACGATGCCGGTCGAGGAAGCGCTGCGCCGCGTGCCGAACGTGCGCGACGTCGAATCGAGGACGAGCCGCGGCGCCGCGGAGATCTCGCTGAACTTCGACTGGGGCACCGACATGGCGCAGGCGACCTTGCAAGCACAATCGGCGATCAGCGAAATTCTCGCGACGCTGCCGCCCGGCACGACGATGCACGTGCGGCGCATGGACCCGACCGTGTTTCCGGTGCTCGCGTACAGCCTGACGTCGACGCGGCAATCGCTGTCCGCGCTGCGCGATCTCGCGCAGTTCCAGATGCGGCCGCTGCTGTCGTCGGTGGAAGGCGTCGCGCGCGTCGAGGTGACCGGCGGCGCGCAGGACGAGTTCGAAGTCGCGGTCGATCCCGCCCGCCTCGCCGCGTACAAGCTATCGCTCGCCGATGTATCGAAGGCGATCGGCGCGAGCAACGTGCTGATGGCGAACGGCCGCATCGAGGATCACGACAAGCTGTACCTCGTCGTCACGAACTCGACGATCACGCAGCTCGACGAACTGCGCAACGTCGTCGTGGCCGCCAACGGCAATGCGAACGGCGCGCAGATCCGTCTGGGCGACGTCGCGGCGGTGAGCCGGGGCGTGGTGCCGCAATGGATACGCGTCACCGCCGATGGTCAGGATGCGGTGCTACTGAACGTGTACCAGCAGCCCGGCGCCAACAGTGTCGCGATGGCGCGCGCGATCCGCGCGAAGATCGCGGCGTTCGAGCCGCAGATGCCCGCGGGCGTGCATCTGTCGAACTGGTACGACCAGAGCGAACTGGTGCTCGCGTCTGCCACCAGCGTGCGCGACGCGATCATGATCGGCATCGTGCTCGCGGCATTGACGCTGTTCTTCTTCCTGCGCAACTGGAAGATCACCGCGATCGCGGTCGCGCTGGTGCCGGTCGTGATGGCCGCGACGATCCTGCTGCTCGACGTGTTCGGCATGGGCTTCAACATCATGACGCTGGGCGGTATGGCGGCCGCGGTCGGCCTCGTCATCGACGACGCGATCGTGATGATCGAGCACATCGTGCGGCGCATGCGCGAAGCCGGCGCGCGCGCGTTCCACGGCCGCGTGATGGCCGCGGCGCTCGAATTCACGCGGCCGCTCGCGGGTTCGTCGGCGGCGACACTGATCATCTTCGTGCCGCTCGCGTTTCTGTCGGGCGTGACGGGGGCATTTTTCAAGGCACTGTCGCTGACGATGGCGAGCGCGCTGTTCATTTCGTTCCTCGTCACATGGCTCGCGGTGCCGATCCTGTGCGACCACTGGCTGAAGCCCAAAGACGCCGAGGAGCACCAGGAAACACGTTTCGCCGCGTGGCTGAACCGACGCTATGCGGTGACGGTCGGGCGTGTGATCGCGAGGCCGCCGCTCGTGCTGCTCGGCGTCGTGCCGTTGATCGTCGTCGCGGCGTTCGCGTTCACGCGCGTCGGCAGCGGCTTCATGCCGAGCATGGACGAAGGCGGCTTCGTGCTCGACTATCACACGCAGCCGGGCACGTCGATCACCGAAACGGACCGGCTGATGAAGCAGATCGAGCAGATCGTGCGCGCGAACCCGAACGTCGCGACCTATTCTCGCCGCACCGGCGCGGGTCTCGGCGGCGATCTGAACGAGCCGAACAAGGGCGACTTCTTCGTGCGGCTGAAGTCCGGCAAACGCGAGCCGATCGACGCCGTGATGAAAGAAATCCGCTCGCAGATCGACACGCAGGTGCCGGGCGTCAGCATCGAGCTCGCGCAGCTGATGGAAGACCTGATCGGCGATCTGACCGCGGTGCCGCAGCCGGTGCAGATCAAGATCTTCTCCGACGACCCGCACACGCTCGACACCACCGCGCGCAAGGTGGCCGCGCGCATCGGCCGGATTCAGGGCATCGTCGACGTGAACGACGGCATCAACCCCGCCGGCGACGCGATCGAACTGCACATCCTGCCCGCCGCTGCCGCGGCCGAAGGCATGGACCCGCAAGCGATCGCGCAGGCCGTCACCGACATGCTCGAAGGCAATGTCGCAACGCAGTTCCAGAGCGGCCCGAAAACGGTCGGCGTGCGCGTGCGCGTGAACGGCGCGCGCCAGATGACCGATACGCAACTGGGTCAGCTACAGATACGCGCGCCGGACGGACATCTGTTCGCGCTGAAGCGCGTCGCCGATCGCGTGAGCGTCACCGGTCAGCCCGAGATCAGCCGCTCGAATCTGAAGCGGATGGTCGCGGTCACCGCGCGTATCGACGGGCGCGATCTCGGCTCGACGATCGCCGACGTGCAGAAGGCGCTCGGCGATGCGAACCTGCTGCCGTCCGGCGTCTATTACGAGCTCGGCGGTCTGTACCAGCAACAGCAGATCGCCTTCAAGGGTCTGTTGACCGTGTTCGGCGCCGCGATCGCACTCGTCTTCGGCCTCCTGCTGTTCCTGTACGAGCGCCTGCGCGTCGCGCTCGCGGTGCTGGCGATGCCGCTGCTCGCGGCCGGCGCGGTGTTCATCGGTCTGTGGATCACCGGCATCGAGTTGAACATCTCCGCGATGATGGGCATGACGATGATCATCGGCATCGTGACCGAGGTCGCGATCTTCTATGTGTCGGAATTGCAGGCGCTGGTGCGCGACGACGAGATGCCCTTCGACGACGCGTTGCAGGCCGCCGGCCGCAACCGTCTGCGGCCGATCGCGATGACGACGATCGCCGCGATCCTCGCGCTGTTGCCGCTCGCGTTCGCGCTGGGGCAAGGCTCGGCGATGCAGCAACCGCTCGCGATCGCGATCATTTCGGGACTGATCGTGCAGTTGCCGCTCGTGCTGTTGCTGCTGCCGGCGTTGCTGAAGCTGTTGATGAAAAAGCAGCCGCTGTGAGCGTGGCCAAAGTTTTCCGCGTTTCGCGAAGCATGGCGCTACGCAAGCACATCCGCGAACCCGCCGAGCCGCCCCCCAAGCGCGCGGATCGCGGCGGCCACCCGTGGCGATAGCAGCGCCTGCAACTCGTCGGCATGCCGGTAGTCGTGCATGCCGTCGCTCAGCGCGTCGCCGGCCAGCGCCGGATGACAGTAGATTTCGCCGACACCATGCGGCAGATTCGCGAGCGCGGCGAGCCAGGTCGCCTCATCCATGCGCCCGCTCGCCGCGATGCCGACCACGTAGTCGTTGTGCGCGATCTCCGCGCGCTCGAGCCGCGTCTTCACGTGCGCGATCCACGGCCGCAGCCACAGCGGCGCGTTCGCTTCGAACGGCAGACGCATCGCCTTCATGCCGTAGTCGCGGCCGATGTCGAGGATCAGGCCGAGCACGGTCGGATGCAGATGAAAATGCTTGTGCGTGTTCACGTGGTCGAGCGTAAGGCCGGTCGCGGCGAAGGCTTCGAATTGCGCGCGAATTTCGTGCGCGAGCTGCCGGCGCACGTGCGGCAGAAAAAAGAAGCGCACGCCGTCACGCACCATGTTGCTGCCGAAGCGGCCATTCTCGTCGAGCAGCGCGGCGACCTGCTCGCGCGGCGCCAGCGCGGCGCCGTCGGCCAGCACCAGATGCAGGCCCACGCGCAGTTCCGGCAGCATACGCGCGCGCGCGACCGCGTCTTTGGCGGCCGGCGCGCCGACCATCAGACTCGCGGCGCGCAGCACACCGTTGCGATGCGCGCGCTCGACCGCGATATTGACGCGCTGATGCAGACCGAAATCGTCGGCGGTGATGATCAGTCCGCGCGACTGGGTGGGTCTTGCGCTGTCCATCACGTGAGGCTGTCCAGCCGGCCGCTGCGCTCGGCGGACGGCGTGCCGAGCTGCATGCGCTCGCCGCGCCACACGACGTGCGAACCGAACGCGCTGACGAGCCACTGGAGCGCGAGCAGCGTATCGCGCAACGGCACCAGCGGCAGATCGCGCCAGAACGTGCGCGCGCGGCGTGCCGCGCGCAGGTGCAGCAGCAGGCGCGCGCCAACGCAGACCGCGGTGGCCGACGCGCTCGCGACCACCGCCGCGAAAGGCGCGTGAGCACACGTCGCGAGCGACACGGTCAGCCCCGCGCTCGTCAACAGCCACGGCGTGGGGAAGGTGATCAGCAGCGACACGAAGCCCGGCGGATTGACCGAGCGGATCGTGCGCAGCCAGCGCGTTTCGCGCTGCCACAGCGCCGCGAAGGTCGGCTCGATCACGTCGGTCGCGACCATCACGCGCGACAGCACCGTTTGCAGACCGAGCGCGCGCACGTGCTCGGCGAGCCAGTAGTCGTCGGCGAGGCAGTTTTTCAGCGCTTCGAAGCCGCCGATGCGCTCCAGCGTCGCGCGCCGCAACGCAAGCGTCGCGCCGAAGCCGAAGCGGCGCGAGCCGATCGCATGGGCGACCCGCACCGAGGGTGCGAACCACTCGTTGATGAACAGCGCACCGACACGCGGCCAGAAGCCGCCGACGCCGCGCGCCACGTACAGGCACGTGACCACGCCGACGTTCGGGTCCGCGAGCGGCGCGGCGACGCTGTCGAGATAGTCCGAGTCGACCGCGATGTCGCTGTCGGCGATCACGATCATGTCGTGGCGCGCGCGTGCCGCCATGTTGATCAGGTTGCTGACTTTCAGATTGCTGCCGTGTATGCGTGTGTCGATTGCAAGCTCGATGTCGCGCTTCGGATAGGCGGCCTGCAAACGGCGCACCACCGCGATGGCGGGATCGTGCGGCGACGACACGCCCAACACCAGCTGAAAATGCTGATGTCGCTGTTCGCAGAAGGTTCGCAGATTTTCGTAGAGACGCGGCTCGGCGCCGCACAGCGGCTTCAGCACGCTGACACCAACTTGCGCGAACGGCCCGGTTGGACAATCGAGCGAATCCATCAGCGAACGGCTGAGCGCGCGATTGACGGCCCTGCCCCCATGATGGTTCGATTTATGTCGAGCGGTGAAAAACGGCATGGCGAGCGCGGCGGCTACCGTGTAGATCGAGGCGCTAACGCAGGCGGCTAACAGAAGCCATTGACATGCCATCAACGCGTGCGCCGCCATTGTGTGTCGTCCGTATCCGTCAGTGCTCGGCCAGCACGAAAGGTTGCCCCGTTAGCCGCAGATGAAGCACGACGAGCCACCGGCGCGGACAATTCGCTGCGATCACGGCGGGCCATGCGCCGCGAGCAGCGCGAGTCGCGCAGTCGCGCCGCACCGCGACCTCGAAGGCGACCTCGGCAAATTCGCGCGCGATCACCACGCCGCCGATGATCAGCGCGAGCGCGAACAGCCTGAACGATGCCGAAGCGAAAAAAGCGTCAGAGACCGGCAGTACCGGCAACGCCATGCACAGCAGCGCTTCGGTGCCCGCGGCCGTCAGAGACGCGACTAGCAGGTGGGCTCGTAGCATGTCGATGGTGACTCGCTTCATAACGTGCCTCGTGCGCGGCCTTGCGGCCTGACCGGATGCTGGCAATGGGCGCGACTCGTCGAGATCGTCCGTTGACGCCATCGACCAGCATAAAGAATACCTCGCGCGTCGCTCAATCGAAGTCCTTACGATCAGGTTGCGATGGTCTGACGACGACCTGGTCTCGCACATGCATGACGATCTGCGACGACCATTTTATAGCGCGTCGATGGTATCGATTCAAGCTGAAGGAAACCTTAAGCACGCGCATGGCATGAAGCGGCTAACGAACGGCGTGGTTACACTTCGGAACGCGGCAGATTGTTCGTCTATGTGCATCAATGCCGCTTGCGTCAAAATGCTCGACGTTATGCAATAAAGCCCCACAATGGGATATTTGCCTCATGCGCTTACTCCTCGTAGAAGACGACGAACTCATCGGCTGCGGTGTCGAGGCGGGCCTTCGTCAGGCCGGCTTCACAGTCGACTGGGCACGCGACGGCCACAAGGCCGGCCTCGCGCTCGACACGACTCAATATGCCTTGGTGGTACTCGACCTCGGCCTGCCGCGCGTGAGCGGCACGGAGCTGCTCAAACGCGTGCGCGACGCCGGCAATGACGTGCCGGTGCTGGTGTTGACCGCAAAAGGCACGGTCGTGGATCGCGTCGGCGGACTCGAAGCGGGCGCCGACGACTATCTCGGCAAGCCGTTCGATCTCACCGAACTGGTGGCGCGGTGCCGCGCGCTGTTGCGCCGCGCACAAGGTCGCAGTATCGATCTGATTCGTTACCAGAATCTGACAGTGAATCCGGCCGCGCAAACGGTGCAGATCGACGAGGCGCGCGTGCCGCTCACGTCGCGCGAATGGGCGATCCTGCTGCAACTGCTGACCAATCTCGGCATTCCTCAGTCGCGCTCGCGGCTCGAAGAAAGCCTGTACGGCTGGCAGGAAGAGATCGAAAGCAATGCGATCGAGGTGCACGTGTCGAACCTGCGCAAGAAGCTCGGCGCAAGCCTGATCAAGACCGTGCGCAACATCGGCTATGTGATGGAGAAAGAATGATCGGTCCGTCGATTCGGCGGCGCCTCGTGCTGCTCGTGCTCGCGAGCATCGCGATCGTATGGGGCGGCGCGCTCGTGTCGAGCTACCGGCAAGCCATCCACGAAGTCGCCGCGTGGGAACGAGCGCGTATCGCCGAACTCGCGCAGATGCTCGCGCTGCTCGATTCGACGAATCTGATGACGCTCGCCAATGCGCGCATCGACGTGCGCGAAGAAGAAAGAGGCGGTGAGCCCGGCGCGAGCGATCTCGACGACGACGACACGCTGCCGCGCGACGCCCTCTTCCAGGTGCGCGCGGCCAACGGCGCCATTCTGGCGGGCAGCCCGCAACTGCATGCGCTCGCCGCGTGGGACTTGCCGTTGCCGCCCGCGAGCGGCGCGCAGGACGTCACGCTGGGCGGTCAGCTCTATCACTCGTTCACGTTGCGCGAAACGGCACTCGGTCACAGCGTGCGCGTGTTCGAACCGGCCAACACCCGCAGCGACCTGGTAAGCGGTGTCGCGAGCCGCATCGCGCGGCCCACGCTGATCGCGCTGCCAGTGCTCGCGGTGCTCGTGTGGCTCAGCATCGGCTGGAGTCTCGCGCCGCTGAAGGTGTTGTCGGCCGCGATCCGTTCGCGCGACATCAACCGCATGGAACCGGTCGGCATCGGCCGCACGCCGCTCGAGGTGCGCCCGCTCGTCGACGCGATCAACCAGATGCTGGCGCGTCTGCACCATGCGCGCGAGCACGAGCGCGCCTTCACCGCCGATGCCGCGCACGAACTGAAGACGCCGCTCGCCGCGATCAAGGTACAGGCGCAGGTCGCGCTCGCCGAGCCCGACATCGCGCTGCAGCGGCTCGCGATGGAGCGCGTCGTGCAAGGCGTCGATCGCAGCGCGCGGCTCGCCGAGCAACTGCTGCTGCTCGCGCGGCTCGACGTGCAGGAGAAGCTGCCCACCGAGCCGCTGAGGCCGGCGGCGATCGCGAAAGATACGCTGCTCGCGAACAGGCGCAACGCGCAACAGAAGCACATCAATGTGATGCTGGTCGGCGACATGCTCGCCGAGATCGACGCGGAGCCCGTGCTGATCGGCATCCTGCTCGACAATCTGCTCGATAACGCGATCAAGTACGGACGCTCGGGCGGCAATGTCGAAGTGGCGGTGCGCCATGCCGACGAGCAGGTGCAGCTGATCGTGCGCGACGACGGCCCCGGCGTCGCGCCGGACGATCTCGCGCGGCTCACGAACCGCTTTTTCCGCGCGACCGGCAATCAGGCGACCGGCAGCGGGCTCGGTTTGTCGATCGTTGCGCGGATCGCCGAGCATTTCGGCGCGAGTCTGCAGCTAGGCGCCGGGATCGGGGACCGGGGGCTTGCGGTGCGGGTGTCGTTTCCGGCCTATCGCGCGACGCGCTGAAGGCGCGCCAATCGCTCAGCGCCGCTCGCCGCCCCGGTTCGCGTCAGCGACGCCCGAACGCTGCTTGGCCAGTTCGGCGCGCACGCCGTGCGGTGCGGCATGCGGCCGCGCGCTGCCGGACGCCTCGAACAGCTGCCACGCGATCAGGCCCGGCACGAATATCAGCAGATCGCGAATTCGCCGCGCGGCCGCGAGCGCGAGACAGATGGCGGGGTCGAGCCCCAGTGCGCCGCCAATCAGTACGAAAGCGCCCTCCTGCACGCCGAGACCGCCCGGCACGAAGAACGCGGCGCTGCTGACCGCCTGGATCAGCGATTCGATTACGATCGCCTCGACGAGCGTCACGCGCGCGCCGAGGAAATACAGCGCGAGCCAGATTTCGAGCGAGGTCAGCACGCATTGCAGCGGCTGCCAGAAGAACAGATAGCGCAGCACGACCGCGCGGCGGCGCCAGATCATCTTGATGGACTGATCGATCTGAGCGGACTGGCCGACCAGCGCGGTTAGCTTGCCGCTCGTCACGCGGTTCGCCACGCGCGTGATGCGCTCGAACGGATTGGCATGCTGGACGAGCCCGAACAGCAACAGCACCGGCGTCAACGCGACCACGCCCCACGCGAGCTGCCCGGCGAGCCGCAGCGCGCCCGATTGCGCATTGGCGAACAGAAAACCAATCCCGACCATCGTGAACATCAGCTGGCTGATCACGGTCAGCTGCATGTCGACGATGGTGCTGGCCACCGCTGTCGACGGCCTGACGCCCCAGCGCTTGAACATACGGAACGACACGAGTTCGCCGCCGATCCGCGCGACCGGCAGCATGCAGTTGACCGATTCGCGCACCCACACCAGATGCAGCATCCTGCCGAAGCTGGGGCGGTTCGCGCCGCGAATCAGCGAGCGCCAGTCGCACGCGTTGGCGATCATTGGCAGCACATGCGCGAGCGCGGCCACCACGAGGCCCGCGCCAGCCGCGCGCAACGCGCTGAGCACCGCGCGCGGATCTTCGCGCCAGACGAGCCACAAAGAGATCAGCAAACCCGCGAGCGCAGCCGCGCGGCCCAGATGCTTCATCATGCGGGCACCTCGCACACGACCTCGATATACGTGATGCGCCGCACGCCGCGTGTCGCCGGGGCGCTGCCATGCGTCTCCAGGGCGCTCCCGTTTCGCCCGCTCGAAACCTCTTCGTTCATTGCCAGCCCAATCTGCCGTTCGTTCGTCATTCGTCCTGCGCCGCCGACAGCAGCCCGTCGCCGTCGACCTTGAAGCTGAAGCCCCGCCAGATCACCCGCGACGAGCGGAAGCTCGCGACGAAAATCGCAAACGATACGATATCCCATAACGGCAGAAGCCACAGATCGCGGCAGCGCTGACGCAACGCCCGATCCGCGCGCCACTTCAACGCGAGACGCGCGACCAGCGTCACTGCCGCGAGCAGCCACGCCCACGGCGCGCCGCCCGAGCACGCGAGCGCGAGCAGCGCGAACGGCAACGGATGCACGAGCGCCGTGCCGAAGTGTCCGAGCGGATCGATGCGGCGAATCGTGCGGCTCCAGCGCAGTTCGTGCGTCACGAGTTGTGCGGCGCTCGCTTCGACACACGCATGCGCGATTGCGAACGGCGGAATCGTGACCTGCTCGCCCGCCGCGCGCACCGCCGCGCCGATCTCGTAGTCCTCGGCCAGATGCTGCACGAACGGCTTGAAGCCGCCGATCCGCTCGTAGGTGTCGCGCCGCATCGCGATGGTCTGGCCGAAGCACGGCCGCGCGAGCCCGAGCGCGAGTCCGGTGACGACGCCCGGCAGGAACTGGTAGTTGGTTGCGATCGCCGACAGCCGCGGCCAGAAACCCGGATCGGGCTGGCCGCGATATGCGCAGGTGACGAGCCCGACGCCCGGCTGCTGCAATTCGCCGATCACGTTGCGCAGATAGTCCGGGCCGACGCACACGTCGCTGTCGGCGAACACGAGCACGTCGTGGCGCGCCTGCGGCACCATGTTGAGGATATTGCTGATCTTGCGATTCGGGCCGTACAGACGCGCATCGGCGACTACGGTGATGTCCGCCTGCGGATGGAGACGCCGCAGTTCGTTGACGGTTTGCAGCGCGGGGTCGGCGCAGTCATGCACGCCGAACAGGAATTGCACGGGCCCGGGATAATTTTGCGCGCAGAAGCTCGACAGATTGTCGAGCAACGCCCACTCGTTGCCATGCAACGGTTTGATCACCGTAATGGGTGGAAAGCTGGAGGGTTCGGCTACATCCCTCGCGAAGAAGCGCCCGATCAGCGCGCTCGCGAGCACGGTGTAGCCGATGCCGACAACGGTCGCCGCCGCGCACGCGTACGCGAGCGTGACGGCGGCGAGGTGTGCGGCGCTCACGCCTCGTGCGCGCGCAGGAAGCGGAAAAATTCGACGCCTTCGCGCAGGCGCCGTTTCATCATGTCCCAGCTCGTCAGCATTTCGCGCAGGATCTCCCAGATCTTCGACGGCCGGAAATAAAAGCGTTTATAGAAGTTTTCGAGCTGGTGGTACATCTCGTCTCGCGACAGATGCGGGTAGCCGATCGCCGCCAGCTGCACGCCTTCCTTGCTGACGAGATTGATCACCTTGTTCTCCGCGAGCCAGCCGTTCTCGACCGCCTGGTTATAGAGCGTAGTGCCCGGGTACGGCGCGGCGAGCGACACCTGGATCGTCAGCGGATTGATCTCTTTCGCGTACTCGATGGTCTTCTGGATCGTTTCCGGCGTCTCGCCCGGCAAGCCGAGAATGAAGGTGCCGTGCACCTTGATGCCCAGCGTGCGGCAGTCCTGGGCGAAGCGCCGCGCGATGTCGGTCCGCAAGCCCTTCTTGACGTTCAGCAGGATCTGGTCGTCGCCGGATTCGTAGCCGACCAGCAGCAGGCGCAAGCCGTTTTCCCTCATGATCTTCAGCGTCGAGTAAGGCACGTTCGCCTTCGCGTTGCACGACCATGTGACGCCCAGCTTGCCCATGCCTCGCGCGATTTCTTCGGCGCGCGGTTTGAAGTCGGTGAACGTGTCGTCGTCGAACATGATCTCCTTGACTTCGGGCATGTTGTCGCGAATCCACTTGACTTCCTCGAGCACGTTCTCGACCGAACGCACCCGATAGCGATGGCCGCCGACCGTTTGCGGCCACAGGCAGAACGTGCACTTCGAGCGGCAGCCGCGGCCAGTGTAGAGCGACACGTACGGATGCTTCAGGTAGCCGTTGAAGTAATTCTTGATGGTCAGATCGCGCTTGTAGATCGGCGCGACGAACGGCAGCTCGTCCATGTTCTCGAGGATCGGGCGCGCTTCGTTGTGCTCGATCGAGCCGTCGGGGGTGCGATAGCTCAAGCCGAGGATCTGCGCGAACGGCTTGCCTTCGGCGATTTCCTTGCAGGTGAAATCGAATTCCTCGCGACACACGAAGTCGATGGCCTCGGTCGCGGTCAGCGAATTGTGCGGATCGACCGCGACCTTCGCGCCGACCATGCCGATCAGCAGCGACGGCTTGCGCTTCCTGAGGTCCTGGGCGAACAACGCGTCGGTCGGGAAGGATGGCGTGCTGGTGTGGATCACCACCAGCTCGTATTGCGAGGCGATGTCGAGGGCGGCGTCGACGGACAGGCCGTCTGCCGTGGCGTCGAGCACGCGGCTGTCGGGAACCAGTGCCGCGGGTTGGGCGAGCCACGTCGGATACCAGAACGAGCGAACTTCACGCTTGGCCTGATAGCGCGAACCCGCACCACCATCGAAGCCGTCGTACGACGGCGCCTGCAAGAACAGAGTTTTCATGGATGCTCCAGCAAGCCTTTATAGGCGCTTTCGGTTTTCAGTCGGGAATCTATTCTGTTCCATTGCCCGAATGCAGGTCGGGAAAGCCTGTGCTCGACCTGCACGTAGCGGTGGCCGCGGTCCGGAAAGGCCACGGGCAGTGGCGCAAATAGTACGGAGCAAAGCTGAAGGAAACCTGAAGAATAATACTGCGTTCAGACCGCGCGCGGCATGCTCCGATGGGGCGATTTGTGCAATCGACGCGCTCGTGCAATCGTGTCGCATCGATGTCGTATCGGTGTGGTAAATGGATAGGTTCTCGCGTGGCGTGCGGGCGAGCCCCGCCGGCGCCGCCGATTCACACCACCTTCACGGGCGCGAACGCTCGGCCCGACGCGTCGCTCATCGCGCGAGATGCCTCGCCCATTCGAGCCAGCCGAGATTGAGGGCCGCGTTTACCACTACGCCGAGCGCCGACGCGAGTGCGGCGATCATGGTCCAGAAGGCCGAGCGCCGCGCCGCGCGCGCCGACGTGTGGGCGGCCGCCGCAGCGTCGCGCGACGCGCTCGCCGCAGCCTGCGCGATATGCGACGACGCCTCCATGCGCGCGAGCGACCTCAGCGCGAAACCGCGCTCGTCGTCGTGCGTGGCGGCGGCCGCCTCACGCGCCGCGTCATCGCGCTGCGTCTGCTCGAACAGATAGCGATGACAGAACGGCGTCAGCGGTTCGTCGGGATAGCGCGCGGCGAAGGTTTTCGCATAGGCGGCGCCGCCATTGCGCTCGATCTCCGCGTAGGCGGCGTCCTTATCCATGGTTGCCTCGCATGCGGATGAGCCGCCCGGCCGGCGTCACACGGGCTTGATGTCGGCGGCCTGTTTGCCTTTCGGCCCCTGCTTGATTTCGAAGCTGACTTTCTGGTTTTCCTGCAACGACTTGAATCCTTCGGATCGAATCTCCGAAAAATGGGCGAACAGATCTTCGCCGCCGTCATCGGGAGTGATGAAGCCGAAGCCCTTTGCGTCGTTGAACCATTTCACTGTTCCGGTTGGCATGGCGATGTCCTCGTGATGCGCTGTAGTAGCGGTTGAATGGATGAAGCGCTGCGTCCTGCAAGCGTTTCGTGCAGCGCTGACGCGGCGCCCCGGCACGACCCGCAAAATCGCTCCGGTGCCAAGCCTGAGCAAGCCGCATGCCGCGCCCGGGCGCCTGCGGGCCGCGCCCGGTGCGATTGCCCGCAATCAGATAAGATAAATGGTATCCGCAATCCGTCCATGGCCGCGCAGGAGTGTCGCCTCGTGCCGCACGTCCGCGCGGCCAGTTGTTTTCCCACTCACAGGAACCCAGCATGGCCATCTCGAGCTATACCGATACCCGTCTTCTGATCAACGGCGAATGGTGCGACGCCGCCAGCGGCAAGACCCTCGACGTGATCAACCCCGCGACCGGCCAGGCCATCGGCAAGGTCGCGCATGCCGGCATCGCCGATCTGGACCGCGCGCTCGAAGCCGCGCAGCGCGGCTTCGAAGCCTGGCGCAAGGTGCCGGCCAACGAGCGCGCAACCGTCATGCGCCGTGCCGCCGCCCTCGTGCGTGAGCGCGCCGCGGACATCGGCCGCCTGATGACGCAGGAACAGGGCAAGCCGTTCGCCGAGGCGCGCGGCGAAGTGCTGGCGGCCGCGGACATCATCGAATGGTTCGCGGACGAAGGCCGCCGCGTGTATGGCCGCATCGTGCCGTCGCGCAACCTTGCCGCGCAGTCGCAGGTGCTGAAGGAGCCGATCGGCCCGGTCGCGGCGTTCACGCCGTGGAACTTCCCGGTCAACCAGGTCGTGCGCAAGCTGTCGGCGGCGCTCGCCTGCGGCTGCTCGTTCCTCGTCAAGGCGCCGGAAGAAACCCCGGCGTCGCCGGCGGCGCTGCTGCAAGCCTTCGTCGAGGCCGGCGTGCCGGCCGGCACGGTCGGCCTCGTGTTCGGCGATCCGGCTGAAATCTCGAGCTACCTGATCCCGCATCCGGTGATCCGCAAGGTCACGTTCACGGGCTCGACGCCGGTCGGCAAGCAGCTCGCGGCGCTGGCCGGCTCGCACATGAAGCGCGCGACGATGGAGCTCGGCGGCCACGCGCCGGTGATCGTCGCGCAAGACGCCGACGTCGCCCTCGCCGTCAAGGCAGCCGGCGCCGCGAAGTTCCGCAACGCGGGCCAGGTCTGCATCTCGCCGACGCGTTTTCTCGTGCACAACAGCCTCCGCGAAGAGTTCGCCGCGGCGCTCGTCAAGCACGCTGAAAGCCTGAAGCTCGGCGACGGTCTCGCCGAAGGCACGACGCTAGGGCCGCTCGCCAACGCGCGCCGTCTGACGGCGATGGCCAAGGTCGTCGACGACGCCCGCAAGACCGGCGCGAAGGTCGCGACGGGCGGCGAGCGCGTCGGTACCGAAGGCAACTTCTTCGCGGCCACCGTGCTGACCGACGTGCCGCTCGACGCCGACGTGTTCAACAACGAGCCGTTCGGCCCGGTCGCCGCGATTCGCGGCTTCGACAAGCTCGAAGAAGCGATCGCCGAAGCGAACCGTCTGCCGTTCGGCCTCGCCGGCTACGCGTATACGAAGTCGTTCGCCAACGTGCACCTGCTGTCGCAGCGCATGGAAGTCGGCATGCTGTGGATCAACCAGCCTGCCACGCCGACGCCGGAAATGCCGTTCGGCGGCGTCAAGGATTCCGGTTACGGCTCGGAAGGCGGCCCGGAGGCGATGGAAGCCTACCTCGTGACCAAGGCGGTCACGGTGATGTCGGTTTAATCACGCCAATCACGCGCTTCGGGAACGGCACCGCGGTTTTGCCGCTCGCATCGTTCCCGAGCGCGGCTCAACCGATCTGCCAGGTCCACGAGTCTTCCGCTCGCGGACCTTTTTTATTGCCATGAACGATATTTCCGCCGAATCGATGCAGCCCACGCTGAGCGGCTCGTTCGTCGAGCTGCGGCCGCTGCGCGAGGAGCACGCGCAGGCCCTCGTCGACGCCGCCGCCGACGGGCAACTGTGGGGCATGAAGCTGACCGTCGTGCCGGGCCCGGCGACGATCGACGCCTATATCGCCACCGCGCTCGCCGGCCGTGCGGCCGGCAAGGTGATGCCGTTTGTGATCGTGCGGCGCGACGAGGATGACGAGAATGACCGTGCTGGCCGGATCGTCGGCAGCACGCGGTTCTGGAAGATCGATCGCGCGAACCGCAAGCTCGAAATCGGCCATACGTGGCTCGCCGCCTCGGCGCAGCGCTCGGTCGTGAACACCGAGGCGAAATATCTGCTGCTGTGCCACGCGTTCGACGTGATGCGCTGCGTGCGCGTGCAGTTCACGACCGACGAGCTCAACGACAAATCGCGCGCGGCGATCCTGCGCATCGGCGCGCAACAGGAAGGCATCGTGCGGCACGAGCGGATCATGCCCGATGGGCGCAAGCGCAACTCGGTGCGCTTTAGCATCATCGACGACGAATGGCCGGCGGTGAAAGCGATGCTCGAAGCGAAGCTGGCGCGCTGAGCGGCGCGCCGGCTTCCTGCTACCGACTCATTCAAACGGGCGCATCGCGCTGCTCGTTGAGCGGCGCCGCCTGCGTCGCGGTGGCGAACTCCTCGCGCAGCGCGTCGCGCGCATGATGCCGGCGCACCCACAGCGCCGTGAGGATCGGCACCAGAATCGCGGTCACGAGGCAAGCGGTGGCGACCATCGCGGTCGCGGCCGGCACCAGCGGTTTGAAGCTCGGAATCATGTCGGCGATGATCGCCGGATTCGCGACCGCGGCCCCTGCCGTCGACGACGCCGCCAGCCCCGCCGCGCCATTGCCGCCGGCAATCCAGCGATCGGCGAGAATCAGCGGCACGCCAGTCACGACGATCACGCCAAGCCCCAGCACGATGCCCGGCAGGCCGCTCGTGACGATCACGTTCAGATCGATGCCGTTGCCGAGCGCAAAGCCGAAAAACGGAATCAGCGGATGCACGCAGCGGCCGAACAGCTCGCGCAGCTCGCTATCGAAGTTGCCGAGCGCAAACCCGATCAGGAACGGCAGCACCGCGCCGACGAACAGGCGCGGCTCGAAGAACGCGACCCCCGTCGCACCCAGAATGATCATGCTGATCAGCGGCCCCGATTCGACCGACATCAGCACGAACGCGCCCGCCTCTTCCTTCGTGCCGTACTGTTGCATCACGGCCGCGTACAGCCCGCCGTTGGTCATGTCCATCGACGTAGTGATCGCGAGCATCGACAGTCCCGCGAACAGCCCGGTCTTGATGCCATCGATCGGAATGAAGCGCGCCGCGATCAGCGTGACGATCCACGCGACCAGCATCTTGGTGGCGAGCAGCGTGCCCGACTTGCGCAGCACGGCGCCGGTCGCGCGCAGGTCGATCGTCGCGCCCATACAGAAGAACCATACCGCGAGGATCGGCACGGTGCCGGTAATCAGGCCGTTGGTGAACGAGCCGAAGTATTTGCCCGCGCCCGGCGCGAACGTATGCACACAGGCGCCGAGCAGCAGCGGCACCAGCATCAGACCGCCAGGAATGCGGTCGATGGCCTTCTTGATCTTCATGCCTCCTCCATGGACGGTGACGTCCCGTTGACGGGCTAATGACCCGCGTTGGTGTCCCGTTCTACGCCGGGCTCTCCCTGTCCGGCGCAATATAGCATCATGAAAGGAACGCCGTTCCGTTTCATTTCTTAAACCTGACTATCGTTTACCCGGTCGTTCGCGCTATGCGTTGCCAGCCGCGATCACCCGTCGCAATATTTTCGGACCAGCGTTCCGAAACCACGATTCTGCGTTACAGTCTCGGGCACATGGCGGCGCCGCGCCCCGCATACCGACAGGAGAACGATCAATGGACGTGAGACAGGCGATCAACAGCGAATACGCGAAGACGCTCGACACCACCGGGCTGCGTCGCGAGTTTCTGGTGGAGCAGATCTTCGAGCGCGATGCGTTGAAGCTCACGTATAGCCATATCGACCGGATCATCGTCGGTGGCGTGTGGCCGGTCGAGCGCGCGGTCGAAGTGCCGGGCTCGCTCGGCAAGGCGATCGGCGTCGACTATCTGCTCGAGCGGCGTGAACTCGGCGCGATCAACATCGGCGGCGACGGCTGGGTCGACGTCGACGGCACGCGCCACACGGTGCGCCGCGAAGAGGCGATCTATATCGGCAAGGGCGCGCAAGCGGTCGGGTTCGGCAGCGCCGACGCCACCCGGCCGGCGAAGTTCTATCTGAACTGCGCGCCCGCGCACACCAGCTATCCGACCCGCACGATCTCGCTCGACCACGCCTCGCCCGAAACCCTCGGCGATCCGGCCACGAGCAACCGCCGCACCATCTACAAGTTCATCGTGCCCGACGTGCTGCCGACCTGCCAGCTGTCGATGGGCATGACGAAGCTCGAACCGGGCAGCCTGTGGAACACGATGCCCTGCCACACGCATGAGCGCCGCATGGAAGTGTATTTCTACTTCGACGTCGCCGACGACGCCGCCGTCTTCCACATGATGGGCGAGCCGCACGAAACCCGGCATATCGTCGTGCGCAACGAGCAGGCGGTGATCTCGCCGAGCTGGTCGATCCATTCGGGCGTCGGCACGCGCGCGTACACATTCATCTGGGGCATGGTCGGCGAGAACCAGGTGTTCGGTGACATGGACCATCTCGCGGTCCGCGAGCTGCGCTGAGCGAACATGAGTCCGAACACATTGAATACTTTCGATCTGACCGGCAAGGTCGCCATCGTGACCGGCAGCAGCACCGGCCTCGGCGCCGGCATGGCCGTCGCGCTCGCCGCGGCCGGCTGCGACATCGTCGGCGTCAGTCGCGCGGACGCGGGCGCGACCGCCGCGCGCGTCGAGGCGCTCGGACGCCGCTTCGCCGACGTGCGCGCCGATCTCGCGTCGACCGTTTCGGTCGACGACATCGTGCGCGCCGCGCTCGAAGCGTTCGGCCGCATCGACGTGCTCGTCAATAACGCAGGCATCATCCGTCGCGAAGACGCGCTCGAGTTTGGCGAAGACGACTGGGACGCGGTCATGGAAGTGAATCTCAAGAGCCTGTTCTTCCTGTCGCAGGCCGCGGCGCGTCAGTTCGTGCGCCAGCAAAGCGGCGGCAAGATCATCAACGTCGCGTCGATGCTGTCGTTCCAGGGCGGCATCCGCGTCGCGTCGTACACCGCGTCGAAAAGCGGCGTGCTCGGTCTGACGCGACTGCTCGCGAACGAATGGGCCGCGCGACGCATCAACGTGAACGCGATCGCGCCCGGCTACATGGCGACCGCGAACACCGCGGCGTTGCGCGACGACGCGCAGCGCAACGAGGAGATACTCGGCCGCATTCCGGCCGGCCGCTGGGGCGTGCCCGACGATCTCGCGGGGCCGGTGGTTTTTCTCGCCTCGTCGGCGTCGGACTACGTGCATGGGCATACACTGGCGGTGGATGGCGGCTGGCTCGCGCGCTAGGGACGGCACAAGCTCGCCACGAGTGCGCGCGACGCGCTATGCTCTGGCGCCGGCGAGCATCGGCTCGATGCGGCAGCGGCGAGTTGGCACAGACAGGGAATGACGAACATGGCGGCAACGGGAACACACAGGAATACTGCGAGGAACACTGCGAGGAACACTGCGCGCGACAAGACGCTCGACAAGACGCTCGATAAGACCCGCGGCAAAGCCCGCAAGGAACCCGCCGGCGCAGCGTCGCTCGATGCGGACAGCGGTGAGCGCGGCGAATCGGCGTCGTCGATCGGGCGCGTGTTCGCGATTCTCGGCGCGATCGGCGACACCGGACAGATCGGCATCAGCGAGCTGTCGCAACGGCTCGGCATGTCGAAGACGACCGTGCATCGTGTGATTCAAACACTGAAGGCGCTCGGCTACGTGAGCCAGGAAGTCGAAACCGAACGCTATCGGCTGACCATCCGTCTGTTCGAGCTCGGCGCGAAAGCGCTCGAAAGCGTCGATCTGGTGCGCGAGGCCGACATCGAGATGCGCCGCATCGGCCAGATGACACGCGAAGCGGTACACCTGGGCGCGCTCGACGACGACGCCATCATCTACATCCACAAGATCGACGCCGACTACGGGCTGCGCATGCAGTCGCGGATCGGCCGACGCAATCCGCTGCATAGCACGGCGATCGGCAAGGTCCTGCTCGCATGGATGGACCCGGCCGACGCGCGTGACGTGCTCTCGCACATCGAATTTCGCAAGTCGACGCAAAAAACCCTGACCTGCGCCGAAGCGGTGTTGAGCATCCTGCCGCGCGTACGCGAGCAGGGCTACGGCGAGGACAACGAGGAGCAGGAAGAAGGCCTGCAATGCATCGCGGTGCCCGTGTTCGACCGCTTCGGCCGTGTGATCGCCGGTCTGTCGATTTCGTTTCCGACGATGCGCTGCGGTGCCGACACGAAGCAGCATTACGTCGCGTTGCTCAAAGAGGCCGGTCTCGCGATTTCGACGCGGCTCGGCTATCGCGAAGCGACCGCCCCGGAGCCCGCGGCCGCGCAGTAGGTTGCGCGCGCGATGCGTTTTTACCTATCCCACCGAAGCTTAAGACAAGCTGATGACGCTACAGGTGTAGCGTCTTTCCATCACGCTCGCCCGAGCTCACTACCGAACTTCTTACCCAGTCTGCAACCGAATGTATCTGCGCCGCATACACATGCCGAAAATCGATGCGCTTCTTTTTTCAGCAATCGAGGCGCCGAACCTTCGCTTCGAATCCATGCTTCGTCTGCCTTTGAAGGCGTTTTTTTTCATAGACCCTTCAAGGGTTTGCCCGCGCGCTTGACAGTCGCCCGGCATTTCGACCCGTAACCCGCGGCGCCTTCCCTCCTCGTTCATCGCACTCGCATCGACGTTTCGGCGCGAGCTCGGATCGACACGTCCTGTTACACACAAACACACCGGTAATCGCGCCGCTCAGTAGAGTTCGGTTCAAACGAAAGCGCATCAGATGAAATGCTTCGCACGACAGGCACTCGCATCACAGATTTCAGGGAGCAACATCATGAAAAAAATCCTCGCATTGGTCATTCTTGCCGCCACGCTCGGTGGCGCGTTGAGCGGCTGCATCGTCGTCCCTGACGATCATCCGCATCATGACCACTACTACGAACGTTATTGACGGGCCATCACGCGCAGTAGGTGCGCGTCCGGCTCGCCACTCCATCACAGACATCCACACAACAGAGAACAATCATGAGTCTTTCACGCAGCCGCTGGGTATCGTTGACCGTCGTCGCGGGTCTCGCGATCGGCGCATCATCGGCCGCTTTCGCGCACGTCGATGTCGGCGTGAACATCGGCGTGCCGGGCATCGCGGTCGCGCCCGCCGTGGTCGAGGCTCCGCCGCCCGTCTATGTGCAGCCCGCGCCCGTCTATGCGCCTGCGCCGCCTCCCGCGGTCATAGTCGCTCCGGGCTGGTACGGCGAACGCTACTACGATGGTCATCGCTATTGGGAGCGTCGCCAGTGGGAGCGGCGCGAGTGGCAACGTCGCCACGGCGAATGGCGCGATGCACGCGGCCCGCACGGCGACTGGCACGACAACGGCTGGCACGGTCATGGTCATGACGATCGCGGGCATGACCATTGATAGACGGCAGGTGGCGTCCATCGCGCCACCGTGTCGCGCTTGCATTCGCGCCACCCCTTTGACAGGAGCGACGACGTGCTACGCAATGATCCGAGACGAGTAACCGCGCAGGTCGACGGCGCGCACATTTGCGCCGAATACAGCGAGCTGACCGGCCAGCTGTGCCTGCGCCAGGACGGCACGCTGGTGCGCGAATGGTTTCCGCCGCATTCGTGGATGGCGATCGCGTCGGTGGCCGGCGCGCGCCACTGGGGCACGCGGCCAACCGACGACGAATTGCTCGCGTTGCTGCACAACGAAATGGCGTTGCTGCGCGCGTCCTGAGCGGTCGCGCGTTGTTCGAGCGTAGCGGCACGCCCGACGCTGCGCTCATTCGATCGCTATGGCGCCGACGTTTTCATCGACCGATGCGTGATCGAGCGGCTCGCGCCGCATCATCAATACCACCCCGCCCGCCGCGATCACGGCCGGCACCGCGAGCAGGCTGAACACGGCGCCGAAGTGCCAGCCGAGCCCCATCAACGCCGCACCGATGAGCGCGCCCGCCACGCCGCCGACGCGGCCGATTCCCAGCATCCACGCCACGCCCGTCGCGCGCGCCCGGGTCGGGTAGAAGCTCGCCGCGAGCGCCGACATCGACGTGACCGCGCTGGTCGCGACCGTGCCGGTCAGGAAGATCAGCGTCCCGAGCCAGACCTGATGGCCGACGCCCCGCCCGACCAGCAACACGAGCGCGCCGACGAGGACATAGGTGAACGCGATCACGCGATGCCCGGCGAAGCGATCCATCACCCAGCCGACGCACAGATTGCCGAGGATGCCCCCGAGCGGAAACAGCGACGTCATCAACGCGGCCTTTTCACCGGAGAAGCCGGTGTCCTTGAACAGCGTCGGCAGCCAGTTGGTCAGCAGATAGTAAATCAGTAGCCCCATGAAATAGGCGAGCCACAGCATCAGCGTGCCGAAGCGGTAGCGCGCCGACAGGATGATCGCGAGCGCCCATTGCGAACGTGCGTCGCCGGTATTGCGGCGCACGTCGACCGCGAAAAAACGGCATCCGTCGAAGCGGTCGTGGGGCGCGATGCGTTGCAGGATTCGCGCGATCCGTTGATCGGCGCGCTTACGCACCACGAGAAATTGCGCCGATTCCGGCAGAAACAGTATCAGCATCACGCTCAGCACGAGCGGACCGGCGCCGCCGGCGACCAGCACGCTCGGCCAGCCGAAATGCGGAATCAGCCATGCGGATGCGAGACCACCGATCGCGAGACCGCCTGAAAAGCCGCAGAACATCGCATTGACGGCGACCGCGCGAATCCGCGCGGGTGCGTACTCGGCCATCAGCGTGACCGCGTTGGGCATCGCCGCGCCGAGACCGAGGCCGGTGAAAAAGCGCAGCAAGGTCAGCGATTCGATCGAGCTCGCGCGGGCCGCCGCGAGACTCCACAGCCCGAAGAAGAACACCGACAGCACTAGCACCGTCTTGCGTCCGATGCGGTCCGCGCAGGGGCCGGCCGCGAGCGCGCCGATGCCGAGTCCCACCAGCGCCGCGCTCATCACCGGGCCGAGCGCGCTGCGCGCGATGCCCCACTGCTGCACGAGCGACGGCGCGATGAAGCCGACCGCGGCGGTGTCGAAACCGTCGGCGGCGACGACCAGAAAGCACAGCACCAGAATCGTCCATTGAAACGGCGAGAAGCGCTGTCCGTCGATAAAGGCCTGCACGTCTACACTGCGTTCGGAGCGGCTCATGTGCATGCTCCTTTCAGCTGGTTCATTGCGATGTCTCCTTGAGATGAAGAGGTGTTTTCTTATTGTTCGAATTGCTGTTCAACACGCGGACGCCGCGACGGTGGTCGCGACCGTGCTTGCGAGCGTCGCGCTGTCCGTTCGTTCATGCCTGTCTCCTCCTCGAACGGGCGGCTAGCGCAGCATCGTCAGCGTCCTGAAGTCGACTCGCCTGATGATGCGGCTTTCCTGCGCGACGATCAGATGCGCAGACGCCTGCAGATACGCGGGCCACTCCGGATCGGCATCGCGCGCGGTGCGGCGCTGATCGTAGTCGCCGATGCTCTCGTAGCCCCACAGATGCACGACCTGGTTCAGCGCGCCGATATCGCTCATGTAAAAGCCGACTGGCGCGCCCAGATACTTGAGCTGAATCGGCATCGCGAGCCGGTCGAAAACGTCGATGAACTCCGCCATGCCGCGCGGACGGATCGTGTAGATGCGATGATCGACGAAAGGTTTGCCCTGGCTCATGTGCCGGTCCTTAATACGGTTTCGGCTGCGCGGGGGGCCGCGTTGCTTGCGCTCTTCGCGCTGTTTGCGCTTGTCACACTCGCGCCCGCGAGATGACGGCCGGTGATATAGCCGAACGTCATGATCGGCCCGAGCGTGATACCCGCGCCCGGATAGTTGCCGCCCATCACGCTCGCGCGATCGTTGCCGACCGCGTACAGGCCGGCGATCGGTGCGCCTTTCACGTCGAGCACTTCGCCGGTGATGTTCGTCGAGATGCCGTCGAAGGTGCCGAGATCGCCCATCACGACCTTCAGCGCGTAGTACGGACCGTCGCCGATCGGCGCGACGCACGGGTTCGGCTGGTGCTCCGGGTCCCCCAGATAGCGATTGAACGACGTCGTACCGCGGCCGAATTCGCGATCCTCGCCACGCACCGCGTCGGCGTTGTAGCGCTTCACGGTCGCCTCGAGCGCCGTGCCGTCGAGACCCGCGTTGCGCGCGAGTTCCGCGAGCGTGCGGCCCTTGCTCAGATAGCCGTTGCGCAGCAGCGGGCCGAGCGGCACGGGCGCCGGCTTCGCATAACCGAGCCCGTATTTGCGGATCGTCGCGTGATCGCAGATCAGCCACATCGCGGTTTCGCGTTCGTTCGCGCAGGCCTCGATCATCGCGGCACCCACGTCGTGATACGAATTCGCTTCGTTGGTGAAGCGCTTGCCCGCGCGCGTCACGCCGATCACGCCAGGCTTGTAGCGATCCACCAGATGCGGAAACACGCCGACGCTGCCGTCGCTCATCGGCACGCGCGACACCGGCATCCATGCGGCGGGCTGCGGAAAACGGATCGCCACCCGCGCACCGAGACGTTCGGCCATGCCGACGCCGTCGCCCGTATTGCCGCGCGGCACCGGCGACAGGTGTTCGCCGCCGCGCCGCAGATGCGGATACGCACGGGCGATCCGCGCGACGTCATGCGAGAAGCCGCCGCACGCGAGCACCACGCCGCGTCGCGCGACGATGCGCATCTCGCCTTGCGGTCCGGCGACGAGCGCGCCGGTCACGCCGCCGTTCTCCACGGTCAGCTCGCGAGCGGCCGTGTTCGTATGGATCGGAATGCCGAGATCGAGCGCGGACTTCGCGAGCCGCGCGGCGAGCGCGTTACCGCTCGTGATCTGCACGCCGCGCCGGTACAGCGCAAGATCCTTCAGATGGCTCGCGAGGCGCTTCGCGACGTACAGCGCGGAGGTGAGCGAACGCGTCGCATTGAAGAAGTGCTTCAGGTCCGCGTTCGACGAGTTGAACATCATGCCGATGAACGTGATCGTCTTCAGCGGCGGGCGCAATCGCGAGATGTCCTCGCCCAGCGCGCGCGCATCGAACGGCGCGGCGACGACCGAGCGGCCAATGTCGACACCGCCGCCCACGTTCGGGTGATAGTCGGGATACAGCGTCGGCACGAATTTGACGGTCGTTTCGCGCTCGAAGAAGTCGAGCATCTCAGGGCCCGTGTCGAGAAACGCGTCGACTGCGGCGGCATCGAAGCACGCGCCGGTTTCGCTGCGCATATAGGTCAGCGCCGCTTCGCGCGTATCGCTGACGCCGTTGCTCTTTGCGTGACGGTTGCCCGGAATCCACAGCACACCGCCTGAAAACGCGGTCGTGCCGCCGAAGAACGGCTCCTTCTCGATCACGACGACATCGAGACCGTGTTTGCGCGCGGTGATCGCGGTCGACAGCCCTCCCGCACCCGAACCGATCACGAGCACGTCGCACGTGAGTGTCGCGCCGCGTGTTGCGTTGGTCATGATGGTCTCCTTACCCGCGGACCTGGCGGTCGGCCTGGGTGGCTTGCGCGGCCTGGGTGGCTTCGAAGCCGGGACGCGGCACGAGGTCCATCAGCATACTTTCGAAGCCGCCATCGACGACGACTTCGGCGCCGTTCACATAGGCCGCGCGTTCGCTCGCGAGAAACGCGACGACATCGGCGATATCGTTCGGCTCGCCGATCCGGCGGCTCGCCGTCATCGCGCTGCGCCGGCGTTCGATATCGCCGTGCTCGTAGAACGCCGCCGACAGCGGCGTGCGGATCATGCCCGGGCACACGGTGTTGCTGCGAATGCCGCGTGGTCCCCACTCCGCCGCGATCTGCTTCGACAGCATCGTGACGCCGGCCTTGCCCGCGCTGTAAGCGCCGCTATAGGTCTGCGGATGATGCGCGGCCACCGACGCGACATGCACGATCGCGCCAGCGCCGCGCTTCAGCATGCGTTGACCGAATTGCTGCGAGCACAGCATGTAGCCGGTCAGATTCACGCGCAGCATCGCATTCCATGCATCGAGGCCAATCTCTTCGATGCCCCCCGGCCGCAACAGGCCCGCGTTGTTCACGAGCACATCGGCGACGCCGAGGCGCGCTTCGAGCTCCGACACCGCGCCGCGCACGCTATCGATGTCGCCGATATCGCAGGCGAGCGCCAGCGCTTCGACACCGCTCGCGCTCAGCGCTTGCGCGACGTCACGGCACTTCTGCTCATCGCGATCGAGCAGCGCCACGCGTGCGCCAGCGTCGCCCAACACCTGAGCAATCGCGCTGCCGATGCCGCCCGCCGCGCCGCTCACGACGCAGACGCTGCCTTCGAGCCCGAGCCAGTGTCGCGCGTTGGCGGGTGTGTCGCGCCGATCTTTCCGTTGATTCATTTGCTTAGTCCTCCCGATCTCCATGTTCACGATCGCGGCGAGCTTAGGTTGGCCGGCTTCACCAAACTGCATCATTCGACCGCGTCTTCGATGGAAAAAAGTATAGCCACGCGGTTCGGGACGAAATTGGACAAAGGCAGCGCATCGCAGGACAATTCGAACATTGGAGACAAAACCGCATGAGGAATATCCCTAACTACGATCTGTACGGAGAGTCCGCGCGGCCGCCGTGGTACGACGCGTTCAATTTCGAATGGATCGTCGAGCGCAGTCGTCCGAACGACTGGCATATCGCCGCGCACCGGCACGATGCATTGCTGCAGATTCTCTATATCCGCAGCGGTTCGGGCCACGTGCTGATCGAAAGCGAAAAGCTCACGATCGACGCGCCATGCCTGATCCTGATTCCAGCGCAAACGGTGCATGGTTTCGTGTTTTCGCCGGAGATCGACGGGCTCGTGATTACGGCCGCGCAGCGCGCGCTGGAGTCGATTTCTAAAGCGGTGTCGCCGGGCCTCGTGCCGGTGCTGCAACGGCCCGCGCTGATTCCCGTGCGGCCCTCGGTCGGCGAGCGCACGTTGATGCCCTTGTTCGGTTTGCTGGAGCAGGAATTTCGCGGCAGCGCGCGCGGCCATATCGCCGCGGGCATGTCGCTGATGATTGCACTTTTTGTGCAGGTCGCCCGGCTGACCGATGCCGCCTCGAGCGCGGGCGCGAGCGTCAATGACCGGCGCGCCGCGCAGATCAAACGGCTACGCGAACTGATCGCCACGCATGTGCGCGAGCATCTGCCAATCGATTTTTATGCGGAAAAATTGGGGGTGACCGCGGCGCAACTGGGGCGCATCTGTCGTGAGGAGCTTGGCCATTCGCCGCTGTCGCTTGTCAACGATCAGTTGATACGCGAGGCGCAGCGCGATCTGGTCTACTCGGGTTCGAGCATCAAACAGATCGCGCATGCGCTCGGTTTCGAAGATGCGGCCTATTTCAGCCGCTATTTCCGCAAGCAGACCGGCGTCACGCCCAAGGAGTTTCAGGCGGCCGCGCATCGGGATCTGTCGATCAATTAGCGATCCCGATGATCGCGTGGTGCTTGCAGTAGCGCTTACAGCTGCGCCTGCATCTGCGCGCCGGCGACGCCGACGTAGTTCTCCGCCAGTACTGTCGCGGCCGTGCGCGACGTCGTCACGTACTCGAGCTCGGCGACCTGCAGTTGCTGCTCGAACGCCGAAGCGCCTTCGATACGATGCAGCATGCTGGTCATCCAGTACGAGAAGTGCTCGGCGCGCCAGATGCGTTTGAGCGCGGTTTCGCTGTAACGGTCGAGCAGATCGGCGCGGTTTTCCTTGTAGAACGCGTCGAGCGCCTTGCTGAGCACGTTCACGTCGGCGACCGCGAGGTTCATGCCCTTCGCGCCAGTCGGCGGCACGATATGCGCGGCGTCGCCAGCGAGGAAGAGGCGCCCGTACTGCATCGTCGTCGACACGAAGCTGCGCATGCCGACGATGTTCTTCTGAAAGATCTTGCCGTCGACGATCTTGTGGCCTTCGTCCGAATCGGCGCGCGCATGCAGCTCGGCCCAGATGCGATCGTCGGACCAGTTGTCGACCGAGTCCTTCGGATCGCACTGGAAATACATGCGCTGCACGTTCGGCGAGCGCGTGCTGATCAGCGCGAAGCCGCGCTCGTGGCGCGCGTAGATCAGCTCGTCCGACGACGGCGGGCCTTCGCACAGAATGCCGAACCAGCCAAACGGATAGACGCGCTCGAAATCCTTGCGCAGCGTCTGCGGGATCGCCTGGCGCGACACGCCTTGTGAGCCGTCGCAGCCGATCACGAAGTCGCATTGCAGTTCGTGCTCCGCGCCTTCGTGGCGATAGCGGATCGACGGCTTATCGGTATCGATGCCGTGCACCGACGTCTCCGATACGCCGAAACGCAGTTCGGCGCCCGCGGCGACGCGCGCCGCGACTAGATCCTTGATTACTTCGTGCTGGGCATAAACCGTGATCGCATGACCGGTGAGGCCGGTCAGATCGATGCGGCGACGCTTGCCTTCGAACGCGAGTTCGAAACCGTGATGCAGCGCGCCTTCGGCTTTCATGCGTTCGCCGAGACCGGTTTGCGTCAGCAGGTCCATCGTGCCCTGCTCGAGGACGCCGGCGCGAATCGTCGATTCGATCTGATCGCGCGTGCGCGTTTCGAGCACGACCGAGTCGATACCGCGCAAATGAAGCAGATGGGAAAGAAGCAGGCCAGCGGGCCCTGCACCGATGATGCCGACTTGGGTGCGCATGTAGTCTCCTGAATGCGGTGATGAAATTTGCGCTCAGTGTGACGATCGCGACACCTATCCCGCAATGCGATATAGCGGATAGGCCGTATCGCGCTGCGCGATAGAAGGTGTAAGGCGGGAGCCAGCGCCGCGCGGCTGTTTCGGCCGAAAACGCAAGTCTGGTGGGGTTTTCCGGCGATTTGGACGACCCGCGGCTCGTGCTGCGGCATGGCGTGCCCTCAGGTAAACCCCGATCCGCTAAACGAGCTTCAACTCGCCAAGAAACAGTCGATAGACGGGATTTTTCGTCTCTTCCCAGCACGGATAGCCGAGCGTTTCGATGAAGCGCTCGAACGCCGCGTGGTCGCTTCCGGGCACCTGAATGCCGACCAGAATCGAGCTGTAGTCCGCGCCCTGGTTGCGGTAGTGGAACAGGCTGATGTTCCAGTTCGGCGCCATCGACGACAGGAATTTCATCAGCGCGCCCGGACGTTCCGGAAACTCGAAGCGAAACAGTCGTTCGTCGCGCGCGAGCGGCGAGCGGCCGCCGACCATGTAGCGGATGTGCTGCTTCGACAGTTCGTCGAAGGTCAGGTCGACGGTGGCGAAGCCGTGCGCTTCAAAGGCGCCGGCGATCTGCGCCGATTCGCTGCGATTGCGGATCTGCACGCCGACGAAAATATGCGCCGAGTTCGCGTCGGCGATCCGGTAGTTGAACTCGGTGACGCTGCGCGTGCCGAGCAGCTCGCAGAAGCGCCTGAAGCTGCCGCGCTCTTCGGGGATCGTCACCGCGAAGACCGCTTCGCGCGCTTCGCCCACTTCCGCGCGTTCGGCGACGAAGCGCATGCGGTCAAAGTTCATGTTCGCGCCCGACGTGATCGCGATCAGCGTCTGGTTCTCGATGCCTTCCCGTTCGGCATACTGCTTGGCGCCGGCCACCGCGAGTGAGCCCGCCGGTTCGAGCACGCTGCGCGTGTCCTGGAACACGTCCTTGATCGCGGCGCACAGCGCATCGGTGTTCACGAGCAGCACTTCGTCGAGATATTCGCGGCACAGACGGAAGGTCTCTTCGCCGACGAGCTTCACCGCGGTGCCGTCGGAGAACAGGCCCACTTCGTTCAGCGTCACGCGCTCGCCCGCCTGCAACGACGCGGCCATCGCGCATGAATCATCGGTCTGCACGCCGATCACCTTGATCTCGGGGCGCACCGATTTCACGTATGCGGCGACACCGGCCGCGAGACCGCCGCCGCCGATCGGCACGAAGATCGCGTGAATCGGCCCTTGGTGCTGGCTGAGGATTTCCATCGCGACGGTGCCCTGGCCCGCGATCACGTACGGATCGTCGAACGGATGCACGAAAGTCAGGCCGCGCTCTTCCTGCAGCTTGACCGCGTGACCATAGGCGTCGCTATACGACTCACCGAACTGCACGATCTCGACGGTCGGCCCGCCATGCGTGCGGATCGCGTCGACCTTGAGCTGCGGCGTCGTCACCGGCACGACGATGATCGCCTTCACGCCCATGCGTGCCGCCGATAACGCCACGCCCTGCGCATGATTGCCCGCCGACGCGGTGATCACGCCGCGACTGAGCGCCTCGGCCGGAATATGCGCCATCTTGTTGTATGCGCCGCGCAGCTTGAACGAGAACACCGGCTGGTTGTCCTCGCGCTTCAGATAGACCGGGTTGCGCAGCCGCGCCGACAGGTTCGGCGCGCGTTCGAGTTCGGTCTCGCGCGCCACGTCGTAGACGCGCGCGGTCAGGGTCTTTTTCAGGTAGTCGTGAGACGGCGCGACGCGCCCGGCCGCTGCGGCGGCCTGTTCGAGTTCGTTTAACAGCACGGCAAGCTCCTGGGTGGCAACATTCGATGCAACAACGCATCAACGGCGATCGACATCGAACGATAGCAATCGCGGCATGTTCGCCAGGAGGCAGGCAGAGAATGAACCTGAAAGCGGACATAAAAAAACCCGCCTCGTTTGGCGGGTTATGTGTGACTGCAAATCGACGCGCGCTAACCCACCATTCGATGAATGATGCTAATAATCAGCGCAATACGGATGTCGAGGCAGTTCATGTCGGCGATCTTCGTCGACTCGGCAAGCTTTGTCAATCTCCGCGCAGTGCGGCAGTGCCACACAAGAAAAACGGGCGCACCGGCAAGCGCGCCCCGCTGAGACGACCAACACCGACATCAATCGCGCACGCCGCTCTGCTTTCTGAATGCCGCGAGAATGCGTTGCTCGAGCGCGTTGTAATCGCGGCCAAAGTGATGATCGCCGGTCGTGCGGATGACTTCGACGCCGGTCTTGTCGAGCGCCGGACACAGCGTGTCGGTCTCGCTCTCGCCATAGAAGCATTGAACGATCGACGGCGGCACATGCGTCAACTCGGGGCGCACGTTCAGCGCCTTGTCGCTCGCGGGCATGCCGAGCCAGCCGCCGACGCGGATCTGGAAATCGGCGTCGGGCGCGAAGCCGAGCAGCGAAATCAGCGACACCTTATCGCGCTGCGCCTGCGGCAGACGGTTATACGCGAACGGCAGCACGTCGGCGCCGAACGAATAGCCGATCAGCGCGATATGCTGCGCGTGCCAGCGCTCGCCATAGGTTTGCATCACCCGCGCGAGATCGCGGCTCGTTTGCGCGGGCGGCTTCTCGCTCCAGAAATAACGCAGGCTGTCCCAGCCGACCACCGACACCCCATCTTTCTGCAGTGCCTGCCCGATCGTCTTGTCGAGATCGCGCCAGCCGCCATCGCCGGAAATCACGATCGCCATCAAGCCGTTCGGATGCGCGGCCGGCAATTCGATCAGCGGCAGGTCGGACACGTCGTCGGCGCTAATCGAGACCGGCTGCAGATGCGGCGTCAGCAATGCAACGAGACGCGCGCGATCGGCATTGCCCGTGCTCGCCTTTTCGACGAAGCCCGGCACCTTGTCGCGAATCACGGTCGGGTCGGGCGGACACGGTTCGAAGCGCGCGTCGAGCGTGTGATCGGCGTCGACCGACACCGCGCCCGCGATCGTATTGGACGGCGCCTGCTCGAGCACGTGCATCGCGAGCGTTGCGCCCTGCCCCGTACCCGCGACGATCGGCGCGAAGTAGCGGCTCGACTGCGACTGCCGTTCGAGCTGATGGCTGAGCGCCTCGGCATCGCCCACCAACTGATGACAGGTTTCCTTTTTCGCGGCAAGGTTGGCCGCGTAGTGCGCGGTATCGACGCCGACCGTCATCGCGCCCGCTTTCGCGAGCGCATCGGCGCTCTGCTGATCGGCTGCGCTCCAACCGCTTGCCTGCGAATACAGCACGACGAAGCCGCGCAGCGGCCCCTCGGGCTGCGTCACGCGCACGTCGCCATAGCGGCCGCCGGGCACGGTGGTGGTGGCCGCGTGCGCGAGTGCGCCGCAACTCAGAACGCTTGCCGCGACGGCGAGCCGGAACAACGGATGCAATGTCATGAACGCCGGCCTCCTGCCAGCAGCGACAGGTCCGCGAGCGTGAAGAACACGCCCGAACCGGATGCCGCGAGATAACGCGGCTCCCAGCGCGGCTGGAACTTGCTCTTGAAAGCACGCAGTCCGCGGAAGTTGTAGAAGCGGCCGCCGAAGCGCCACACGATGCCGGCCAGCCGATGCCAGCGTGACGCGAGCGGTGTCGGCTGCACGCCGGAGAGCGGCGCAATGCCGAGACTGAGCGAGCGGAAGCCCGCCTGTTTCAGGTGCAGCGCGAGCTGCGTGAACAGATATTCCATCGCATACGGCGACGCGCTTTCGACGTGACGCATCACGCCGACGGTCGCCTCGGTATTCATATCGGTCGTCATGAAGGTCACGAATGCGACCGGCTCGCCGTTCTGGCGCACCAGCATCACCGACTGCGCGGCCAGGTATTCGTCATGGAAAGCCGCGACCGAGAAGCTCTTCTCGCGCGCGTCGCGGCTGTCGAGCCAACCGTCGGAAATGCCGCGTAGCGTTTCGAGCGAGGCCGGCACATGGGCCTGATCGATCACTTCGACGCTAAAGCCGTCGCGCTCGCCGCGCTTGAGCGCATAGCGCAGATGCGCGCGATGCGAGCCCTTCAGATCGAAGTCGTCGAGCACGACGTGCGCTTCCTCGCCGAGCTTCAGCAGCGTGAGGCCAGCGTCGAGATACAGCGGCAGCGCATTCGCGCGCACCTGGTAGAACGCGGCGCGGCCGCCATGTGCATGCGCGAGCGCGACGAACTTGCTGATGAGACCCGCCCACTCTTCGCGCGGCCCCACCGGATCGTGCAACGCGGCCCACGTGCGGCCGTATTTCGCGTACATCAGGAACGCCTCGCGCGACTCCGAAAACAGGAAGCTCTTGTCGCCCATCAACGCGAGACCGGCATCGCTGCGTTCCTGCGCGCGCACGATGCGCGCGGCGTCGTGCAGATCTTCGGGCGCCGGCTTCACGAAGCGGCCCGGCGCCGGACGCAGCAATTGCCAGAACGAGAAGGTCGCGGCGAACACGCTCGCGGCGAGCGTCGCGCGCAGCGCGCGCGGCGCGCGCTCGTCGAACGCGAATTGCCACCACAGATCGCCCGTGTACGGCACGTCACGGAAAGCGAACAGCATGACCCACGTCGCGAGCATCAGCACCATCGCGACCGACACGAGCCAGCCGGCCGTGAAACGCTCCGCGAACAGCGACGAATGACGGTTGAAGCGCTTGCGCGTCGCGAGCAACAGCACGATCAGCATGCCGAGCACACCGGCTTCGACGAACGCGAGACCCTTGGTCAGCGACAGCGCGAGGCTCAGCAACGCGAGCGCGAGCGTCATCCACCATGCCGCATCGAGCCGCCGCAGCAGGCCGCGCGCGACGAACAGCAGCAGCACGCCGAGCACGCTGCATAGCATCTGCGAGCTTTCGAGCACCCACAGCGGCACCAGGTCGCGCAGCATATGAATGCGCTGCCAGAACGCCGGCGTCGCGCTCGAAATGACCAGCATGCCGCCGACCACGAACGTGACGAGGCTCAGAAACAGCGGCGCGAGTTCCGACACGCGCTCCGCCTGCAACATCGACAGACGATTCTTCAGCGCGCGCCCCTCGAAGCCCGCGAGCAGCGCCGCGGAGGCGATCAGCGGTACGCCGAAATAGATCGCGCGATACGCGAGCAGCGCGGCGACCATCTGATGCATCGGCACGCTGCCGCTCAGCGTGAACACCATCGCCGCTTCGAACACGCCGACGCCGCCTGGCGTATGGCCAATCAGGCCGAGCAGCATCGCGGCCGCGTAGACGGTGATGAAGCCGACGAAGCTCACGTTCGCATGCGGCAGCAATGCCCACAACGCGAGGCCCGCGGCGACCACGTCGAGCACCGCCAGCGCAACCTGCGCGAGCAGATCGCGGCGCGCGGGAATATCGAACGAGAGCCACTGCCAGCGCGTGCGGATCGGCCGGGTTTGCCGACGGCACGCGGCCGCGGCGAGCGCCAGCGCGAGCAGCAGCGCAGCGCCGCTCCAGCGCAGCGCGACTGGCGACAGATGCAGCATCGGCGCGAGCTGGCCCGCCATGCAGACCATGCCCAGCGCGGTCATCAAGACGAGGGCGAGCGCGAGCGACACGCTCGTAAACACCGTCATGCGGCCGATCTGCGCGGGCGTGATGTTCGCGACGCCGTACACGCGCGCGCGCACCGCTCCGCCTGTCAGCGCGCCGAAACCGGTCGCATTGCCGAGCGCCGAACCGGCCGTCGCGCCGACCCACAGCGCCGCGCGCGGCACGCTCGCGCCGAGATAGCGCAGGCCGACCGCGTCGCGCCCGACCAACGCGACGTAGCTGAGCGCGGTCGCGCCGAGCGCACCGATCCACTCGCGCGCCGACAACTGGCGCAGTTCGCGGATCACCGAACGGTAATTCACTGCCTCGGACAGATGCTGCAGCACGACCAGCAGCAGCCCGCAAATGACGAGCGCGAGCACGGGCGACAGAAGTCCCCGGCTGCCAAGCGCTTTCGATGCACGGCCGAGCAGCGCGGGGAGGCGCTCGAAGCTGTGTTGAAGTCGGTGGAACATGGTCAATGCGGGCCTTGCGAGGAGCGGTCGCGGCGACGGGTCGTCACGCGCGGTATCGCCTGTGGCGGCGATTACAAAGTGATAACGGCAAAACGTGCAAAAGGTTGACAGCATTAGCAATTTTGCCGTCAGTTCACTTGCGCGTCGCGCGTCAAAAGCGCGCGATTGTAATGCTTCCTCGCGTGATGCGAGGCATCGGGCCGGCGCAACCGCGGCATCAAGATCACGGCTGGGCGTGCCGTAATCAGGAGCGGAAGCACGATATCAGGAAGGGAAACGGCGATGGCAGCCCGGAATTGGCTGACGGCGGGCGTCTATCTGGTGGGACTGGGGAACCGACTCGCTGAACGTGCTCCGCTTGACGGGGCCAGAAAGCACAATGCCCGCTACTCGAGCGGGCATTGACACGACAGCTGGGGCTTGCGGGGCCCGCGCGGGAAACTCGCGCTTAGTTCGGGCGACGGTACGCTTCGGCGATCACTGCGCAGTTCTGCAGATGCAGGTTCAGCGCATGCAGCGCCAGCGCGCGCAGCTTGCCGAAGAACGTGTTGGCAGCGGGGGTGGAACGGACGACATTCGATGTGGTGTTCATGGCGGCTCCTTATCAGGGTTTATACCTACGGAATAACCCGATTATAGCGATCTCGTGCCGCAGCGCAACAAAACAATATTTTTTGGCGACGTCGCGAATGCCAATGTCGCGTACCGGATACGGAAAATTCGTAAAGGGGCCGCATCGGTCGTGCAGGTATTAACAATCCGCACCGTACAGGTGCAATAATGCTCCCTTTGCCTGCGACGCTTCGCCGCAGGCTCGCCGATATGACCGTCGCCCAGACCCAAAAAGCTCTGATTGCGCCTCTTATCGTCGCGTGCGCGATGTTCATGGAAAGCGTCGACGCCAACGTGATCGTCACCGCGCTGCCGGCCATGGCGCGCGATTTCGGGCGCGATCCGGTCACGCTGAAGATCGCGGTGACAAGCTACGTGCTCGGGCTCGGCGTGTTCATCCCGGTATGCGGCTGGCTCGCCGACAAGTTCGGCGCGCGCACGGTATTTCGCACCGCGATCGGCGTCTTCGTGACGGGTTCGCTGTTGTGCGCCGCGTCGAACTCGCTTGCCACTTTCACGGTTGCGCGTTTCATCCAGGGCGTCGGCGGCGCGATGATGGTGCCCGTCGGGCGGATCATCATCTTTCGCGTGGTGGAGAAAGCCGACTTCATCCGCGCGATGAATTACCTGAGCGTGCCCGCCATGCTCGGCCCCGCCGCCGGTCCGCTGCTCGGCGGCTTCATCACCACGTATCTGCACTGGCGGCTGATCTTCTTCATCAACGTGCCGATCGGCATTCTCGGCATCTATCTCACCAATCGCTATATCGCCAATACGCGCGAGCCCGACCCCGGCCCGCTCGACTGGATCGGCTTCCTGCTGTCGGCGGCGGGCGCGGTGCTGCTGTTGCTCGGCTTGTCGCTGGTCGGCGGCGAACTGATTTCGAATACGGACGCGTTCGGCATGTGCGCGCTCGGCGCGGCGCTGCTCGTGATCTACGTCGCGTATGCGCAACGCGTCGCACTGCCGCTTCTGGATTTGCGTTTTTTCAAGGTGCCGACTTTCCAGGCGAGCGTGCTCGGCGGCTCGCTATTTCGCATCGGTCTCGGCGCGTTGCCGTTCCTGCTGCCGCTGCTGCTGCAGGAAGGTCACGGCATGAGCGCGTTCCAATCGGGGCTGATCACCTGCGCGTCCGCGTTCGGCGGCATGTTCATGCGCACGATCGCCTCCACGGTGCTGCGCCGCTTCGGCTTTCGCCAGGTGCTCGTGTTCAACGCCGCGCTATCGGGCATTTCGATCGCCGCGTGCGGGCTGTTTTTCCCGCACACGCCGACGTGGATCATCTGGATCGTCGTGTTGCTCGGCGGCTTCTTCCCCGCGTTGCAGTTCACGAGCCTCAATTCGCTGACCTACGCGGAGATCGCGAGCCGCGACGTCGGCCGCGCGACGAGCCTCGGCAGCGTCGTGCAGCAGATGTCGCTCGGCCTCGGCGTGACGGTCGGCGGCATCGTGCTGCAGATTTCGCGCGCGCTGCATGGGCATCCGAGCATCACCTGGTCGGATTTCTGGCCCGCGTTTCTCGTGGTCGGGCTATGCTCGTTCGCGTCGATTCCGGTCACGCTGCGCCTGCCGCGCGGCGCGGGCGCGGAGATTTCGCGAGGCGGGCGCGGCTGAGCCGGCTGCCGTGTCCCCGCGCAAGCGCCCCGCTCTTCACGGGTTCGGGCGCTCACGCGCGCTTGCGAATCACGCTCACGTCGCCATTGCGTTCGAGAATCGCGGCGGCCACGTCGTCCATCGTGCGCGAGCCGGTTTTCTGCCGCACGCTTTCCTCGATGTCGGTGCGCGTGACGAGCGCCGCGTGCATTTCGTTCGCCTGGAACTTGCCGTCGCTGAACACCTCGCGCTCGGCGCCGCCCACCAGCAGCTCGAAGCGGCGCGAGCGTATGAACGACCACGCGAGCGCCCGGTGACACACGACGATCGCGAACGACGCGACCACGGTCGCGATAAACGGCGACGCACCGACGATCGCGCGGCTCAGCGTCGCGCCGAGCAGAATCACGACGACCGAATCGAACGGCGAGCGCTGCCCGAATGAACGGCGCCCCGATACACGGATCAGCGCGAGCGCGATCACGAACACGGCGATCGAGCGCATACCCATCTGCAACGGATCGAGCTCCCTGCCTTGGCCGAATAGAACGAAAAACGCGTCCATCATGTTCGTCCTCCCCGCGGCGCATTGCCGTGCGAATGTTCTGGTGTCCGGATAGTTGCGAGCGAGACGAGCCCGCGACGCATCGCCGTCGCTCAGGCCAGCGCGCCGTCCGTCGCCCATGAGATGAGCGTATCGCCGAAACCGCCGCGCACGCGGGCCACGGTGCGCGCGCTCGTGGTCACGCGCGGCGCGGCGCTCCACGCGATGCGCGCGCCAGTCGCGATCAGGCGATCGACGAGCGCGGCATCCTCGCTGCACTTGAGCGGCGGAAAGCCGCCCGCGCGCCGATAGGCGTCCGCGGAAACGCCGAGATTCGCGCCGTGCACATGACGATGTCCGTCGGCGTCGACATACGTCTTGCGAAAATATTCGCGCACGCTGTGCGGATGCGCGCTCCAGTCGTCGACGGCGATCGAGCCGCACACCGCATCGGCGCCGAGCGCCAGTTGCGCGGCCAGCCAACCGGGCGACACGCGGCTGTCGGCATCGGTAAACGCCAGCCAGCGCGCGCCGTGCGCGAGCAGCAGCGACGCGCCGAGCGCCCGCGCGATCCCGACGTTGCGCGCCTTCAGCGTCAGCGTCTGCACGCCGTAAGCGCGCGCGATCGCCCCGCTGAAATCGCTGCACGCGTCGAGCGCGACGACGATTCGCACCTCCTCGCCGGCGAGCACTTCGTGTCGCGACGCTTCGAGCAAGGCCGCGAGGCACCGTGCGAGCAACGTCTCTTCGTTATGCGCCGGAACGACCACGCCGATCATAGAAGCCCCTCGCGCTGCGCGACCGAACGTGCGTCGCGCGACCAAACGTCGATCAGCAAGTCGGCTTCGTCGTGATGCGCGAGACGCGCGAGACCGCAGCGCGCATCGAATAGCGCGTGCGCATGGTCGGCGGATTCGCGCGCTTCGGCGAACGGCCGGCGCCAATGACAGGCGAGCAGCGTGCCGTCCGCCGTCAGCGACCCGCCGATGCGCGCGGCCAGCGTTTCGAGCTCGGCCGCGTCGAGGTAGTACGCGAACTCGCTGATCACGATCAGATCGAACGGCCCGTGCTCCGTCGGCCAGTCGCGCGGCACCCTGCGCTGCTCGATCCGCACGTTCGATGCGCCCGCCATGCGTTCACAGGCAAGCTCGACGGCGCGCGCGTGCAGATCGGCGGCGAGCAGCGCGTCGCAGCGCGTCGCGAGCCCGGCCGTCAACTCGCCGTTCGCGCAGCCCGGCTCGAACGCGTTGCGATAGCGCGCCCGCGGCAGCAGCGCGAGCGTCAGCGAACGCTTGCGGCGTTCGTACCAGCCTTCGCGCAAACGCCACGGATCGTCGCTGCGTCGGTAGAGTTCATCGAAGTACAGCACCGTCGAGCTCATCTCAGCATCCTCCCAAGGCTGGGGAAAAAAGTCATAGCGTCCACGGCGCGAGTGTTTGCGAAGACGCCTGATGCGATGCCGGCGCGGCAGTCGTGTCAGCGGCCTCGACGAGCCGTTCGCCGAGCGCTGCGAGGTCGCGTTCCGCGTGGCTCTGCCGCAGAAACACCGGCAGGTCGGCGAGCGCCCGCGCGAAGCGCGCGTCGCGGCACAACGGGCCCGCGCCGAGCGCGCGTGTAGCGTGCTCGATCACGGCGCTCGCGGCCTGCTCGACGGCCAGACGCGCGCGCAACACGCGCGTCGCTGCATCGGCCGACGGCTGCGCGTCGATCCACGCGGCGGTTTCGCGCAGCAGCGCGGCGGCCGACTGCAAGGCGACATCGGTCGCACCGAGATGAGCCAGCCGATGCGCGTCCGCGTGCCGGGCGCACGCGTCGCGCAGCGTGCGCGCGATTTGCGCGGCCGCGCCGTACCAGCATGCGGCGATACCGGCGCCGCCATGCCAGAAGCCCGCGCGGCGCAGATACGCATGCGGCGCACCGACGAGCGTCGCCACGGTGTCTTTGAACGTGACATCCGCGCTCGCGGTCGCCTGCATGCCGACGGCCTGCCACTTCGATGTATCGATCGAGATCGAGCTCTGGTCCAGCGCCAGCGCCGCGAGCACGGGCTCGTCGTCGCGCCATGCGGTCACGAGCGCATGGGTGAGCGCCTGCGCGCCGGAGCACCAGGCTTTGGTGCCGGACAGGCGCACCTGCGCGCCCTCGCCGGCAACGGTCTGGATTTCTTCGTCGATGGCGCGCACCCGCGCGTGCGGCGCTTCGGCGGCCCACACGCCCCAGCGGCTTGCCGCGGGCGGCAGCGGACCATTGAGCTCGGCGAGAATCGCGAGCGCATCGGTATGGCCTTCGAACAGTTTGACGAGGCCGAGGTCGCATGCGGCGACGGCGGCCAGCGCGCGCCAGCGCACCAGCGTCTCCCCATGCCCCGGCCATGGCAAGGTCGGCGCGCGATCGTAGCCGCGCTCGATCAGCTCAGCGAGCAGTGATCCGAGGGCAGCGGGATCGTTCGCATCGAAACGCGCGTCGCGCAAAAAATCGTCGAGCGAGATAGCAGGCTTGCCGGGCTGCGGCGCGCGGGCGCTCGCGCGTAGTGCGCGGCCACCGTGCTGATTTGAGACCTGCCGTGACTGGGCCTTGAAGCTGGCCGCGTGGTCGCGCGTGTCGAACATCGTGCCTCCCTGCACCGGTTAGATCCGCGGCCCGCCGGGCGGCGGCGGACTGGAACGTATGCAGAGTGGCAGCAAACACCGTGCCCCGGCCGGCGAGGCAGCCGCGCAGCGAAACAGCGGCTACGTCCCGCCGCTTCCGCTCAGACGTCCATCCGCCTTCGCGAGCAACGCGTCGAGGACCACCATCTCGACCGGCTTCACGAGGTGCGCATGGAAACCCGCGTGGCGAGTTCGATCGAGATCGCTCGCATGGCCGAAACCCGTCATCGCCGCGTACATCGTGCGCGACATCTCGGGCAGCGCGCGCATCGCCGCGAGCGTCGCATAGCCATCCATCTTCGGCATCGCGAGGTCGATCAGCGCGAGATGCGGCGAGAAGCGTGGCGAGATCTGCAGCGCCTGCTCGCCCTCGTAGGCGATACGCACCTCGTGGCCCTTCAGTTCGAGCAGCATCGCGAGGCTGTCGGCCGAATCGCGATTGTCGTCGACGAGGAGAATGCGCAGCGGCTGCACGTGGGGCGCGGCATTGATCGTGCCGCTCTCCGCGGTGTCGGACTGCGCGGAGGCGAGCGGCAGACTCAGCGTGAACGTGCTGCCGAGTCCCAGTCCTTCGCTGCTCGCGACGATGCTGCCACCGTGCATTTCGACGAGCGACTTGCACAGCGTCAGGCCGATCCCAAGGCCGCCCTCGCCGAAACTTTGCCCTTCCTTCTCCTGCGCGAACAGTTCGAAGATCTTGTCGAGCGAGCGCACCGGAATGCCGCAGCCGGGGTCGCGCACTTCGAGCACCGCCATGCGAAAGTCGACACGTCCCTGCAGCTCGATCGCGCTGCCGTTCGGCGAAAACTTCGACGCGTTGTGCAGCAGGTTTTGCAGGACCTGCACGAGCCTCGTCATGTCGCCGCGAATCATCACGGGAGCGTCGGGTACATGCGCGACCACGCGCTGCTCGCGCGAGTCGGTGAACGGCCGCGCCGCTTCGATCGCGCGCGCGACGAGCTCGGCGAGATCGACGCGCGCAATACGCAGTTCGACCTTGTCGGACATGATGCGGCCGATATCGAGCAGATCGTCGACGAGTCGCGTCAGGTGCGTGACCTGGCGATCGATCAGATCGCGCGCCCGCGCGACCACCGGGCTCAGATCGGTTTCCATCTGCATCGTGCCAATCGCGTTGCGCACCGGCGCGAGCGGATTGCGCAGTTCGTGCGCGAGCGTCGCGAGAAATTCGCGCATGCGCTCCCCGGAGCGCTCCAGTTCCTCGCGCCGGCGCCGCTCGGTCAAATCGCGCGTGACCTTTGCAAAGCCGCGCAAGCGTCGCGATTCGTCATAGACGGCCGTGATGATCACGTTGGCCCAGAACGTCGAACCGTCCTTGCGCATGCGCCAGCCTTCGTCTTCGACGGTGCCGATCTGGCGCGCGATCGCGAGCTCGCGCGCGGGCTTGCCGGCCGCGGCCTCCTCGGGCACATAGAACTGCGAGAAGTGCCGGCCGACGATTTCGTCGTGCGTATAGCCCTTGATGCGCGCGGCGCCTGAATTCCAGCTGACGACGAAGCCTTGCGGATCGAGCATGAAAATCGCGTAGTCCTTCACGCTATCGACGAGCAGACGGAAGCGCTCCTCGCTCTGGCGCAGCGCTTCGAGGTATTCGCGCTGCGCGGTCAGGTCGCGCGTGATCTTCGCGAAGCCCGTGACCTCGCCCTTCTGGTTGCGTATCGCGGTGATCACGACGTTCGCCCAGAACGTCGTGCCGTCCTTGCGCACGCGCCAGCCTTCATCTTCGAAACGGCCGGTCAGCGCCGCCTGTTCCAGCTCGTAGGTCGGCCAGCCGCGCGCAACGGCTTCCTCGGTATAGAAGCGCGAGAAATGCTGGCCGACGATCTCACTCTCCGCATAGCCCTTCAGCTTCTGCGCGCCGACATTCCAGCTGACGATGTTGCCTTTCGCATCGAGCAGAAAGATCGCGTAGTCCGAAATCGCCTGCACGAGCGACAAATAATCGACGCCGACGGGCGCTGACGGCGCGGCCTCGGCCTGCACTGGAGCGGGCCCGCCGTAGTCGCGGGAAGAAGAAGCATCGAGCTGGGTCATGGCGGACACGTCATTGGAATTTTCGTCTTAAGCAAACCTCGCGCCTGGCCGGCGGCGAAGCCGTCGCGCAAGCGGTTGCGCGGTCCACGGAGGGGCCGGGATGCGTCGCCAAGGGCGCTCGCGCGCCGGCTGATAAGGCGCCAAGCTTATAACGACGAGCCCCGCGACAGCTAGCGGGTCATGACGGAAAACGTCGCCGCGCTGCGGTTTCGGCTTTCCGTTTTGCCCTTCGTTGGCAAAAACAGGCGTGTCAATTGAAAAAGGTATTCACGACGCGGCGGGCTGCGCGATCGGCCGCCATGAGGCCAGGAAGAAAGAAAGAAAGAAAGAAAGACAAGGCCGCGAGCGCCTCGGCCGCCGCGAGTCGACCCGCTGGAAAATACTGCCTGCCGCGAGAACACGAGCAGATAACGGCGGCCGACCGTCGCGTGATGCCAACGGCCGGCCCGGCACGACATCGCTGCGAATCGGCACGCGTCGCGAGTCGAAACCGCTGCTGCGCTGGCGCGCCCGTCAAGCCACCGCGCCGATCTTTTCCGCGAGCTTCGCGTCGTAACTCGAATGGACATGCACGCGTTTCTTGTCGGGATACGCGTACGCGTACGCCTTGCGCAGCGCGAGCGACGCCTCGTGAAAGCCCGACAGGATCAGCTTCTGCTTGTTCGGATAGTTTGCGATGTCGCCGACGGCGAAAATGCCCGGCCGCGAGCTTTCGTAGTTCGAAGTATCAACGTCGACGCGCCCGCCATGAATCGTCAGTCCCCATTGCGCGATCGGTCCGAGATCGGCGACGAGTCCATACAGCGCGATCAGATGGTCGGCTTCGAGCTGTGTCTCGCCGTTGACCTGCCGCAGCGTTAGCGAACGCAGCGCGCCGTCTTCCACATCGAGCGCCGCGATCCCGCCGACGACGAAGTCCATCTCGCCAGCATCGACCGCGCGCCGCATCAGCTCGACGCTCGAATCGGCCGCGCTGAAGCCGGCGCGCCGATGCACGAGGGTCACGCGCCGCGCGACCTTGCGCAGTGCCAGCGCCCAGTCGAGCGCCGAATCGCCACCGCCCGCGACGACCACGTTTTTGTCGGCGAAATCGGCGAGGCGCGGCACGCTGTAGTGCACGTAGCGCTTTTCCAGCGGCACGGCCTCGGGGAGCGTGAGCTTTTGCGGGACGAACGCGCCGTTACCGGCGGCGAGCAGGATCGCCGCGACGTCGAACACGAGGCCGCGCTGCGTGCGCACGGTCCAGCGTCCGTCGTCGCGCTGCTCGACCGTGTCGACGCGCTGTTCCAGATGAATCGGCACATCGAACGGCTTGCACTGCGCGACCAGTCGCTCGACCAGTTCGCGCGCGGTGCACGACGCAATCGCGGGGATATCGTAGATCGGCTTGTCGGGATACAGCTCGATGCACTGGCCGCCGACCCGTCCGAGTATGTCGACGATCTGACAGGTGAGGCCGATCACGCCGGCCTCGAATGCCGCGAACAGAGCCACGGGACCGGCGCCGACGATCAGGACATCGGTGCGGATCGGCGAGGCGGGCACAGCGGACGGATCGGTGGCAACGGTCATGGGGCAGGTCTCCGGATCACGGTGAAAGGCGTAATGGAAGCGTCGATGACCCACCATACCGAATCGGCCCGCACGCGGCAACGATGCCATCGTCGACGGTAAGGGTGCTAGGCGTGCCCGCTCAACGCCCGAAAGTGGCTACCTGAAAATACCTGGAATCGGCCAAGAACTGGTGCGGTTGCGCGCGTCGCAGATCAACGGCTGCGCGTATTGCGTCGATACGCATACGGCGGACGCGCGCAAGGGCGGCGAAACCGAGCGGCGTCTCGCGACCGTCGTCGTGTGGCGCGAAACGCCGTTCTTCGCGGACCGCGAACGCGCGGCGCTCGAGTGGACCGAAGCGCTCACGCTGGTGTCGCACGATCATGTGCCCGACGCGGTATGGCAAGCGGTGCGGCCGCATTTCAGCGACGAGGAACTGGTCGACCTGACGCTGCTCGTCTCGGCAATCAATGCATGGAACCGCTTCGCGATCTCGTTCCGGAAGATGCCGGCCTGAGCGGCGGCATGACGGCAGCATGAGGCGACGCACTGCCCGCCTCACTCCCCGATCCACGACCCGCGCAAGTCGCTGTCATGCAGCAACTGCAGCAGCGTGCCCGCCGGGCGACTCAAGCGCTTCGCCGCCAGCGCGATGAATTCCACCGACGGCAGCGTCGGCAGTCCGGCCGCATTCAACGGCGGCGCGAGGCCGCGCGCGGCCAGATACTGCGGCCGCACGGTGATGCCGAGTCCGCCGCGCGCGGCCGCGATACAGCCGGAATGACTGCTGCTCGTGCAGACGATCTGCCAGCTCGCGCCGGCTTCGGCGAGCGCATCGAGCACGACCGCGCGCGTCACGCTCGGCTCGGCGACCAGAATCAGCGGCAGCGGCTGACTCAGATCGACGAGCGTGCCGGTCCGCGCGAGCCATTCGAGGCGCCCGGTGAAAAGCGGCACGCCGCGCCGGTCACCGAGCCGGCGCTTGCCGACCAGCAGATCGATTGCGCCCGCGTCGAGCAACTCGTAGAGCCTGCCCGTCATGCCGATCGTGATTTCCAGTTCGACGTCGGGATGCGCGTTGCGAAACGCCGCGAGCACGGTGGGGAGCGGGCCGAGCGCGATGTCGTCCGACGAGCCGAGCCGCACGCGCCCCTTCAGACGCGGCGCGCGAAACTGCGATTCCGCGCGCGACAGCGCCTGCAGGATCACGCTCGCATGCGCGAGCATCGCTTCGCCGTCGGGTGTCATCGCGAGCGAATGGGTGTCGCGCAGGAACAGGCGCCGGCCCACGCTCTGTTCGAGGCGCCGGATATGTTCGCTGACGCTCGACTGCGTCAGGTCGAGCCGCCGCCCCGCTTCGGTGAAGCTATGGCAAGCCGCGACGGTCGAGAAGGTCTTGAGCCAGATTGGATTGAGCATGCGTGATTGTGGCGCCGCTTATCGGCATTGTCGATAACAGTCAGCGGGCTTAGTGGGGTTCCCGATTGACGAGGATGTCAATAAGATGACGGAATTCCACCTGGCCCCGCTCTGGCGCCGCTTTGCCGCCGCCGCGCCCGCTGTCGAAAACATGACCAAGGATTCCTCTCAAACCGCCCTGCTATGGATCGTCGCCGCCGGCTTCTTCATGCAGTCGCTGGACACGACGATCGTCAACACCGCGCTGCCGTCGATCGCGAACAGCCTGCGCGTCGCGCCGCTCGCGATGCAACCGGTCGTCGTCGCCTACACGCTGACGATGGCGATGCTGACGCCCGCCTCCGGCTGGCTTGCCGACCGCTTCGGCACCCGCCGCGTCTATTTCGCCGCCATTCTCGTGTTCGTGCTCGGCTCGATCTGCTGCTCGAGCGCGCACACGCTCGGCCAGCTCGTGATGGCGCGCGTGCTGCAAGGCCTCGGCGGCTCGATGCTGCTGCCGATCGGACGCCTCGCGGTGCTGCGCAGCGTGTCGGGCGAGCAATACGTGTCGGCGCTCGCGTTCATATCGATCGCGGGGCAGCTCGGCCCGATCGCCGGGCCAACGCTCGGCGGCTGGTTCGTGCAGGCGATCACGTGGCACTGGATCTTTCTGATCAACGTGCCGATCGGCGCGCTCGGTCTGTACGCGGTGCACCGCTTTCTGCCGTCGCATGACGAGGCGCAGGCGCCGCCGTTCGATGTGATCGGCTGCGCCCTGCTGTCGTCGTGCATGATCGCGTTTTCGCTCGCGATCGACGCGCCGGTCCCCTCGCATCGCGCGGCGTGGTCGGCGGGGCTGTTCGCGTTGGCCGTCGCCAGCGCGCTCGCCTACATTCCGTACGCCAGAAACCGCCGCGATCCGCTGTTCAAGCTGTCGCTGTTCGGCGAGCCGAACTTCAGCGTCGGCCTGATCGGCAACCTCGTATGCCGGGTCGGTTCGAGCGCGGTGCCGTTCCTCGTGCCGCTGCTGCTGCAATTGCAGCTCGGCTACTCGCCGCTGCACTCGGGTCTGATGATGCTGCCCGCGGCACTCGCCGGCACGCTCGCGAAACGCTGGATCGCGCCGCTCGTGCGCCGCTACGGCTACGACACGTTCCTGCTCGTCAACACGATCATCGTCGGCTCGGCGATCGTCGCGTTCTCGCTGATTTCGCTCGGCACGCCGCTCGTGATCGAAATCGCGATCCTCGCGGTGTTCGGCGCGGCCAACTCGATGCAGTTCGCAGCGATGAACAGTGTCACGCTGAAGGACCTGTCGCACGAAGACGCCGGCATGGGCAATAGCCTGTTCTCGATGGTGCAGATGCTTGCGATCGGGCTTGGCGTGTCGATCGGCGGCGGGCTCGTCAATCTGTTCGCGGCGCAATGGTCGGCGGCGCTCGGCTTCCGGCTCGCATTCGTGTGCGTCGGCGCGATCACGCTCGTGTCCGCGTGGATCTTCCGCCACCTCGACGACCCGTCGGGCACGCGCGTGATTCGCGGCCAGGCTGCGGCGAGCGCGGGGCGTTGAGACGCGACGCGTTTCATCGCGTGCCAGCGCATGCATTCGAAAGGTCTTAGCGTTAGCATGTCGGGCATCCATGGCTACCAGGCAGGGAGCCCCGATGCCATTCGATGAGCGCGTGCTGAACGGCATGGGCGTCCTGACTGCGATCGTCGATTGCGGCAGTTTCGCGGCCGCTGGTGAAGCGCTCGACATGTCGCAATCGGGCGTAAGCCGTTCGGTCGCCCGGCTCGAAGCACGCCTCGGCATTCGTCTGTTCGACCGCACCACGCGCTCGGTCACGCTGACCGACGAAGGCCGGCGTTTCTACGAGCAGATCGTGCCGCTCCTCGGCGGACTCGAGGAAGCGGCCGCCTCCGCCGCGCAGGGCGCGACCGCGGTGCGGGGCCGTCTGCGCGTCAACATGGACCCGTTCTTTTCGCGGCTCGTGCTCGGGCCGCGCCTCGGCGGCTTCATCGACAAACATCCGGACCTGCAGCTCGAACTCGTCACGCGCGACCAGTTGGGCGACATGGTCGGGGACGGCTTCGATGTCGCGATCCGCTTCGGCGACCCGCCGGTGTCGACGCTCGTCGCCCGCAAGCTGCTCGATACGCGCATCCTGACCGTCGCGGCGCCGTCGTATCTGAAGAAGCATGGCAAGCCGGCGAATCCGGGCGAGCTCGAAGACGGCCGGCATATCTGCATCAAGTTTCGCGATCCGCTCACCGGTTATCCGTTCAGCTGGGAATTCCATCGCGGCCGCAAGCAGCTCGCGCTGACGCCGCAGGGGCGGCTGACCGTCAACGACGTCGGCACGCTGCATAGCGTATGCATCGCGGGCCAGGGCATCGCGCAGATTCTCGCGCTCGGCGCGGAGTCGCTGCTCGCGAGCGGCAAGCTGATCGAGCTCTTTCCGGATTGGGGCGACGAGGTGTACCCGCTGTATGCGCTGTATCCGTCGCGGCACCATCCGCCGGCCAAGGTGCGCGCGTTTCTCGACTTCATCATGTCGCTGACGGGCGGCAGGCCGCGCCACGCGGTTGCCTGAGCGCGGAACGTCTGTTTGCTCCCGCCCGGGTCCGGGTCTTGCTGCCGGAGGCTTGTCTTCCCTCCAGGAGAGCAGCGATGAGCAAAACGACGGAAAAATCCCAAGGCGAAGCAAAAAGCGCGGCCGACAACGAATCGAAAAGCGAGGCCAGCGCCCAGACCGAGGATTTCGCGCATCCGCACCGCGCCGTGCATAGCGACAACGCGAAGAGCAAGATGCCCGAGCGCCACGACGAAGGTCACAAGCAGTCTCCGGCGGACCGTCCGGGCAAAAAGTCCGGCGAGGGCGAACCGTCAGTCGGTTGAAAAAATAGAACCCTGTATCAGAGCGGCCCTGGCTGCGTCGTGCACCCGGGCCGCATCACTTTTTCCTTCCAGCACCTTTCTGTAAGCAAACATTTCTTCCTCATTTTTACCGAATATTTTTTTGACGCCTTGGACTATTTTGCTGCTTGCAGCAAGGTGTGCGCCCTGCGAACCGGCTGCCGCTTTCCGCCGGTTTTTGCCGCTTCCGATCGATAAAAGGCGTCATCATGTCCAACGCGTCAAGTTCTCCCCTCGCCCGTGCGGCCGTCGCCCATGTGTCCATCTGCGTGCCCACCTGCAATCGTCCCGACCTGCTGATCGAATGCGTCGACTCGTGCCTCGCGCAAAGCTATCCGCATGTCGAAATCGTGATTGGCGACGATTCGACGGACGCGCGCTCGCGGCAACTGATCTTGCAGCGTTACCGCGACGAGCCGCGCGTGCGCTACGAGAAGCACGAGCCGCCGCTTGGCCAGGCGCGCAATGTGTCGAGCCTGTTCGAGCGGGCGCGCGGCGACAAGATCCTGCTGATCCACGACGACGATCTGCTGACGAGCGACGCCGTCGACAAACTCGTGTCGTTATGGCAGCGCTATCCGCGGCTCGATGCGGCATTCGGTGCGCAATACGAAGCGGATCACGACGGCGCGATCGATCTCGCCGCGAGCGCGCGCCTGAACGAGGCGTTCCGGCGCACTGAGGCCCGCGAGGGTCTCCAGCCGCTCGCGGGCCGCACCGGCCTGATCCAGATGTTTCCGAACAATGGCTGGATGGCCGACGCGCGGCTCGTCAAGCGGGTCGGCTACGACGCGCGGTATGGCGTCTGCTGCGACTACGTGTTCGGCACCGAGCTATGCCTGGCCGCGCGCGAGGTGTTTTATCTGCACGACTATGTGTCGGTGTATCGGAAGACCGCGACGTCGGTCTCGCACAGCACGCGCGGCACGAGCATGGCCGCAACGTTGAGCGCCTATGCGTTCGTGAAGTCGCTGCGTCTGCCGGCGCCGCTCGAACCGTCGCGGCGGCAGGCGCTGCGGCGGCTCGTACCGATCGCGGTGTCGATTCACGCGAGAAACGGCGAGGCGCGCGCGGCCTGGCGCATCGCGCGCGCGCATCTGTTCGCCTACAACTACGGCTTTAGCGCGCGGCTTTACTACCATCTGCTGATGCTGGCGCGCGCGGCCTGGCGTGGCCGTCTGCCGACGCCGCGCGCGGCGGCCGATGCTGTCGCCGGCGTAGCGGCGACGCCTTCGATGGCGACGGTCGCGGCTGTTGGCGCGGCCACGGTGAATGAGGCCGCGAGGGTCGATGAGTTCGTCGACAACGGGCCGAAGCCGGTATGAGCCGCGACAGGCGCGTCGCGACCGGCGCGAGCGCGGACCAGGTCTCGCGGTCGAGTTATGGTTCGCGCAACCGATCGACGGCATCGCCGGCCGCGCGGTGCAGATTCATCTGCGCAGCGGCGCGAGGATGGAACAGGCCGATAGCCTGCGCGACCTGCTGCATGCGTGGGGGACACGGATCGTCGTCAGTTGAGCGAAGCGCGCTGATCCTCGCTTGCGGATTGACGCGCAAACGTCGATGCCATGAAAAACGGCGGCCCGGTTGCCCTGGACCGCCGCTTGAACGCTGCCATCGCGGCACGACGTTTCGCCGTGCCCGACTAGCGGTTCACGGCTCGTGCCGCAGATATCCTTCCGACGACGGATCGCGCATGCGCAGCGACACGATACCCGCGAGTGCACACAGCGCCGTCACGTACCAGAAGAACATCGTCTCGACACCGGCGGACTTCAGCCACAGCGCGACATATTCCGCCGAGCCGCCGAAGATCGCATTGGCGAGCGCATACGACAGCCCTACGCCAAGCGCACGCACTTGCGGTGGAAACATTTCCGCCTTGATCAGGCCGCTGATCGACGTATAGAAGCTGACGATCGCGAGCGCCACCACGACCAACGCGAAGGCCGCATACGGGCTCGTCACGTCTTTCAGCGCATGCAGCAGCGGCACCGTGCCGAGGGTCGCGAACAGGCCGAAACACAGCATCGAGCGGCGCCGCCCGATGCGGTCCGACAACGCGCCGAACGCCGGCTGCATCAGCATGTAGACGAACAACGCGGCGGTCATCACCGAGCTCGCGGTCTTCGCGTGCATGCCGGCCGTGTTGACCAGGTACTTTTGCATGTAGGTGGTGAACGTATAGAAGATCAGCGAGCCGCCGGCCGTGAAGCCGAGCACCGTCATGAACGCGGTCTTGTGCTCCCACAGCCCGCGCAGCGTGCCCGCTTCCTTGCGCTGGCGCATCGCCGCGGTGGTGGTTTCATCAAGGGATTTACGCAGATAGAGCGCGATCAACGCGGCGATGGCGCCAATCACGAACGGCACACGCCAGCCCCACGCCTTCAGCTCTTCGGTCGTCAGTGTCTGTTGCAGGGTCACGAGCACGAGCAGCGCGCACAGTTGGCCGCCGATCAGCGTCACATACTGGAACGACGCGAAAAAGCCACGCCGGCCCTTCAACGCGACTTCGCTCATGTAGGTCGCGCTGGTGCCGTATTCGCCGCCCACCGACAGCCCCTGCAACAGCCGCGCGAGCAGCAGCAACGCCGGCGCGAGCGCGCCTATCTGCGCGTAGGTGGGCAGCATCGCGATCACCAGCGAGCCGCCGCACATCATGAATACCGACACCATCATCGCGGTGCGGCGACCACGTTTGTCGGCGAGCCGCCCGAAGAACCAGCCGCCAATCGGCCGCATCAGGAAGCCCGCGGCGAACACGCCGGCCGTGTTCAGCAACTGCGTGGTCGTGTTGCCGCTCGGGAAGAACGACGGCGCGAAGTAAAGCGCCGTGAACGAATACACATAGAAGTCGAACCACTCGACGAGATTGCCCGATGAAGCGCCGACGATTGCAAAAATGCGCCGCCGTGTGTCGTGCGCCGAGGCCACGACGTATTGTTCGGTTTGGTCGTTCATGCTGGTGTCTTTTTCCTTATTTAAACGAAGAGGACGGTCGTGGCGCCGCCTTGATGTCGCGCGCCCAGCCTGAGCGGCCGTCGCGGGTGCGCGAATTTTACATAAATGAAAGCACCAGAAGGTTTTTTGTCAGCGTGGCCTGATGAAAGCCCTGGGTCGGCCAGATTTGCGCACCAACAGAACGAAGCCCCTGCCAGTTCGGGACTGGCAGGGGCTTGACGGGCGACACGGACCGCTCAGGCGGGAGTCAGGCGGCGCTCATATTCTCACGGACGGCGGCATATACCGGCAGTCGTGCCGTTTTCTGACGGTACCGTTTTCGTCGACGCTCTCGAGGTACACGTCGAACTGCCACAAGCGCGCCATGTGCTTGAGCACCTCGTCGCTATCCGACGACAGGTGCCGGTTGTCGCTCATGAAATGCCGCAACGTCAGGCTGCGATCGCCGCGTGTATTGACGGCCCACACCTGAATGTTCGGCTCGCGGTGATGCATGTCGTACTGCCGCGACAACGCCTGGCGCACGTACTGGTAGCCGCTATCGTCGTGAATCGCCGACACTTCGAGCGCGTCTCGCATGTCGTCGTCGAGCACCGAGAACAGGCGCATTTCGCGGATCAGATGCGGCGACAGATACTGCGCGATGAAGCTCTCGTCCTTGAAGTTGCGCATCGCGTAGTGCATCGCGGGCAGCCACGGACTGCCGGCGAGATTCGGAAACCACTTGCGGTCTTCGTCGGTCGGCGCTTCGCAGATGCGCCGGATATCGCTCATCATCGAAAAGCCCAGCGCATACGGATTGATGCCGCTGTAATACGGCTTCGTGACCGGCGGCTGATAGACGACGTTGCTGTGTGAATGGAGAAACTCCATCATGAAGCCGTCTTCGAGCTTGCCCTGGTTGTACATCGTATTGAGCAGCGTGTAGTGCCAGAACGTCGCCCAGCCTTCGTTCATCACCTGGGTCTGCCGCTGCGGATAGAAGTACTGGCCGATCTTGCGCACGATGCGGATCACCTCGCGCTCCCACGCTTCGAGCAGCGGCGCGTTTTTCTCCGCGAAATACAGCAGGTTTTCCTGCGGCTCGGGTGGATAGCGCCCCTCGACCTCTTCGGGCAGCGGCGTATGGCGCGTGGGCAACGTGCGCCACAACTCGTTGACCTGCGACTGCAGATACGCCTCACGTTCGCGACGCGCGGCGAACTCCTTCTGGAGCGACAGCTTCTGCGGCCGCTTGTAGCGGTCCACGCCGTAATTCATCAGCGCGTGGCACGAGTCGAGCAATTCCTCGACGCGATCGAGCCCATAGCGCTCCTCGCATTCCGCGATGTAGTTTTTCGCGTAGACGAGGTAGTCGATGATCGCGTGCGCGTCCGTCCATAAGCGGAACAGATAGTTGCCCTTGAAGAACGAGTTGTGACCGTAGGCCGCATGCGCGATGACGAGCGCCTGCATCGTCATCGTGTTCTCTTCCATCAGATACGCGATGCAGGGGTTCGAATTGATGACGATTTCGTACGCGAGCCCCATCTGGCCGCGGCGATAGCTTTTTTCGGTGGAAAGGAAATGTTTGCCGAACGACCAGTGACGGTAGTTCACCGGCATGCCGACGGACGCATAGGCATCCATCATCTGTTCGGCGCTGATGAGTTCGAGCTGGATCGGATACACGTCGAGCTCGTATTGCTCCGCAACACGGGCAATATGCGAGTCGTACTCTTCGATCAATTCGAAGGTCCAGTCGGACGGGCACGGCAGAGGCCGTCTATCGGCTACGTTCATACGGACTTCCCTTTGCCCTCGTTGGGCGTTCCGGTGTGTCCCGTGCTGCAGCATCGCGGACTGCTCCGGCGCGAGCGGCTCCCGTGCTGGCCGCTCCTGCCTCGGCATGCCCCGACTGTCGCTGCGGCACGCCTTTGTTGCGCTGCGGCGCGGTCATACGGCGGGTCACCCCTTGTCGTACGAATCGCCGCGCGCTTCGTCGTTCAGGCGCTTCGTGCGCCACCAGCATCCCATCAGGAAGTCGCCGCCTGCTTCTCGAACAGCTCGCGAAACACCGGATAAATATCGGCCGCGGTTTCGACCTTCTTCATCGCCATGTGCGGTTGCGACAGCGCCAGTTGCGCGTATTCGAGCCACAGATTCTGCTCTTCGGGCGTCACCTGAATATACGCAAAATACCGCACCTTCTCCAGGATGTCATCCGACAGTATCTTGCGGCACTTCGGCGAGTCGTCGGTCCAGTTGTCGCCGTCGGACGCCTGGGCGCCGTAAATGTTCCATTCAGTCGGCGAATAGCGCTCGTCCATCACCTTGCGCATCAGTTCGAGCGCGCTCGACACCACGGTACCGCCGCTTTCGGTCGAGTGGAAAAACGTGTCTTCGTCGACTTCCTCGGCGCGCGTGTGGTGGCGGATGAACACGACTTCGATGCGCTCGTAGTTACGCTTCAGGAACAGGTACAGCAGGATGAAGAAGCGCTTCGCGAGATCCTTGCGCTGCTCGTCCATCGAACCGGACACGTCCATCAGACAGAACATCACCGCCTGGCTCGACGGCGTAGGCTGCTTCACGCGATTCACGTAGCGCAGATCGAACGGATCGATGAACGGGATCCGCCAGATGCGTCCTTTCAGATGGTGGATGTCGTCTTCAAGCAGCTTGATCTCGTCGCGGCGATCGGCGGGATCGGCCCTCAACTCTTCCAGCTGCCGCTCCATTTCGTGCAACTGGTTGACGAGCGGCGCGCCGAGCGCGATGCGCCGGCCGAGCGCGCTGCGCAACGAGCGCACCACGTCGATATTGTTTGGCGTGCCCTCCGCGGCCCAGCCCGCGCGGACGCTTTTCCACGTCGGCACGGCCATCAGATGGGTCTTGACGAGACGCGGCAGTTCGAGGTCGTCGAAGAAATACTGCATGAACTCTTCGCGACTCAGCTCGAACACGAAGTCGTCCTGACCCTCGCCCTCGTTGCTGGCCTGACCGCCTCCGCCGCCGCCACCGCCGCCTTGCGGGCGCTGGATCTTGTCGCCGCGGATGTAGTCCGAGTTGCCGGGATGCACCATCTCGCGCCGGCCGCCCGGTCCATGACGGAACGACGGCTCCGCGATGTCCTTGCGCGGAATGGTGATGCTCTGGGTGTTCTGGATGTCCTTGATGCTGCGATCGCGCACCGCCTCCGAAACGGCACGACGAATATAGTTTTTGACGCGGCGCAAAAAGCGCTCACGGTTCGCAATACTCTTGTTCTTGCCTGCCAACCTGCGGTCGATGATTTGATGAAGCACGCCCGGTCTCCCGTCCATGCAACCGCGATTCCCTGCGGCCGCACTAATATTTCGGGTGCGCGAGACGCCCGCCGCGCAGTGCAACGCTATGCGGCTTGCGCCTCGCCGGTTGCCCGTACGGTCGAACCGTACGGGCGGCACACCATGAGTATCATGCGCGCATCATGACGACTTGCGCACGCGCAGATACCAGTCGCACAGCAAGCGCACCTGCTTCGGCGTATAGCCCTTCGCCACCATGCGATTGACGAAGTCTTCATGCTTGCGCTGCTCTTCGGCCGAGCCTTTCGCGTTGAACGAGATCACCGGCAACAGCTCTTCCGTGTTCGAGAACATCTTCTTTTCGATCACGACGCGCAGCTTCTCGTAGCTGATCCACGCGGGGTTCTTGCCCGCATTCGCAGCCCGCGCACGCAGCACGAAATTCACGATCTCGTTGCGGAAGTCCTTCGGATTGCTGATGCCCGCGGGCTTCTCGATCTTCTCCAGCTCGGCGTTCAACGCGGCACGGTCGAAGCTCTCGCCGGTGTCGTGGTCGCGGAACTCCTGATCCTGGATCCAGAAGTCCGCATACGTGACATAGCGGTCGAAGATGTTCTGACCGTACTCGGAGTACGACTCCAGGTACGCGGTCTGAATCTCCTTGCCGATGAACTCCGCATAGCGCGACGCGAGCACGTCCTTGATGAAGGACAGATACTTCTGCTCGGTTTCCGGCGGGAACTGCTCGCGTTCGATCTGCTGTTCGAGCACGTACATCAGATGCACCGGATTGGCCGCGACCTCGGTCGAGTCGAAGTTGAACACGCGCGACAGAATCTTGAACGCGAAGCGGGTCGACACGCCGGTCATGCCTTCGTCGACGCCCGCGAAGTCGCGATACTCCTGATACGACTTCGCCTTCGGGTCCGTGTCCTTCAGATTCTCGCCGTCGTAGACCTGCATCTTTGAGAACAGGCTCGAGTTCTCCGGCTCGTGCAAACGCGTGAGCACGGACAACTGCCCCATCATCTTCAGCGTGCCCGGCGCGCAGACCGCGTTGGCCAGCGACGAGTTGCGCAGCAGCTTCTCGTAGATCTTGACCTCTTCGCTATAGCGCAGGCAGTACGGCACCTTGACGACGAAGATCCGGTCGAGCAGTGCCTCGTTGTTACGGTTGTTGCGGAATGCCTTCCATTCCGATTCGTTCGAGTGAGCGAGGATGATGCCGTCGAACGGAATCGCGCCGAAGCCTTCCGTGCCCTTGAAGTTGCCTTCCTGGGTCGCCGTGAGCAGCGGGTGCAACACCTTGATCGGCGCCTTGAACATTTCGACGAACTCGAGCAGGCCCTGATTCGCGAGGCACAGGCCGCCCGAGTAGCTGTACGCGTCGGCATCGTCCTGCGCGTACTGTTCGAGCTTGCGGATGTCGACCTTGCCGACCAGCGACGAAATGTCCTGATTGTTCTCGTCGCCCGGTTCGGTCTTCGAGATAGCGATCTGGCGAAGGATCGACGGATAGCGGCGCACCACGCGGAACTTGCGGATGTCGCCGTTGTACTCGTGCAGGCGCTTGACCGCCCACGGACTCAGAATGCCTCGCAGGTAGCGACGAGGAATGCCATATTGCTCTTCGAGGATCGGACCGTCTTCCTCGTAGTCGAACAGACCGAGCGGCGATTCGTTGACGGGCGAGCCCTTGATCGCATAGAACGGCACGCGTTCCATCAATTGCTTCAGACGTTCCGCGATCGACGACTTGCCGCCGCCGACCGGTCCTAACAGATACAGGATCTGCTTCTTTTCTTCGAGCCCCTGGGCCGAATGCCGGAAGTAGGCGACCACCTGCTCGATCACCTCTTCCATTCCGTAGAATTCACGGAATGCGGGGTATACCTTGATGACCTTGTTCGCGAAGATACGCGATAAACGCGGATCGTTGCGAGTGTCGATCTGTTCCGGTTCTCCGATTGCCGTCAACATGCGTTCGCCCGCAGTGGCGTACGCGGCGGGATTGTCTTTGCAGAGCGCGAGATACTCCTCGAGCGAGAGTTCGTCCTCCCGTGTTTTCTCGAAGCGGGTCGCGAAACTGCTGTAGATATCCATGCTACCTCCTCGCCGAAGTCTGGGGCGATGTCGTGCGCGGCGCGCTATTCGGAAACGACATCGCTCGAATTCATCCTAAACCCTTTTAAATTTTTTTTCACGGACTACGTTGCGAAAATCGCGCCGTAACCGCCACGCTACAATCCTCACCTGGAAACAGAGATTCGACCACCTACAATTTTTTTACTCACACAGCAACCAGTCACATCATCTGCTGCACCGCTGTATCGCTACTTTCTTCAGCACCGCATCGCTATTCAGTGCTCCTGCAGGACTTCGCCGGACCGCTGCATCGCGTCAAGTCACCGCGTTGCTATTGCACATCCCGTACCCGCACCGTCGACCCGCCACCAAAAAGCGGCTGTCTGCGCACGCACACTTCGTCACAAAAAGCATGCACGTGACGAACGCGCGGCGCTCTCATAGGTGTGGAAGCGGCAAGGTTGCAACAAATGCATTCGAACAGGTTGACGATTCAAAGACTGCCACCGTTTCAAATTCGCCAAAATAAAAACGGCTGCACGCGGGCAGCCGTTTGGAATCAAGCGTTGTAATTTGCGGTTACAAGCGCCGCAGCATCGATCAGGTCAGTTCAATTTCCACTTCACCCAATCCGTCGATATGACCACGCACGATGCCGGGTTCGTCGATCTTGTGCGCGCCGACGTATGAACCGGTGGTCAAGGTCCAGTTGCGCTCGATCGTGATGCCCATCGCCGCGCAATGGTTGACGAACCACACGAGCAGCTCGCGCGGATCGCCTGCCGGATTGCCGGTCACTTCCGGTATCAGCGAGCGGCCGTTGAAACTCAGCTCCAGTTCCGGCGACACGAAGTCGAAGCCGCGCGCGAGGCTCGCATAGACGGCCGGATGGCCGGTGATCAGCGCGCCGTTGTTCTGCGCGTCGGCCAACTGCGCGAGCGGCGCGACATTCGGCCATTCGGCGAAGCGGCTGTCGACGATCTCGATGGCCGGCAGCACGGCGCCGACCTTCGACAGTACCTCGTCGCGCGCATACGCCTGAGCGCGCGGCTCGATCGTCACGTCGAAGCGGAACGCGATCTCGAGCTCCACCAGCACGCGAAAGAAGCCGTCATGCGCGAGCCTCGCTGGCGACGGCATCACCAGCGAGGCCGGAATCGGTGCGCCCGACGCGGCGCCGCCCGGCGACTTCGCGCCGATCTTCCACGCGCCGGTCGACTCGCCGAGGCCCACGATCACCGCCTGCTGGATCGCGTAGGCGGTCGCCGCGTCGGGCGGCAGGCTGTCGGGTGCGGGCGCGTCGATCGGCCGGCGCTGCCGGCGTGCCTCGACGAGGCGTTGCGCAAGATCGTATCGCGTCATGTCGGTTCTTTGTGGCTGGCGCATGGCAGGGTTCGCAGGACGTAGCAATATGTGGGAACCACCTGTTGGAGGTGCGGGCAGCCGCGCGCCGCGCAAACGGATCGGGGCCGTGCCCGTCAATGTACCGGATCGCGACACGCGCCGGTGAAAGGCGTCGGCGCGCAAACGTTAATTCTTGCCGGAGCTGAAAAAAAACCGCGCATGGGGTGTCCAGGCGCGGCTTTTCGCGAAGCGATCGTCGCGGGTGCGACGCGGATGCCGGACAGCTAGCGAACGGGAACGGGAACGGCTGTTGCGCCGCACGGCGCGTCTCGACTCACCTGAGGCACGACAGCGCCGCCGCCCATGTACACCTGAATCCGAGCCAGCTCAGAAGGTCTCCCAATCCCGATCGCTGCCGGCCGTCGCCGCGGACCTGGCCGGCGCGCGCGTGGGCGTGGGCGTGGAGGCGGCCGCTACCGGCGGCGCGACAGCGGCCGCGGCCGGGATCGATGACTTCGCCGGCAACGCCGCCTGCGCGGTAGCCGGCGTGAGCTTGCGTGCGCGTGTAGCGACCGGGCTCGTGGACACCGGACGCTTCGGCGCCGCAAGCGCCGACGCCGCTTCGTGACCGCCACGGCCGCTGTCGTCGACCTGGAACACCGCGACCGCGCTGCGCAGCCGCGCCGCCTGCTCCTCGAGCGACGACGCGGCGGCGGCCGCTTCCTCGACGAGCGCCGCATTCTGCTGCGTGACCTCGTCCATCTGCGTGACCGCGCGCGCGACCTGGTCGATGCCGCCGCTCTGCTCCTCCGACGCCGCCGCGATCTCGCCCATGATGTCGGTCACGCGCTGCACCGCGCCGATGATTTCGCTCATCGTGCGGCCGGCCTCGTCGACGAGCGCCGAGCCCGACTGCACGCGCTCGACCGACGTATCGATCAGCTCCTTGATCTCCTTGGCCGCCGCCGACGAACGCTGCGCGAGGCTGCGCACTTCGCCCGCGACGACCGCGAAGCCGCGCCCCTCCTCGCCGGCGCGCGCCGCCTCGACGGCTGCGTTCAACGCGAGGATGTTGGTCTGGAAGGCAATGCCTTCGATGATCGAGATGATGTCGGCGATCTTCGCCGAGCTCTGGTTGATGTCGCCCATCGTGCCGACCACCTGGCCGACCACCGCGCTACCCTTGTTGGCGATCTCGGACGCGTTGGCCGCGAGCGCGCTCGCCTGGCGCGCGTTGTCGGCATTCTGCCGCACCGTGCCGGTCAGCTGCTCCATGCTCGAGGCGGTTTCCTGCAGCGCCGACGCCTGCTCCTCGGTCCGCGACGACAGGTCGATGTTGCCCGCCGCGATCTGGCGCGTCGCGGTCGCGATCGACTCGCTACCGCCGCGCACGCTGCGCACCGTTTCGGTGAGGCTGCGCTGCATTCTGGCGATTCCTTCGAGCAGTTGCCCCATTTCGTCGCGCGATGTCGCGATCACCGGACGACGCAGATCGCCGGACGCGATCGCATCGAAGTGGCCGAGCGCTTCGTCGAGCGGACGCGCGATCGAGCGGCTCAGCGTCAGATACGACAGCGCCGCCGCCAGTACGCCGATCACCAGCGCGCCGATGCTGACCACGCGGAACGTCTGGAAACTGCTCTGCGCGGAGTCGAAGCCCTCCCTGGCCGAATCGAACTGGTATTTGCGCAGCGCGTCGTCGGCGCCGACGAGGTCGTTGAAGACGACCTGCAGATTCTTCGCGTGCTCGACCAGCTTGCCCTGATCGTTCGCCGTGATCACCGCCGCGAACGTTTCGAGTTGCTGATGCAGCGCGTTGCGCTTCGCGGCGACGTCCTGCGCAAGCCGGTCTTCGTCCGCGTCGCGTGGCAGATCGAGATATTTTTTCCACCACATGTCGGACGTGCCCCCGAGCATGCGCCCGCGCTCGATGGTGGTGGCCGCTTCCGGTGTGCCGACCAGGAACGCGGCGCGGTCGAGCGCGAGTCGTTCGCGCGCCGCGTAGATTTCCGCGTTGCCGATGTTCACCGCGCCCGGCATCGCGTTGGTGAACGTGTCCTCATGGGCGTCGTTCGAACGGCTCATGCCGAACAGACCGAAAACGCCGATCGCAACCAGCAACGCGGCGAGGAACGCCATCGTGAGGCCAATTCGCGCCTTGATCGTGATGCCTTTATTCAACATGCTTGGTCCTGTGTGCTGTACTCAATGAGAGGCTGCTGCCTACGCAGCGTGGGAGCGGCGTGTGTTGGGTCCGGCGCTTTTTTGAAAGAGCGCTCTAATTTCCGTTTACGGCGGCGCACTCATAGACTTGAAGCATTTAAAAGGTATGAACAAAGACGTTGTAAGACGTTGAAAGCAAGTTGACTGGAAATGAGTGTGTTCGCGGCGCGTAGGGAAACGCGGCGATATTCGTCAAAGCACGATTTTTGACGGTTTGGCGGCGGGAATGGGTGGAGATGCGACCCGTTCGGAGTCGCCCGAAGCGGTAGCAGGACAGTTCGATCAGGCAGCGTGCCCGGTGCCAATGCCGCCGCGGCATCAGTCCAGTGCGTCGACCTCGGAGCGCGTCGGAATCGATGGTTGGGCACCCGCGCGCGTCACCGATAGCGCGGCGGCGCGCTGCGCGAAGCGGATCGCCGCATCGACGCTCGCGCCCTGCGCGAGCTGCGCCGCGAAGCCGCCGATGAAGGTGTCGCCGGCCGCGGTCGTGTCGACCGCCTCGACGCGCGGCGCGTCGTACAGCGTCGCGGCCGCGCCTTCGAGCGACGCATGCACGCCGCGCGCACCGAGCGTGACCAGCACGTTGCGCGCGCCGGCCGCACGCAATGCGGCGGCGGCCCGTGCGGCGTCCTCGGGCGAGTCGACGGGGAGACCGCTCAGCGCGGCGGCTTCGAGTTCGTTCGGAATCAGGTAGTCGATCAGCGGCAGCCAGTCGGCCGGCAACGGGCCGGTGGCGGGCGCCGGATTCAGGATCACGGTCTTACCGAGCCGCCGCGCCGCCGCCAGCGCCGCGCGCACCGATTCGGGCGGGGTTTCGAGCTGACAGATCACGACGGCGGCGGCGGCGAGCGTCGCTTCGTGTCGCGCGATGGCGGCCGGCGTGACCTCGCCGTTGCTGCCCGCGACGATCACGATCGTGTTCTGGCTCGCATCGTCGACGACGATTAGCGCCACACCGCTCGGCTCCCTGCCGGTTTCGAGCGCGGCGCAGTCGATGCGCTCCGCTTCGAGGCCCGCGCGCAGCTGCGCGCCATTCGCATCGGCACCGACGCAGCCGAGCATCGACACCTGCGCGCCGAGCCGCGCGGCCGCGACCGCCTGGTTGCCGCCCTTGCCGCCCGCGACCTGCGCGAAGCCGCGGCCGGCCAGCGTCTCGCCCGGTTGGGGCAGGCGTGGCGAACGCACCACGAGGTCCATGTTCAGACTACCGACCACCGTGACGCGTGCGCGCGTTGGGTTGCTTGCCACTCGAGTTGTCCTCCGTTGCGCGACGGGTCGCGTCGCCATTGCGCGCGCGTCCTTCGAGCGCCCCTCATGCGTCCTTGATCCGGCGCATCAGGCCGCCAGATCCCGCCGTTCCGCGCCCGCCCATGTCGCGGTGGACTCCCGCACGATCAGCCGCGGCGACACCACGCGGCGGCGCGCAGGCGCCCGCGCGGTGCTGTTCGACGACGCCTCGGCGATCCGGTCGATCAGCGTCTGCGCGGCCGTGTCGCCAAGCGCGCGCACCGACTGTCCGACCGTCGACAGCGACGGGAACGTGAAGCGGCCCAGCTCGATATCGTCGAAACCGATGATCGAGCAATCGCGCGGCACGCTGATATTGCGCTCCGCCGCCGCGCGCAACGCGCCGATGCCCATCATGTCGTTGCCCGCGAAAATCGCCGACGGCCTGACCGTATCGAACAGCTGCGCGGCCGCGCGATGTCCGCCCGTCCCCGAAAAATCGCTTTCGACGATCGCATCGGCCGGAATCTCGATGCCACGTTCGGCCATCGCGCGAATGAAACCGTGCACCCGCATCGCGCTGACCGCGGTCTGCACCGGCCCCGTGATGCAACCGATCCGCACATGCCCGAGCTCGAGCAGATGACGGGTGGCCAGATACGCGCCCTTCTCGTGATCGATCTGCACGAGGTCCGCGCTGACTCCCTCGATGTTGCGGTCCACCACCACGAGCGGCTCGCGCGCGTCGGCGAGCGCCTGCGCGAGCACGGCGTCGTCGCCGGCCGACGCGACGATCAACCCGTCGATGCGTTTTTCCTGCAGCACGCGCAGATAGTTGCGCTGCTTCGCGGGGTCATCGTCGGAGTTGCAGAAGAACACGCAGTAGCCATTGCGCGCGCAGCCGTCCTCGATGCCGCGCGCGAGCTCCGCGAAATACGGGTTCGTGCTGTTCGGCACCACCAGTCCGATCGTCGCGGTCGCGCGCGCCTTCAGCGAGCGCGCGACCGCCGACGGCACATAGTGCAGTTGACGGATCGCGTGCTCGACTTTCGCGCGCACATCGGCCGACACCGGCCGCGAGTTGTTCACGACGTGCGATACCGTCGTGAACGACACGCCCGCCACCGCCGCCACATCCTTGATCGTCGTCATAACCTGTTGCTCTCCTGTCGAACGGAGTTAGCGCTTTAGCACTTACTCCGGTCCCATGCGGTTTCATCGCGGTCGAACGGAGTTAGCGCTTTAGCGCTTACTCCGGTCCCATGCGGTTTCATCGCGGTCGAACGGAGTTAGCGCTTCAGCGCTTACTCCGGTCCCATGCAGTTTCATCGCGGTCGAACGGAGTTAGCGGTTTAGCGCTTACTCCGGTCCCATGCAAAACCCCGTTAGGTCTGTTGTTCCGGCCGGATGCGCCGCATGGCGACCCACGGACGTCTTCATCGAAGACAGACCACACTCATTCATCGTTGCGCGGCGGCTCCCACCTCAGGCGCGTTTGCGACGGCTGCGGTACGTATCGAGCACCACCGCCACCACGATCACCGCGCCGGTGATCATGCGCTTGGTCGGCTCGTTCGCGCCGATCTGCGCGAGGCCCGCCGCCAGCACCGAAATGATCAGCACGCCAAAGAACGTGCTGATAACCGAACCACGCCCGCCCATCAGACTCGTGCCGCCGATCACGACCGCCGCGATCACCTGCAGCTCCAGGCCGACACCCGCATTCGGATCGGCCGCCTCGAGCCGCGAGATCTGGAACAGCGCCGCGAGTCCGGACAGCGCGCCCATCAGCGCGAACACGATCACCTTGTACGGCCGCGGATTGACGCCCGCGAGCCGCACCGCTTCCTCGTTGGTGCCGATCCCGACCAGATAGCGCCCGAACACCGTGCGCGTCAGCACCAGCTGCGCGATCACCATCACCGCGACCGCGATCAGAAAGGCCGGCGAGATGCCAAGCGCGATCGGGTTCGACAGAAAATCGAACGCATCGCCGATATACGCGGTGCGCGAATTGGTCATCTGATACGCCATGCCGCGCGCCGCCTCGAGCACGCCGAGCGACACGATGAACGACGGAATTCGCCAGCCCACCGTCACCGCGCCGGTCACGGTGCCGGTCAGCGCCGCGACCGCGACCCCGAGCAGCGCGCCGGCAGCTGGCCCCCAGCCCCACTTCAGCGTCACCACGCTGACCACCGACGCCCCGAGCGCGAGCACCGAGCCCACCGACAGATCGATCCCCGCGATGATCAGCACGAAGGTCATGCCGACCGACATCACGACGAGATCCGGAATCTGGTTCGCGATCGTGCTGAACGTGTCGTAGCTCAGAAAGTGCGAACTCAGCAGCGAGAACAGCACGATCATCGCGAGCAGCGCGCCGGCGAGGCCCAGGTAGTTCGAAAAGCCGAGCCGCGTGCCGGCCGGCTTGCCGCTCGCGAGCGGCGCCGACGGATCGGCGGGCGGCGTCACGGCGGGCGCGTCCGGCGCACCGCCTTGCTTGCCGTCCTGCTGGCCGCCCAACTGGCCGTCCAACTGGCCGTCCTGTTTGACACCCGCCGCCTTGCGCCACGATTGATCGGTCATCACAGACTCCCTGCTTCGTTGACGCCGTGCGTGTGCAGCAGCGCGTCACGGCCGCGGTAGCCGGCGAACGCAGCCGCGAGCAGCGCATCCTGGCTCCAGCTCGCGCGCTCGAACACACCTGTCATGCTGCCCGCCGACATCACGCCGATCCGGTCGCAGATCAGCATCAGTTCGCGCAGATCGCTCGACACCACGACGAGCGCGCGGCCGTCGCGAGCGAGCGCGCCCATCAGGCCGTAAATATCGAACTTCGCGCCGACGTCGATGCCGCGCGTCGGTTCGTCGAACAACAGCACGCGGCAGTCGCGCGCGAGCCAGCGGCCGATCACGACCTTCTGCTGGTTGCCGCCCGACAGTTCGCCGACAACCTGCGCGGGCCCCGAGCTGCGAATCCGCATCGCGGCGATCTGCTTGTGCGCCAGCGCGTTCTCGCGCTTCGCGTCGACGAGGCCGTGCCGCGCGACGCTGCCGAGATTGCCGAGCGACAGGTTGGCCGCGATCGGTTGCGGCAGCAGCAGGCCTTCGCCCTTGCGGTCTTCGGTGATCAGCGCGATACCCGCGCGTACCGCGTCCGCCGGCGAGTCGATTCGCACGGGCGCAGGCGGCGCGCCCGGCGTCGCGGCGAGCGACACGCTGCCGCCGTCCTTGCGGTCGGCGCCGTAGATGAGCCGCATCAGCTCGGTGCGGCCCGCGCCGATCAGTCCGCTCACACCGAAAATCTCGCCCGCGCGCACCTCGAACGACACGTCGCGCACGAGCTTGCCGCGCGCGAGCCGCTCCACTTTCAGGAGCGGCGCGCCGATGTTGCGCTCGCCGAGATCGATATGCTCGCCGAGCTCGCGGCCGACCATCCACGTGACGATCTGCTCGCTCGTCAGGTTCGCCATCGCGTCGACATGCACGAGGCGGCCGTCGCGCAGCACCGCGACCCGTTCGGCGACCCGCGCCAGCTCTTCGAGCCGGTGCGAGATATAGACGAGCGCGACGCCGCGAGCCTTGAGCCGCCCGATCTGCTCGAACAGCAGATCGACCTCGCGCGCGGTCAGCATCGCGGTCGGCTCGTCGAGGATCAGCACCCGGCAGTCGTCGATCAGGTTGCGGGCGATCTCGACCATCTGCTGATGACCGATGCCCAGTTCGCCGACCAGCGTGTCGGGATCGATCGCGTCGAGCCCGACCTGCGTCATCGCCTCGCGCGCGTTCTCGCGCAGCTTGCCGCGATCGATCCAGCCGAAGCTGAACGCGCCCGCTCGCGGCAGCCGTTTCAGGAACAGGTTCTCGGCGACCGACAGCGTAGGCAGCAGATTCAACTCCTGCATGACCATGCGCACGCCGAGCGCCTCGGCCTCGGTGCGGCTCGCGGGCGCGTACGGCGCGTCGGCAAGCCGCATCGTGCCCGCGCTCGCTTCGACCAGCCCGCCGATGATCTTCGACAGCGTGCTCTTGCCCGCGCCGTTCTCGCCGGTCAACGCCAATACCTCGCCCGCTCGCAGCGACAGCGATACGTCGGCGAGCACCGGTTCGGCATAGGTCTTGCCGATGCCGCTGACGCTCAGTACGACAGGCAAGGCGTCGTGGTCGGTCGAATCCATCGCGCTCCTGGTTGCATGGCGCTTCTGGCGCCTTCGTGGCGCCCCATTGCGCGGAATGCACAGCTGCTCATGGCCGCGCTCCCTCTCACCACGCGAGCCGCCGTCATGACGCTTATCTCTGGGATTAACGGCGGTGCGGCGGGATTCTTGAGCGTTCGTTGAACAAAAGCGGATCGCTGGGTGGTGGTTTGCCTCTAAAACACGCTATCCATAATTCGTGGTGATTTTTGCGGCTTCCCGTACGCTTTCCCGGCTGCGCCCGGCTCGTGCTTCGCGCCGGGCGCGGCGCGCTTACTTCAGGGTGTCCTTCGTCACCAGAACGACCGGCGTTTCGACGACGCCCGACAGCTGCGACTGCTTCTTGTTTTCGCTCAATGCCTTCAACGCGGTATCGATGCCGAACACGGCCTGCTTCGCCGCGAACTGGTCGGCGGTGGCGAGCACGCGGCCGTCCTTCAGCATCGGATGGATTGCGTTGATGTTGTCGTAGCCGACCACCAGCACCTTGCCCTGCTTGCCGGCCGCGCGCACCGCCGACACCGCGCCGATCGCCATGTTGTCGTTGCCGGCGAGCAGCGCCTTCAGGTTCGGATACTCGTTGAGCATGGCCGATGCGACCGCGTTGCCCTTGTCGATTTCCCACTCGCCCGACTGCACCGACACGACCTTCGCGCCGACCGCCTGCATCGCGTCCTTGAAGCCCGCAGTGCGCTGCTGCGCGTTGGTGGTGGTCGACACGCCTTCGAGGATGCCGACCTCGTCGCCAGCCTTCAGGCGCTTCGCGAGGTAGTCACCGACGAGCCGCGCGCCCTTGCGATTGTCGGGGCCGACGAACGGCACGTTCAGGTCTTTCGACTTCAGCACGTCCGGATCGAGCCGGTTGTCGATGTTGACGACGATGATGCCCGCGTCGACCGCCTTCTTGACGACCGGCACGAGCGCCTTCGAATCGGCCGGCGCGAGCACGATCGCGTCGACCTTCGACACGATCATCTGCTCGACGATGCGGATCTGGTTGGCGGTGTCGGTTTCGTCCTTGATGCCGTTGGTGATCAGGTCGAACTTGCCGGGGTTCTGCTTCTGATAGTCTTTCGCCCCGGTCTCCATGGTCAGGAAGAACTCGTTGGCGAGCGACTTCATCACGAGCGCGACCTTCGGCTTATGAGCCGGCGCGTTCTGCGCGTGGGCGGCGGAAAAAGGCAGGACGGCGGAGGCGGTGGCGAGAACTGCGGCGGCAAGAATGCGACGACGGGTTCGATGGCTCATGCGTATCTCCAAGGTTGTCAGGCTCGCGGGCGAGCCGTATTTTTTGTGATGCGCAAACGTTTGCGGGGCCTATTCTCAGCGCAAGCTCTTCGGCATGTCAACGATTCGCGGTGTTGCAACGCACCGGCGCGCAACATCTGCGGCGCCGCAATGCGCTCGATCGATCCGGGCGGGTGTGGCAACAGCGTGTGGCAAGGTTCCCTCGCTCAGTCCGTGCAGTCGATGACGCCTGTGCGTCGCGTGCGGCGCGACCCACAGGCCGCTTATGCTGGCCTGGTATCGCGCGCGCCGCAAGGGAAACCCCGAGGAAATTGAACGGTGCGCCGGCTACAGCCAGCCGGCCTTGCGAAAACGCCGGTACAGCACGAAGTCGATCGCCAGCATCACCGCCAGCACGACCGGATAGCCGAACTTGAAATGCAGCTCGGGAATGCGCTCGAAGTTCATCCCGTAGATGCCGGCGATCATGGTCGGCACCGCGAACAGCGCGGCGAACGAGCCGAGCCGCTTGGTGACTTCGCTCTCGGCGAGCGAGATCATGCCGAGGTTCACCTGCACCGCCGTGACGACGATTTCGCGGCGCCCCTCGATGGTTCTGACGATCCGGTCGAGGTGGTCGTAGACGTCGCGGAAGTACGCCTGCATGCCGGCGCAGACGCTCGGAATGCGCCCGCCCGTCAGTTTGCCGACCGCTTCCTGCAGCGGCACGATATGGTGCTGGAGGATCACGAGCCGGCGCTTCATCGTGTACAGGTCCTGCACGATCGCGCGCGAGGCGGCCGAGTCGTTCTTCTCGAAGATGCGGTCCTCGAGCGTTTCGAGCTCGGTGCTCATCGCCTCGATGACCGGGAAATAACGGTCGACCACATCGTCGATCAGCGCGTACAGCACGAACGCCGAGCCCTCCTTCAACAGATGCGGCTCATGCTCGCAGCGCGCGCGCACGCTCTTGAAGCCGGTGCGCGTGCCGCGCCGCACCGACAGCACATAGTTGCCGCCGACGAACACGTCGACTTCGCCGATCACGAATTCGCCCTGCTCGTCCATCTCGACCGTGTGCATCACGGTGAACAGCGAATCGCCGTACTCCTCGATCTTCGGCCGTTGATGGCCGTATTGCGCATCTTCGATGGCGAGCTCGTGCAGATTGAACTCGTCTTTCATCATCGCGAGTTCGTCGGGGCTCGGGTCTTTCAACGCGACCCAGACGAAGCACTCGGGCCGCGCGACGTAGTCGCTGATGCTGTCGATATCGATGTCGGCGAGTTTCCGGCCGTCCTGATAGGCGGCGCAATTGATCAGCATGTTCGGATTACCTTGCATACAAAAGCAGACCTCGCCACCGGCTCGCGTAAGCATTGCGTAAGACGGTCGACGGGTCTGCATGAACGGACAAGCACGCTTCCAGGCCGCTTGCATCAGCCGCCATGTTAAGGCGCGATACCTAAGCCGCGCGTATCCAATTGTTAATGCTCGACGACAGGCTACTGCGCGACCCGCTGCAGGCCGATGCGGTGATCGTCGTTGAACGTGACCGAGGCGCGGTTCGTGTAGCGCGGGTCGGCCGTCACGACGAAGTTCAGCTCGATGACCGGATCGAACTGCGTCGATACGCCGATCCGATGCGCGCCGGGCGGCAGATAGAACACCACGTGCTCGCCGTTCATCAGGTCGGTCACGCGCTCGCCGTCGATATAGACGAGCGCATTGCGGAACCGCACGATCACGTCGCGCGAACGCTCGCGCCGCACGTCCACCGCGACGAGGCCGGGGCCCGGCGCCGTATAGCCCTGTCTGACGATGCGCTCGGCAGGCACCGGTTTGAACGGTACCGGCTCGGCCGGCGTCGACGCGCAGCCGGCCAGCGTGAGCACGCTGAGCGCGACGCATGCGGCCAACGCGGCGCAGCGTGCGGACCCGGCCATCCGTGCGGCTCGGCAGCGGCAAGACAGGCGCCTCGGCATGCTGGTTCTCCCCTGTGCTCTCGATTGCGGCCCGAGTTTCCGACTACGCGGTGTGGGTCGTCGCTCCGCGTCCGCCGGTTCGGCGGACACGGTACGCTCGTACGCATGATCGTTGCGCATCATAGCAACGCGCGGACATTCCGCCAGCCACGGCGCACGGAGCTCGGAGCTCGGGCGCCGCGCCTCTTGCATGGCGCGGCGTTCTTCTTCATGATCGGTGCAGGCGGCCGCGCTCGCGGCTGGCCATCGTCGGTTGCCGGCATGCCTGTCGATCCGCGTCGCCGGACGCACGATCAAGGAGACTGCGATGTGGTATTTCACCTGGATTCTCGGCGTGGGTGTGGCGCTCGGCTTCGGCATCATCAACGTGATGTGGCTCGAGGCCAACGGCACGTTCGCGCGCGACCCGCGCCCCGATGACGCCGCCGCGCCGCGTGAGGACAAGCCTGCGTGACTTCTCTGGTTTTCTTTTGCGGTCATGCGGGCACGGGCAAGACGACGCTGGCGAAAAAACTGCTCGGCCCGCTGATGAAAGTGAGCGGCATCCCCTTCTGCCTGCTCGACAAGGACACGCTGTACGGCGGCTATAGCGCGGCCGCGATGGCGATGCTGACCGGCAATCCGAACGATCGCGACAGCCCTCTTTTCCTGCAGCATCTGCGCGACCCCGAGTATCGCGGCCTCATCGATACGGCGCGCGACAATCTCGAACTCGGCATCAGCGCGTTGGTCGTCGGCCCGCTGTCTCGCGAGGTGCGCGAGCGGCGGCTGTTCGATCATGCGTGGCTCGGCGTCGCGCCGGACGTGAGGTTGTGTGTCGTGTGGGTGCGGACCTCGGAGGACGTGGCGCGGCAGCGGATCGTCGCGCGCGCGAATCCCAACGATGCGTACAAGCTCGCGCACTGGGACGTCTACCGGCGGCGGCGTTTCGAGCCGAGCGGCGCGAGCCGCGAGGGTCTGCTGATGTTCGACAATACCGCGCCCAGTTCGGCGGACCATGAAGCGCTCGTCGCGCAAATCGTGGCTGGATGACGGCCCTCCCTTCTGTCCGGCGAGTGCCGCGCCGGCCCGATGATGGCTGAAAAACGGAAAATCCCCGTACGTCGGCGACGTACGGGGATTTTCATTCGACGCGAGCCATGCCGGCCTCAAACCGTCGCCATCGCCTCCAGCGACTGCCCTTCGTACAACTTGCCGAAGCGGTTCGCCAGAAAATCGCCGAGCGACACCTGCTCCTGGCGCACGAAGCCCTTTTGCGGCAGCTTGCGCTCGCGGAACAGATCGAGCACCGCGCACATCGCGCCGGCGGTCGTGATCTGAATCGCGCTCATCGGCACCCCGCAGACGGTCTTCGCGAAGATCTTGCGCGTGAACACCTCCTGCACCAGCTGACCGTCGCGCATGCCGCTCACGGTGATGAACACCAGCACGACATCTTGCGCGGTCGACGGCACCGAGCGGCGCATGATGGTCTTCAGCGTATCGCGGTCGCTCGACAAACGCAGGTCTTCGAGCAGGAACTGCATCAGGTTGCGATGACCCGGATAGCGCACCGACTTGTAGTCGAGCGATTCGACGCGGCCCGCCAGCGTTTCGCACAGCGTGCCCAGCCCGCCCGACGTGTTGAACGCTTCGTACTCGGTGCCGTCGAGCGAGAAATGCTCGAGGCCTTCGAGCGGCTGCACCCATTGCGTGCGGCCATCGCGGATGGCCTCGCACGGCTGGCAGTACTCGTTGATCAGGCCGTCGACGCTCCACGTCAGGTTGTACTTCAGCGCATTGGTCGGAAACTCGGGCAGCGCGCCGACGCGCATCTTCACGTCGCGGATTTCCGTGAAGCGATTCGCGAGCTCGTGCGCGGCAATGCCGATGAAGCCCGGCGCGAGACCGCACTGCGGCATGAATGCGTGATCGGCATCTTCGGCGATCGCGCGGATCGCGTGCGTCGCGCGTACGTCCTCGGTCAGGTCGAAATAATGGACACCCGCGCCCTTCGCGGCCGATGCGACGTTGACCGCGAGGTAGTACGGCAGCGCGTTGATCAGCACGTCGAAGCCCTCGATGGCGGCGCGCAGCACGGCGGCGTCGGCGGAATCGATGCGGCGGGTGGGAATGCCCTGGGCGGCGAGCTTGTCGAGCGCGTGCTGATCGCGGTCGAACGCGACGACTTCGTAGTCGCCCGTCTCGCGCAGCATATGGGCAATGGTGTGACCGATCAGACCTGCGCCAACGATAGCTACTTTCATCTGCTTCTCCTTGTTATCCATGTGCTGTCTCTGAGCTTGGGAAGTGCGCCGCGTGTTGCGCGCGGCGCCTGCGGGCCGAACCCTTGAATGACAGTGTAGGAAGAAGCAAAAACAGTTCATACGCGCAAAATGCTGCGGTATGACCATCCAGTTCGACGTTCTGACGAACCGGTCAAACGATTTGTCGAAACAGCGTAAAAAAGGCGTCAACGATGGACTCTCGCAGCACTCGCGAAGAAGTTACGCCGCGCGCCGACTCACACCGTGCCGCGGTCGATCTTGCGCGCGAGAATGATCGACGTCGTGGTTCGCTCGACGCCCTCTAGCCCGCCGATCTGATCGAGCAGATCGTTGAGCCGTTCGGGCGAATCGGCGCGCAGCCATGCCACGTAGTCGAACTCGCCGCTGACCGCGCACAGCATCTGCACTTCGGGCATTTTGCCGAGGCGTTTCTGCACGGCCGGTCCGTGCTTCGGCGCGATGATGATGCCGACATACGCGACGATGCTCGAATCGAGCACATCCTGGCCAAGCCTCACGCTGTAGCCGGCGATCACGTTGCTGCGCTCGAGCCGCGCAATGCGCGCGATCACGGTCGTGCGCGCGACGCCGAGCTGCCGCGCAAGATTCGCGACGCTCTCGCGCGCGTTGGCTTGCAGCAGTGCAACGAGGTTGCGGTCGAGGTCGTCGAGCTGGTCGAGGCGCGGAGGTCTCATCGAAGGGGAAGGAAGTTGGTGTGGAATGTCGCGGATTATCGCGCGTCTGCACGCAGCGGCGCCATGTCACGCGGTACGGTCACAGATGCACGGCACACTGTGGGGCGGCCCGGCGCAGTATGTCGGCGCGATTGCCGATCAGGCGCGAGCCGTTTCGCGTTCGTTTCGGTTGTAAGCGTTTGTCGCACACGCACCGTATTGTAGGGTTAACGTGTTACTAATAGCGGCGCCGGGCGAATGCGGCAGCCGCTTGCGGTGCGGCGCCATTCGCCGCTGGCGCGGGGCAAGACGCTCGCCGCGCGCCGTGTCTCAATAACGAACAGACATCAGGAGTTTCGATGAAAAAAGCACTGGTTATGCTGGCTACGGCCGTTTCGATGGGCGGCGCGTTCGCCCAAACCGCCGCGCCGGCCGCAGCGCCGGACACCACAGCCTCGGCCTCCGCGGCCAAGGCCGGCCACGAACGCAACGTCGAAGACCGCATCGCTTATCTGCACTCGCAACTGAAGATCACGCCCGCGCAGGAAACGCAATGGAAGGCGTTCGCCGACGTCATGCGCAGCAACGGCGAAACGATGGGCCGGCTGTTCGAGCAGCGCAAGGCGGCCACCAACGTGAGCGCGCTCGACGACATGAAACAGTACGCAACGATCGCGCAGGCGCATGCGGACGGCATGAAGAAGCTCGTCGATGCGTTCGATCCGCTGTATAGCAGCCTGTCGCCGGAGCAGAAGAAGCTCGCCGACGCGACGTTCCACCAGGGCGGCCCCGAGGGTCATCATCGCGGCCACCATGGCAAGGGCAAGGGCGGCAAGCCCGCGGCAGAAGCCCCGAGCGACGCGACTGTCAAGCCATAATGAAAGAGCGCCCGCGGCGGGGGGTGCCCCGTTGCGGGCGCGGGTCCGTTCGGACGCGGTTGATTTCAGCAATTCCGCCGGCGCCCGAACAGCGGCTTTCTCACCACGTCTCACCCTTTCGCCTTCCCCCGCCCGGCTCATGCATCTGGCATTATTCGGGGCGCGCTGTCTGGGCCGACTACCCGTCCCAGCGACTCGACGCACGATCGCCGCAAAGCGGCAAGTCTCGCCGCAACGCTCACCCCCTAATCTTCCACCCGCTTCATGACCGAACTCAGGAATCTCGATTTGCGTGACGATCCGCACGCCCAACGCGTCGTCAAGGACGAAACGGTAAGCGTCGAATTCGCCGCCGCCGAAGGCCAGTTGATGAGCCTCGAAGGCCCGAACCGCTATGTGCGCGGCGATGCGCTGATCACCGGCTCGACCGGCGAGCGCTGGGTCGTGTCGCGCGAGCGCTTCGATGCGAAGTACCTGCCCGCCGATGCCGCGCTCGCGCACGGCGAAGCCGGCGCCTACCGCAATCGCCCGGCGGTCGTACTCGCCCGCCGGATGGACGAGTCCTTCTCGCTCGCGCGCTCCGCGAGCGGCGGCGACGTGCTGCACGGCGCGGCCGGCGACTGGGTCATGCAGTACGCGCCCGGCGACTATGGCGTCGTGCAGGCCGCGCGTTTCGCGAAGGTCTATCGGCTCGCGGATTGAATCCGCTTCGCCCGCGCTTCATTCGCGCGTCACGCGAACTCTCCGCCGAGATCGACCGTGACTTCGCGCGGGACCGCCTGGCCGTTCGCGTACATTTCTTCGAGCGAGCCCAGGCTCGCTTCGACGTACGCGCGCAATACCGCAAAGCTGCGGCCACGCAACCGCGCCGGCATCGCGCGATAACGCGCGAGCGCCGCCGGCGCGATCGCGACCGTCATCACGATACGGCGCGCGGTGGAACCGAAGCGCATTGCTACCCAGTGAACCGTCAGTGTGGGCGTGCCATCGTCGGCGGCACGCTCGATGAACTGCGTCTGCTCGGGAAACAGATCGCTGATGACGCGCGCGAGCTCGTCGAACTCCGGATGCGCGCAGTCGTATTGGTAAGCTTCCATGAAGGCTGCCGGGAAAAGAAGATCCTGAAACGTAGGCGTATTTTAGAGAAACGCTGAAGGGATAGCGAGGCGCCTGCCGTCCAGCGGCTCATCCGCTCACGCCGCCGCCGGCCGCCGGTAAATCCGTATCAGCAGTCCCGCGACGAACACCGCCGCCACCACATAGACCGTATCGGCCGCCGCGAGCGGCAACAGCCGCGCCTGCGTCATTGCCGCAGGCACGTCGATCAGCGCGTGCACCCCGATCGCGAGCGGCAGGATGCCGCGCGAGCCGGCCCGCACGCCGCGCCACATCAGCACCGACAGGCCGATCTGGAACACCAGCGCCGCGACGCGTTCGAGCGCGAAAATGCCGGCCAGTTGCGGCGTCAGGCTCGCGAGAATCAGATGCACGCGCATCACCGCTTCGGCCGGCAGATTGCCGAGGTAATCGCCGAGCCGGCCACGGTTTTCGAGGACCGCCAACACGAGCCACTGGCACTGCACGAACACGCCGACCATCCACGCTTCTGCGCCGCCGTGGCCGAGGCCGTAGCTGAGCGCGGCGCCATCGTCGGCGCGCAATGCGGCGGTGCGCGTGTCGGCGGTCGTGCTGGCGGCGGGGCTCGCGCCCGCGCTTGCATCGACGCCGGCGGGCGCGTCGACGTTCGCCTTCTTGCGCACCGCCGGCCGCGCCGCCGCGCGCTTCATGAGCAGCCGCATGCCGAAGAACCGCCCCACTTCCTCGCAAACGCCCGCGGCCAGCGCACCATAGACAACGAACGCGAGCGGCTGCGAAAGGAACGCCGCGGTCGCCTCGTTGCCGCGCAACAGGTAGTCGTGCAGCGCACGCTCGATGACCATCGCGAACAGCGCGAACACCGCGACGCCGGCGATCGCGTCGCGCGGCCGAAGCGCGAGCGGACGGCGCAATTGTCGGTAAATCAGAAACGGTAAAGCGGCGATGACGAGCGTGGCGAGCGCGAGGCTCGCGAGGGTAAGCGGTGGCACGACCATGAGTATCCTTGCGGGGTTCCTTGCAATCCCCGGCGCGCAACCGCTGCGCGCCGCAGCCCGCATCATCGCAGATTGGCCGGAAATCAGCGTGCGGTCGACGCACGCACGATCAGCTCGCCGGGCAGCAGGCAGTCGCGCGCGCCCGTCTGCGCGCCTTCGATGCGCTCGTGCAGGAATTCGACCGCGCGATAACCGATGTCGTAGGTCGGCTGGCGGATCGTCGTGATGCCGGCGAGCTCGGCCCAATCCGGATCGTCGATGGAAAGCAGCGCGACGCGGCTCTGCCAGTGCGCGCCGTAACGCGCGTTCAGATGCAGCGCGAGCCGCAACGCGACCGGTGCGTTGGCCGCGAACAGCGCGACGCGTGGGGAGGCGCCGGCGGGCTCGGCACCGGCCCCGCCTGGCGAGTCGATCGCACGATCCAGCTCCGCGAGACCGCGCTCGAGCGCAGTTGCATCGGCGAGATCGAGCACCAGCGTACGACCGCGCGCGCGGCCGTCGTCGCGCATCGCCCGATCGAATGCTTCGACGCGCAACTGCCGCGAGCTGACCTGCTCGAACGGCTGCACGACGAACCAGATGTGCTCGAAGCCCCGTTCGAGCAGATGCCGCGTACCGAGCGCGGCGGCCGCGCCATTGTCGAGACCGACCATGTCGGCGACCAGCCCCTCCACGCGCCGATCGACCAGTACCGCCGGAATCCCGCCGTCGCCGACCGGCCGCAACGTCTCCTCGCGCACGCCTAGCGCGTTGACGATCACACCTTCCACGCGATACGTGGTCAGCAGTTGCAGATAACGCCGCTCCATCTCGACTTCGTTCGCCGCGTGGCAAATCAGCGGCATCAAGCCGAGCGCATGGCACGCGGCCTCGACGCCTTGCAGCACTTCGACGGAGTACGGATTGGTCAGGTCGGCGACCAGCATGCCGATCAGCCGGTTGCGGCCGCGCTTCAGGCCGCGCGCCATCTGGTTCGGCTGATAGTCGAGCCGCGCGATCGCGGCTTCGATGCGCGCGCGCAGCTCGGGCGACAGCGCGCTGAACTCGCCGTTCAGATAGCGCGAGATGCTGGTCTTGCCGGTGCCGGCTTCACGCGCGACATCGGTGATCGTCGCGCGTCGCGTCGGCGCGCTCGGGGGACCAGGCGGCATGCTGGCCGGGGGCGGGGTCGTGCTCATTCGCTCATCGCTCGTGCCGGTCCGAGGACGGGAGCTTGCGCGCCGCCCTGCGAATCACTTCGCCAGGACGTCACGGTTGACGATGTTGGTCGTCAATGTGCCGTCGAGCGCGGCGACCAGGTTCTCCGCCGCGTTGAGCGCCATCGCATGACGGGTCTCGTGCGTCGCCGAGCCGATATGCGGCAATGCGACCACGTTCGGCATGGCGAGCAACGGCGAGTCGGCAGGCAACGGTTCGGTGTCGAACACGTCGAGGCCCGCGCCGTGAATCGTGCCGTTGCGCAGCGCCTCGATCAGCGCCGGTTCGTCGACGGTCGCGCCGCGTGAAGCGTTGATCAGGATCGCGCTCTTCTTCATCGCGCGCAGTTCGGCGGCGCCGATCAGATGCCGCGTCTCTCGCGTGAGCGGCACCTGCAGACAGACGAAATCGGACTGCGCGAGCAATTCAGCCAGCTCGACGCGCCGCGCGCCATACGCCTGCTCCGCTTGGTGGTTCGCGCTGCGGTTCGTATACAGCACCTTCATGTTGAAGCCGAGCGCCGCGCGTCGCGCGACCGCGCCGCCGATCCGCCCCAAGCCGACGATGCCGATCGTCTTGCCCTGCACGTCGAGCCCGAACTGCGCGGGCCCGATGCTCGTGCGCCACTGCCCCGCCTTGACCCAGTCGGCCAGCTCGACGACGCGCCGCGCGGACGCGAGGATCAGCGAGAACACGGTATCGGCGGTCGATTCGGTCAGCACGTCCGGCGTGTGCGCGAGCACGATGCCGCGGCGCGTGAGGTCGGCGACGTCGAACTGGTCGTAGCCGACCGAGATCGTCGACAGCGCCTTCAGCCGGCTCGCGCCTTCGAGCATCGCCGGCGTGATCTGCACGCTCGCGCCGATGCCGCCGTCGGCATCGCGCAGCGCGGCGACGAACGCATCATGCTGTGACGGATCGACCTGCACGACCTGCGCATGCTGTTGCAGATAGGCGAGCACATCCTCGGGCAGCGACTTCCAGGCGACGATCTTGTTCATCAGCTAATTTTCCTTGCGACGGTGGGACGAGCGGGGCCACGTTGTTCGGCCGCGGCCGGCTTGACGGCGAGCGTCAGGATCACCGCGGCGACGAGCGCCACGCTCATGAATGCATACGATGCCGCGGGCGACCCGGTCGCGCCGTTCAGATAGCCGACCGCGTACGAGCCGACGAACGAACCGAGCGCGCCCATGCTGTTGATCAGCGCCATCGCGCCGCCCGCGACGTTCTTCGGCAGCAGCTCCGGCACGATCGCGAAGAACGGTCCATACGGCGCGTACATCGCCGCGCCCGCGATCACGAGCAGCGCATACGAGACCCAGAAATGCGCGGAGCCGAGCCCGTACGACGCCGCGAACGCAATCGCACCGATCAGCAGGAACGGCCACACGAACACCTTACGGCGGTTGAGTTTATCCGATGCCCACGAAGCTGCAAGCATCGCGATCGTCGCGGCCAGATACGGCAGCGCCGACAGCCAGCCGGTTTCCACCATGCCGAACGACGAGCCGTTCTTCAGGATCGACGGCAACCACAGCACGAAGCCGTACACGCCAATGCTCCAGCAGAAATACTGCGCGCACAGCTTGATGACCGCGGGCGTGCGAAACGCCTCGCTGTAGTTGCGCACCGGCTTGATCGCGGCCTGCTCGGCGCGCAGCGTCTGCGCGAGCGCGTCCTTTTCCTGCTGCGTGAGCCACGACACCTGCTCGGGCTTGTCCTTGACGAGGAACCACCAGCAGATCGCCCAGATGATCGCGGGCGCGCCCTCGGCGATGAACATCTGCCGCCAGCCGAACGAATGCACGAGATAGCCCGACACGACCGACATCCACAGCACCGTGACCGGATTGCCGAGGATCAGGAACGTGTTCGCGCGCGAGCGCTCGCTCTTCGTGAACCAGTTGCTGATGAAGATCAGCATCGCCGGCATCACCGCGGCTTCGACGACGCCGAGCAGGAAGCGGATCGCCATCAGCGACGGAATGTTGCTGACCATGCCGGTCAACGCCGCGCAGCCGCCCCACAGAACGAGGCTCCAGAACACCAGTTTCTTCACGCTGCGGCGCTCGGCATAGATCGCACCCGGAATCTGGAAGAAGAAATAGCCGAGGAAGAACAGCGCGCCGATCAGCGACGCGAGCCCCTTGCTGATGCCGAGATCCTGGTTGATGCCGGCCGCTGACGCGAAGCCGAAATTCGCGCGATCCAGATACGCAAGGCTGTAAGTGATGAACACGATCGGCATGATCGTCCACCAACGGCGAATCGCAAGTGATGAGGTCATGGAAGTCTCCTTGGACGGCGTCGTCCCGAATCAATGATGAAAAAATCTGGGCGCGCTGTGGGCGCTCTTGTTGTCGTCGATGCTGGTTGTGGATGCAGCGCTATCGATGCGGTCCGAGCCGCGTCAGGCCGCGCTTGCGATGCCCGGTACCTCGGCCAGCTCCAGCGCGTCGAGTTCGGCGCGGTTCGGCAAACCTTCCGAATCGCCGATCACCTGGATCGCGAGCGCGCCGATCCGGTTGCCACGCGCGACCGCCTGCGCGAGCGTGCGGCCTTCGAGCAGCGCGCTGATCACGCCGACCGCGAAACCATCGCCCGCGCCGACCGTATCGACGACGTTCGCGACCGGCCGGCCGGCGATCGTCGCGGCATCGGTCGCGGTGCGGTAATACGCGCCCTGCGCGCCGAGCTTGACGATCACGCCGCGCGCGCCGCGCTCGAGATAGAACTTCGCGATGTCCTCCGGCTGCGTGTGGCCGGTCAGCATCTCACCCTCGCCGATGCCGGGCAGCACCCAGTCGGCGAGCGCGGCGAGCGCGTTCAAGCCTTCGACCATCGCCGCGCGCGAGGGCCATAGCATCGGACGCAGGTTCGGGTCGAACGAGATCGTCCTGCCCGCAGCGCGCATTTCGCGGGCCAGGTGGAATGCGAGTTCGCGCGAGCTTGCCGAGATCGCCGGCGCGACGCCGGTCAGATGCAGATGACGCGCGGGCAGCACGTAATCGGCGAGGTAGTCGTCGAGCGACAGATGGCTCGCCGCCGAGCCCTTGCGGAAGTATTCGACCGCCGGGTCGCTGCCGTCGTCGCTCTTCGACTTCAGCTGGAAGCCGGTCGGATGGTGCGCGTCGGTGCTCACGCATTGCTGGTCGATGCCCTCTTTCGTCAGCGTGTCGCGCACGTACCGGCCGAACGAATCGTCGCCGACGCGGCTCATCCAGCCCACCCTGAAGCCAAGTCGGGACAAGCCGATCGCGACGTTCAGATCCGCGCCGGCGATGCGCTTCGTGAAGTGCCCGACGCCCGCGAGCGGGCCGGCTTCGGCGGCGACGAACATCGCCATCGCTTCGCCGTAGGTGATCACGTCGAGGGCGGGGTAAGGGTGCGTCATGCTGGGCTCCTGGTGGTGCTGCTGATGCGGTGATTGGTGTTGCGTGGAATGCGTTCTTTGCTGCCTGGGTTGCTGCCTGGGTTGCTGCCTGGGTTGCTGCCTGGGTTGCTGCCTGGGTTGCTGCCTGGGTTGCTGCCTGGGTTGCTGCCTGGGTTGCTGCCTGAGTTGCTGCCTCGTCTGCTATACGGCTTCGACCGAGGCGCTTCGTGATGCCGCGCCGCGCGTCTACACGCGCGCAAGCCAGCTCACATAACGCGCGGCATCCGCGTCGATCCGGCTCGGATCGAACGGAAACTCGATGCCGCGCGGCACATCGCGCGGCAGCCGGTCGAGGAGCGCGCGCAATGGCGCGTCATCCTCGGCCGGCGCGCTCGCAAAGCGCCGCGCGCCCTCGCCCGTGGTGGTCTTGCAATGGATGTACTCGACGTACGGCGCGAGCTGCGGCGCGATGGGCAGCGGCGCGACGTCGAGCCACGCCCAGTTGCCGGTATCGAAGGTCATGCCGAGCACGCCCGCGTGGCCTTCACGCGCGAGCGCATCGAACAACCCGACGAACTGCGCGGGCGAGCCGCCCTGCGCCAGTTGCCCGTTTTCGACGACGAGCCGTGGCTGCGCACCGCCCGTGGTGCCCGAGCCGCTCGCGACGTGCGCGACGATGGCCGCGCCGTGAGCCTCGCCCGCGAAGCCGCCGAGTTGCAGCTTGACGAAGCGCGCGCCGAGCGCGGCCGCCTGATCGAGCGCGACACGCAGTGCGTCGGTATCGAGCTGGCCGTCCGCCGCGTACAACGATGCCGGCGTCGAGAACACCGACCACAGCCCGAGATCGGCCAACGCCGCGCCGAGCGCGCGCAGCCGTTGCGGGTCCGCGTCCGCGTCGCTCGCGAACAGCTCCCGGCGCACTTCGAAACCCGCCGCGCCGGCGCGCTTTGCCGCCTGCGACCATTTCAGATGGCCGTCGGCGCGCACGGCGTTCACACCGAACGCGCTGGCGACGACCGCGATCTCCACTGCATCAGTCATGTCCAACTCACGCAATTCTGAAGCGAAACGGTTTTTGGAACCGGTTCCAATTAAACTTCGAAAAAAAGCGCCGAGGCGCTGCGATGTGCGAATGGTGCTCGGGACAGGCATCGCGCACCATAGAGGAAATCCCCAGGCGCGGCCGGCATACGGCGAGCGTAAAGCGAGGCGCGTCGGCCACGGCAGCGCCCCGCGCGGGTTCGGATTCGCGACCCCATACGCTGCCAGTGCGGAAGTCAGCCGCCCTCGTCCGCGACGCACATCGCCAGAAACTGCTCGACCACCCGCGACGGCGCGCTCGCATGCGGCACCAGAATCGACAGCCGCCGCGTCAGCGGCTGCGGGCTCAGCGACATGAGCCGCAGCGCACCGTTCTCATGCCGCATCGACATCGCCGACACGAAACCGACACCCATCCCTGCCCGCACCGCCTCCTTCACCCCTTCGACCCCCGCGATTTCGAGCGCCACGCGCATCGGCACGCCCGCGCGCGCGAACTCGCGCTCGACCGTCTGCCGCACGCCCGAGCCTTCCTCGCGCAGCACCAGCGGATACGCGCCGAACGCGGCCAGTTCGATGCGCCCGCCATTGTCCGCCTGCGCGAGCGGATGCGAGCGCGGCATGATCGCGACGATCTCGTCCTCGCGCCACGCATGGACGACCGTGTCCGGCGGCAGATCTGCGCCGGCGGGACCCTCGATCATCGCGATGTCGACCGAGCCGAGCGCACCGACGATCTCGGCCGTGTTGCCGTTGGCGGTATGCACGCTCACGTGCGGATAGCGGCGATGGAATTCGGCGATCAGGTACGGCAGCAGGTAGCTCGCCGGCGTCGTGCTCGCGCCGATCCGCAAGGTGCCCTGTTCGAGACCGCGCAGCGCGTCGCGATAGGCATGCGCCTGCCGCCAGGTGTCGCGCAGCCGCGCCGCATAGGCGGCGAGCTGCTCGCCGGCTGGCGTCAGCCGTACCCCGCGGCCATCGCGCTGATACAGCGGCTCGCCGAACTCGTCCTGCAATTGCCTCAGCTGGCCGGACACCGCCGGCTGCGACAGATGCAGCGCCACCGCCGCCCGGCTGATGTTGCGATGCTCAGCGACGGCGGCGAACGTTATAAGTTGATCCGGGGTCATCTCGATTAAATATCCGTTGAACCGATACTTCACATTCTAAATCACGATTTTTCATACCGATATATCTAATTTAGGATTAGCCCCATTGCTGCTTATGCAGTCCCATGCAAGTCCGTTACGAAGCCGCCGATCATGTCCACACCCACCGCCCCGCTCGCCGCCGCCTCCCCCGCGCTGTCCACCCGCGGCCAGCTCAACGGCGTACTGTTCGTCGCGCTGTTCGCCGCCGCGGTCACGCGCATCGCAGCGATTCCGGCGATTGCCGGCCTTGGCCTGAGTCCGCTGATCGTCGGCATCGTCGCGGGTGCGATCTACGGCAACGCGCTGCGCGACAGCATGCCGGCCAGTTGGGCGGCCGGCGTGAATTTCTCGGCGCGCAAGCTGCTGCGCATCGCGGTCGCGTTCTTCGGCTTGCGTGTGAGCCTGCAGGAAATCGCCCAGGTGGGCCTGCCGGGTCTCGCGGAGTCGGTGCTGATCGTCGTCAGCACGCTCGTGATCGGCACCTGGGCCGGCATGAAAATCATGAAGCTCGACCGCGACGCCGCGCTCCTGACGGCGGCCGGCAGCGCGATCTGCGGCGCGGCCGCGGTGCTCGCGTTCGAATCGACGCTGCAATCGAAGCCGCACAAGAGCGCGATGGCGGTCGGCAGCGTCGTGCTGTTCGGCACGCTGTCGATGTTCCTCTACCCGGTGCTGTTCAACGCAGGCTGGCTGCATCTCGACACGGTCGGCGCCGGCCTGTTCTTCGGCGGCACGATCCACGAGGTCGCGCAGGTGGTCGGCGCGGCGAGCAACGTGAGCCCCGAAACGACGCACATCGCGACGATCGTCAAGATGACCCGCGTGATGCTGCTCGTGCCGGTATTGCTGGTGGTCGGCCTGTGGGTGAACCGCGCGACGCGCGGCGCGAAGGATGGCGGCACGGACGGCGCCGCCCCGCGCAAGCTGGCGATCCCCTGGTTCGCACTCGGCTTCCTCGCCTGCGTGGCGATCAACTCGCTGCATGTGCTGCCGGAAAGCGCCACCTCGACGCTGAACCTGTTCGACACCTTCGCGCTGACGATGGCGATGACCGCACTCGGCATGGAAACGCGCTTCTCGCAGATTCGCGAAGCGGGTCCGCGCGCGCTGACCACCGGCCTGATTCTGTATGTATGGCTGATCGCCGGCGGACTCGGCATCACATGGACCGTCCAGCACCTGTTCCGCTGAGCCGTCGCCGGCTCTCCCGCCTTCCCCGACACCCCGCCGCGCGCGGGGTTTTGCGCTTTCTGGTGCACCATCCCGGCCGATCACACGGCATACTCGTTGCTGCGAACTTTGCCCCCCAACCCGCCCGTGCGCGACGTCCGATGGCAGCGGTGAAACCGCCTTCCCGCGACGCGTCCGGGCGACCGGAATGAGGATCGATCGATGAGCCTGGAACTGTACTACTGGGATGGCCTGCAAGGCCGCGGCGAATTCGTGCGGCTCGCGCTGGAGGAAGCCGGCGTCGACTATGTCGAAGTCGCGCGCGGCAAGCCTTCGAAGGGTCTTGGCACCAAAGCGATGATGGCGGTGATGCAAAGCCCCGACGAGCCGTATCCGCCGTTCGCGCCACCGTTTCTGAAAGACGGCGATCTGGTGATCGCGCAGACCGCCAACATCCTGTTCTATCTCGGCCCGCGGCTCAAGCTGGCGCCGGCGGTGGACAGCCTGCGCTATGTCGCGAACGGCCTGCAGCTGACGATCGCCGACGTCGTCACCGAAGCGCACGACACCCACCATCCGCTCGCGAGCGGCCTCTACTACGAGGAGCAGAAAGACGCGGCGAAGGTGCGCGCGCACGATTTCATCGACCATCGGATTCCGAAGTTCATGTCGTACTTCGAGCGCGTGCTCGCGCAGAATCCGGCCGGCGACAGCTTCATGGTCGGCGACACGCTGACCTATGTGGACCTGTCGATGTTCCAGCTGATCGACGGTCTGCTGTACGCGTTTCCGCGCGCGCTGAAGCGCTTCGGCGAGCACTATCCGCGGCTCGCCGCGCTGCACGACGCCGTGATCGCAAGACCGAACATCGCCGCGTATCTGGACTCGGACCGGCGCATCGGCCATAACGAAAGCTGCATCTTCCGGCACTATCCTGAACTCGACAAGGCGGCGGCTTGAACCGCGCCGCCCGCCCCCGCCCGCTCGCCGCCGCGCGCCCGCCATTCGAGGCGGGCGCGCTGCTGTTGTGCCGCGGTTTTTTCAACCTTCCTTCACGCCCCGTACCGACGACGTGCTTTCATTCCTGCTGAAGCTGCGCACCCGCGCCCAAAGCGTTTTCCGCCTCTCAGAAGCCCATACGGTGCTGGTCTGGGCCGTTGTGGTCGGCATTGCCGGCGCGTTGGCGACCATCGTGTTTCGCAGGGGCATCGAACTGCTGCAACTGGCGATTGCCGGCCGCTCCGGCAGCTTCGTCGACATGGCGCGCAGCCTACCGTGGACCATGCGCATCTGGCTGCCGGCCGCGGGTGGTCTCGTCGCCGGCATTTTCCTGCTGATCGCGCAGCGTCACGCCGACACGAACAAGCACACCGACTACATGGAAGCGGTCGCGATCGGCGACGGCGTCGTGCCGGTGCGCCTGAGCCTGTGGCGCAGCGTGTCGTCGCTGTTTACGATCGCGAGCGGCGGTTCGATCGGTCGTGAAGGTCCGATGGTGCAGCTCGCGGCGCTCGCCTCGTCGCTGATCGGCCGCTGGGTCCACTTCGATCCGCCACGGCTGCGCCTGCTCGTCGCGTGCGGCGCGGCGGCCGGTATCACGTCCGCGTACAGCGCGCCGATCGCGGGCGCGTTTTTCGTCACCGAGATCGTGCTCGGCTCGATCGCGATGGAAAGCTTCGGGCCGGTGCTGGTCGCAGCGGTCGTCGCAAACATCACGATGCGCGAGTTCGCCGGCTACAAGCCGCCCTACGAGATGCCGGAGTTTCCGACCGTGACCGGTCCCGAGGTGCTGCTGTTCGTCGCGCTCGGCGCGCTGTGCGGCGCGGCCGCGCCGCAGTTTCTGCGGCTGCTCGACGCATCGAAGGCGGCCTTTCGCAAACTGCCGGTGGCGTTGCCGGTGCGGCTCGCGCTCGGCGGTCTCGTGGTCGGCATCATTTCGGTCGCGGAGCCCGAGGTGTGGGGCAACGGCTACAGCGTCGTGAACTCGATCCTGCATTCGCCGTGGACATGGTCCGCGCTCCTGCTGGTGCTCGTCTGCAAGCTCGCGGCGACCGCGGCGACGGCCGGCTCCGGCGCGGTGGGCGGTGTGTTCACGCCAACGCTGTTCGTCGGTGCGGCGGTCGGCTCGCTGTTCGGCCAGGGCATGCACGCGTTGTGGCCGCATGCGACGTCGGCCGCTTACGCCTATGCGATGGTCGGCATGGGCGCATTCCTCGCGGGCGCGACCCAGGCGCCGCTGATGGCGATCCTGATGATCTTCGAGATGACGTTGAGCTATCAGGTCGTGCTGCCGCTGATGCTGTCGTGCGTGGTCGCGTATTTCATCGCGCGCGCGATCGGCAAGACCTCGATGTACGAGATCACGCTGCGCCGCAATCGCGAGGAGCAGGAGCGCTCGCGATTGCGCGCGACGCAGATGCGCGAGCTGATCCGCCCCGCGCAGACCGTCGTGCCGCCGAACGCGACCGTGCACGACATGACGCGCGTGTTCCTCGAGTATCCGGTCAAGTATCTGTACGTCGCGAACGACTCGGGCGCGTTTCTCGGCGTGGTCGCGCTGAAGGACATCACGTCCGATCTGCTCGAGCGGCGCGACACGTCGATGAAAACCGCCGCCGATTATCTGCAGCCGCATTTCGACGTGCTGACGCCGGACATGTCGCTCGCCATCGCGTTACAGCACTTCATGGCGTTTCAGGGCGAGCGGCTGCCGGTGATCGAAAGCACCGCGCATCCGAAGCTCGCCGGCGTCGTCTACAAGACCTCGCTGCTCGATGCGTACTTCCGCATGAGTCCGTCGCGCTAGAGCTTTCGAAGGCTTCGCGGGGCGCGATGCAAAGCGCCGCGGATTCTCTACAATGGACAGACCCGCCGGCCCTTCACGCGGCCGGCACGCGTGAGCCCAGCTTGGGCGCAGCGACAGCGCCCGCCGTATCGTCGGAGCGAAGATGAGCGAACCGTCCCCCGAGGCCGTACGCCGCGATCAGGCCGGCTGGATTTTCGTGCATATCGAAGGCGAGCCGTACGATCGCGGCGAGCAGCACGGCCAGTTACTCGCCGACGAAATCAGAAACGCGATCCGCACCGCGCGCTATCTCGCCAAATGGGACACCGGCGAGGAGTTCGACACCTTCGTCAATGCCGCGACGAGCCAGTTCGCGAGCAAGCTCGACACCGAATTCGCCGATGAAATCCATGGCATCGCCGACGGCGCGAAGCTGCCGTTCGCCGAAGTGCTCGCGTGGAACGGCTACATGGATCTGCTGCAAAGCTGGTGGCCGACGCACGCCGCGCAGGCGCAGCCGCATCTGGGCGCGAAACTGTGGCGCGGCCGGCGCGGTCACCACTGCAGCGCGTTCATCGCGACCGGCAACGCGACGCGCGACGGCCGTATCGTGATGGCGCACAACTCGTGGGACCGCTACGCGGCCGGCGACGCGTTCAACGTCGTGTTCGACATCGTGCCCGACCGCGGCAACCGCATCCTGATGCAGGGCCTGCCGGGCTGCATCTCGAGCCTGACCGATTTCTGGGTCACGGCGGCCGGCCTGATGATCACCGAAACGACGATCTCGAACTTCGCGGGCTACAACGCGGCCGGCGCGCCCGAGTTCTATCGCTCGCGGCGCGCGTCGCAATATGCGAACAGCATCAAGGAATGGTGCGACATGTTCTCGCTCGCGAACAACGGCGGCTACGCGAACAGTTGGCTGCTCGGCGACACGAAGACCGGCGAGATCGCGCGTTACGAACTCGGGCTGCACTATGCGGGCTTCGAGACCACCAAAGACGGTTTCTACAGCGGCTACAACACCGCGACGGATCTGAAGATCCGCAACCAGGAATGCATCGGCGAAGGCGAGGACTATACCGACGTGCGCAAGAACGGCGCGCGGCGTCTGCGTTTCATGCAGCTCGAGGAACTGCATCGCGGCAGCATCGACGTCGAGCTCGCGAAGCAGATGATCGCCGATCATCACGACGTCTATCTCGATCGCAACGACAACCCGTGCTCGCGCACGATCTGCGGGCATCTGGAGCTCGACGACGCGCGCTTCGGCGGCACCGATCACGGGCCGTTCAATCCGTGGGGCGCGAACGACGGCAAGGTGGTCGACAGCGAAATGGCCCGCGAGATGGCCTTCACCGCGCGCTGGGGGCATCCGTGCGGCCGGCCGTTCGACGCGCAGGCGTTCATGAAGCGGCATCCGCAGTGGAACTGGCTGAACGGCTATATGCGCGACCGGCCGTCGTGGCCGTGGACGCGCTTCGAGGTGCTGCGCTAGCGCATGGCGGACGCGCGCGCCTGTTCGTGCCATGATGGAACCTACAATACGGTTTTGCCGCAAATGTGCGCGCGTTGCAGTATTTGCCATCTAAGATGGTAAGGAGCCTGGGCCGCGCAGCGCCATGCCGTCCTCGGCTTGCACCGTCCTCTCGACGCGGGACGGCACAGGGTTTGCTCGATTGTCAGCGCCGCATGAGCTTTAGGAGGTCGGGCGATGAAAACCTCGACACTGTTAATCATGGTGACGCTGTCAGCCTCGTGCTTTGCCGCGCCGGTTCATACCGCCTCGGACAGCACGGATTCCATCACGCTTGCGCAACGCGCGAACGCCGCGCCGGTCGCGCCTCCGGCCCCAGACGTGTCGAGCACCGACGCCAGCCGTCCGCAGCACTGGGAGCATATTGCGCTGCCGAAGTCCCGACATCTGGAACGCAGCCTGACCGGGCAGAACGAGCATCTGACCACGTGAGGGCCGCCGCAACGGCGGGCGGTGGCGCGGCTACGACGGCGCGCCTGCCCGGTTTGCGCCGGCTGTCATGACGATGGGGTGGCGATGCGCGCGGGATTGCAACAGACTGCGAGAAACTCATCGCGGCGAGGCGCTGGCTTTTCGTGGCAGCAATAACGACGTGACTAACTTAAGCTCACCAGGAGCATGCGCATGACGGCCTCGGACATCCCCGGCGAATCGATCGATCTGCAGATCGCCGATTTTCTCAGCGAAGTCGAATTCCCGACCAACAAGGACGCACTCGTCGACGCCGCGCGCGAAGCCGGCGCGAGCAACGAGGTGTTGGCGATGCTCGATGGTATGCCGGAGCAGGATTATGTCGACATCGAGTCGGTCACGCGCTTGATCGGCGGCAACTATGGCCCGGGCCTGGGGATCTGAAGCCGGATTCAGCCTCGCCTCACCTCACACGTCAGAACTGCGACGACGCCGCGATCCGCGCGCGCGCCACCCGCGTCACACGGCGCGTCGTGCGGCTGTTTCCGAGCGCGTCATCGGCGATCTCGCGCGCCGTCGGAGCGTCGGACCCGCTCACCCCGGCCACCACCCGCTCCGGCGCCACGCGACGGGAATCCCGTGCCTGCGCGCTTTCCGGCTGGAAATGCTCGACCAGATGGTCGATGAACGTCCGCACCTTCGCCGGCAGATGCAGCCGGCTCGGATACGCAATCGTGATTTCGATGGGCGGCAGACTGTACGCGTCGAGCAGACGCACGAGCCGCCCCGCCGTCAAATCACTGCCGATCAGGTAGCTCGGCAGGATCGCCACGCCCATGCCGAGCAGCGCGAACTGCCGCAGCATCTCGGCGTTGTTCGCCGCGATCGCGTTGGTCGGCCGCACCCGCACTTCGCCGTCCGGCCCATTGAACAGGCGCTCCTCGCCGCCCTGCTCGGCCGGCCTGCTCAGGCACGAATGCCTGAGCAGATCCTCGGGGCGCTTCGGCGTGCCGTGTTGCGCCAGATACTCGGGCGTCGCGCAAACCGTCATGTAGCCGGTCGTCAACCGCCGTGTGACGATGCTCGCGCTGCGCATGTGCCGCGCAGCCAGGATGCCGACGTCGAAGCCCTCTTCGACCAGATCGACGTGGCGGTCGGCGAGCGTGACGTCGGGCACGACGTCGGGATAGCGCGCCGCGTACGACTGCACGACCGGCGCGAGACTGTGCAATCCGAACACGACCGGCGCGACGATGCGCAGCGTGCCGACCGGCTCGTGATTGCGCGCCACCACCATCTGCTCGACGCTTTCGAGATCGGCGAGGATGTGGCGTACGCGCTCCAGATAGGTCGCACCGGATTCGGTCAGCGAAAGACGGCGGGTGGTGCGGTTCAGCAGTCGCGTGCCGAGCCGCGCTTCGAGATCCGCGACGTGCCGCGTGACGACCGCGGTGGACACATCCAGCGCGCCCGACGCGCCGACGAAACTGCCGAGGTCCGCAACCTTGACGAACACGCGCATCGACTGCAGTTGATTCATGGGACGACTCCTGCCTCGGTAAAGCCGGGCCGGCGCAACCGTTGCCGCCTGTGTCGACCCGCGCCGCATGGGCGCGCGCGGGTCCGCCCAACGCAACCGATTCTAGCGATAGGACATGTCCCAACCCTGACCCAGACATGACATTCCGGTCAGATTCGGCGCGGCGTGTCCATCGCGCCACTATTACGGCGTCTATCGTGGATTTTAGCTAGGTATAAACCCTAGTTTGCTGGTAAGATGGCGGCCAAAGAAAGTTACCGCTACATCGCCATGCCACATCGTTTTCGTCTGCTGGAAAAGATCGCGTTTTCGCTGGTTTGCTGGTCGGCCGCCGCGAGCTCGGCCTATATCGGTTACGAGCGCTGCCCCGATATCAAGGTTGCCCTGCACGCCGGGGAAAAATTCCTCGACGCCAGCGGCCAATACGCGTTCGCGTGCACGGCGCCCGCCGCCGAGGCCTGCGCGCAACTGCCGGTCGAATGATTTTTCCGCCTTGAACCGTATCTGATGCGCGATCCCTCCGGGTCGCGCATTCGCGCATCTGCGCCTCCAGGCTCAACGCCTACCGTTACGCATCGCGCCCGAACACCACGCGCGAGAAAAACCCCGCCAGCACCGTTTCGGCCATCTCCGCCGGGACATTCTGCGGATCGACCGTGTAGAAGAACTGCACGCCGTCGCACAGACCCATCAGGCCGATCGCGAGCTGCTCGGGCGCCATCGACATCGGCGTGCCCACGCGCTCCGAGAACTCGCGCACATAGGCGCTCAACTGTTCGATCTTTTCGTGCATGAACGCGTTGAAGCGCAGCCGGAAACGGCCGTCGCGCACCGCCAGCAGCTTCGCCTCGACCCACAACAGAAAACGCTTGTTCTCACGATGCAGCGAGCTGTAGTAGCGCAGCACGCGCGCCTCCATCTCCTCGCGCGACGCCGCGCTTTCGAAGATCGCATGCAGGCCCGCCTGCATCGCTTCGTGATCGCGCCGCAATAGCTCCAGAAACAGCTCGGTCTTGCTGCGGAAGTTCGAATAGAACGCGCCGCGCGTATAGCCAGCCGCCGCCGCGATGTCCTCGACACTCGCCGCGACGAAGCCCTTCTTCATGAAAATTGCCTGCGCGGCATCGAGCAGCCGCTCCCGCGTCTGGTCCTTGCTCTGCTCTCTTGTCAGTCTTTGACGTTTCATGGCCGCAAGCCTAGCACCCAAAAGAATTCAAATCCATCTATGCATTCAGATACACGAGTGTATTAGAATGCGCTTCTTCATTCAAAGCCATCCCTGTATGCCATTAGCATGACGTGGCATGCGGGTCTTCGCTGGCGGGCCGCGCGGCTTGCCGTGTTCGTTCGCTGTCTCCAGTTGGGGTAATTGTGAAGCGTCCCGGTTCTCCCGCATCGTCAGCGATGCGCCAGCAATCTCCCCCATCCTCTCACCGCGGTTTCTCCAGGCAGACCTGCGCGCTGGCGCTGGCAGGCGTGCTCGCGCTTGCGGCCTGCTCGAAGAAGGAAGCCGCGGCGCCCGCGCCGCGCCCGGTGGTCGCGCTCGCCGTGCATGCGGACGGCCACGCGCTGCAGGCGGCGTCGCTGCCCGGCGAAGTGCAGGCGCGCTATTCGACGCCGCTGTCGTTCCGCGTCGCCGGCAAGATCATCGAGCGGCGGGTACGGCTCGGCGACACGGTGAAAAGCGGCGAAGTCGTCGCGCTGCTCGACCCGGCCGATGCGCAGAAAAACGCCGCGAGCACGCAGGCGCAGCTCGACGCCGCGCAGCACAACCTCGTCTACGCGCAGCAGCAGCTCGAACGCGACAGGGCGCAGGCCAAAGAAAACCTGATCGCGCCCGCGCAGCTCGAACAGACCACCAACGCCTACGCGTCCGCGCTCGCGCAGCGCGATCAGGCGCAGCAGCAGGCGGCACTCGCGAAGAACCAGCTGCAGTACACGACGCTCGTCGCCGGTCATGCGGGCGTCATCACGGCTGAACAGGCGGACACGGGCCAGAACGTGTCGGCGGGTCAGGCCGTCTACAACCTCGCGTGGAGCGGCGACGTCGACGTGCTGTGCGACGTGCCCGAAAGCGCGCTCGCCGCATTCGCGGTCGGCCAGAACGCGAGCGTCACGCTCGCCGCGCTGCCGGGCCGCAAGCTCGGCGCACGCGTGCGCGAGCTGTCGCCGGCCGCCGATCCGCAGAGCCGCACCTGGCGCGCGCGTCTGACCCTGCTCGATGCCGGCGCCGACGTGCGCCTCGGCATGACCGCCGACGTCACGCCGGCCGTGCCGCTCGCCGCGGCGGCCGCGCAGCACGGCGTGTTCACGCTGCCGGTCACCGCGCTGTTTCACGAGGGGCGCGAACCGGCCGTGTGGGTCGTGCGCGCCGCGGACAACACGCTCGAACTGCGTCGCGTAACCGTCACGCGCTACTACGAGCGCACGTTCGTCGTCAGCGATGGCCTGAAAGATGGCGAAAGCGTCGTGCTGCAGGGCGTGCACACCGTGAGCGCCGGCCAGAAAGTCCGCGCGATCGCGCCGCTGCATCCCGAGGACTTCGCTTCATGAGCACGTCGCACGAAGAAGGACGCTTCAATCTGTCCGCGTGGGCGCTGCGTCATCAGGCGCTGGTCGTATTCCTGATCGCGCTGGCCACCGCGTTCGGCATCCTCGCCTACACGCGCCTCGCGCAGTCCGAAGACCCGCCCTTCACGTTCCGCGTGATGGTGATCCGCACGTTCTGGCCGGGCGCCACCGCGCGCCAGGTGCAGGAGCAGTTGACCGATCGCATCGGCCGCAAGCTGCAGGAAACGCCGTACATCGATTTCGTGCGCAGCTACTCGCGTCCCGGCGAATCGCTGATCTTCTTCACGATGAAGGACTCGGCGCCGGTGAGCGAGGTGCCCGAGACGTGGTACCAGGTGCGCAAGAAAGTCGGCGACATCGCGTCGACCTTGCCGCCGGGCATCCAGGGCCCGTTCTTCAACGACGAATTCGGCGACGTCTACACCAACATCTACACGCTCGAAGGCGACGGCTTTTCCGCCGCGCAACTGCACGATTACGCGGACCAGCTACGCTCGGTGCTGCTGCGCGTGCCGGGCGTCGGCAAGGTCGACTATTTCGGCGATCCCGATCAGCACATCTACATCGAGATCGCGAACACGCAGTTGACGCGTCTCGGCATCTCGCCACAACAGCTTGGGCAGGCGATCAACGCGCAGAACACGATCGCTCCCGCGGGTACGCTGACCACCACGGACGACCGCGTGTTCGTGCGCCCGAGCGGCCAGTTCAACGACGTGGGCGCGCTCGCCGACACGCTGATCCGCATCAACAACCGCACGCTCCGTCTCGGCGACATCGCGACGATCAAGCGCGGCTACGACGACCCGGTCGTCACGCAGATGCGCTTCGGCGGCAAACCCGTGCTCGGTATCGGCGTGACGATGCAGCCGGGCGGCGACGTGATCCGGCTCGGCCGCGCGCTCGATCAGCAGATGACCCAACTGCGCGCCGCGCTGCCCGCCGGATTGAATCTCGTCGAAGTATCGAGCATGCCGCACGCGGTCGCGCGCTCGGTCAACGACTTCCTCGAAGCGGTCGCCGAAGCGGTCGCGATCGTGCTGATCGTGAGCCTCGTGTCGCTCGGCGTGCGCACCGGCATGGTGGTCGTGATCTCGATTCCGGTGGTGCTCGCGGTCACCGCGCTGTGCATGTACCTGTTCGATATCGGCCTGCACAAGGTATCGCTCGGCACACTCGTGCTCGCGCTCGGCCTGCTCGTCGACGATGCGATCATCGCGGTCGAAATGATGTCGGTGAAGCTCGAGCAAGGCTGGAACCGCACGCGCGCCGCGGCCTTCGCGTACACCAGCACCGCGTTTCCGATGCTGACCGGCACGCTCGTCACCGTATCCGGCTTCCTGCCGATCGCGCTCGCGAAGTCGAGCACCGGCGAGTACACGCGCTCGATCTTCGAGGTGTCGGCGATCGCGCTGATCGCGTCGTGGCTCGCGGCGGTCGTGCTGATTCCGCTGCTCGGCTATCACATGCTGCCCGAGCGCAAGCGCCATACGCACGAGCCTGACGATCACGAACATGACATCTACGACACGCGCTTCTACACGCGCTTGCGCGGCTGGATCGGCTGGTGCATCGAGCGGCGCTTCGTCGTGCTCGCGATCACCGTGCTGCTGTTCGTGCTCGCGATGGCCGGCTTCTCGCTCGTGCCGCAGCAGTTTTTCCCGAGCTCGGACCGGCCGGAGTTGCTGGTCGATGTGCGGCTGCCCGAAGGCGCGTCGTTCGATGCAACGCTGCGCCAGGCGCAGCGCCTCGAACAGGTTCTCAAAGGGCGGCCTGAAATCGATCACTCAGTCAGCTTCGTCGGCACCGGCGCGCCGCGCTTCTATCTGCCGCTCGATCAGCAATTGCAGCAGCCGAACTTCGCACAGTTCGTGATCACCGCGAAGTCGGTCAAGGATCGCGAGAAGCTCGCGCAGTGGCTCGAACCGGAGTTGCTCAACAACTTCCCGGCGATCCGCACGCGCCTGTCGCGCCTCGAGAACGGGCCGCCGGTCGGCTATCCGGTGCAGTTCCGCGTGAGCGGCGACGACATCGCGACCGTACGCTCGATCGCCGAACGCGTCGCCGCGACGATGCGCGCCAATCGCGGCACGCGCAACGTGCAGTTCGACTGGGATGAACCCGCCGAGCGCTCGGTGCGCTTCGAGATCGACCAGAAACGCGCGCGCGAGCTCGGCGTGACGTCCGAAGACATCGCCAGCTTCCTCGCGATGACGATGTCCGGCTACACGGTCACGCAGTATCGCGAGCGCGACAAGCTGATCAGCGTCGATCTGCGCGCGCCGCGCGCCGAACGCGTCGACCCGTCGCGGCTGACCGCGCTCGCGATGCCGACGCCCAACGGCCCGGTGCCGCTCGGCACGCTCGGACATCTGCGCAACGACCTCGAATACGGCGTGATCTGGGAACGCAACCGTCAGCCGACCATCACCGTGCAGTCGGACGTGTCGGCCGGCGCGCAAGGCATCGACGTCACGCACGCGCTGGACCGCGCGCTCGCGCCGATCCGCGCGACGCTGCCGGTCGGCTACAGGATCGAGATCGGTGGCTCCGTCGAGGAAAGCGCCAAGGGTCAAACCTCGATCAACGCGCAGATTCCGATCATGGTGATCGCGGTGCTCACGCTGCTGATGATCCAACTGCAAAGCTTCGCGCGCGTGCTGATGGTCGTCCTGACCGCGCCGCTCGGCCTGATCGGCGTCGTGCTCACCTTGCTGCTGTTCGGCCAGCCGTTCGGCTTCGTCGCGATGCTCGGCGTGATCGCGATGTTCGGCATCATCATGCGCAACTCGGTGATTCTCGTCGATCAGATCGAGCAGGACATTGCGTCGGGGCACAAGCGCTTCGATGCGATCGTCGGCGCGACCGTGCGGCGGTTCCGGCCGATCACGCTGACCGCCGCGGCCGCTGTGCTCGCGCTGATCCCGCTGCTGCGCTCGAACTTCTTCGGGCCGATGGCGACCGCGCTGATGGGCGGTATCACGAGCGCGACGATCCTCACGCTGTTCTATCTGCCCGCGTTGTACGCCGCGTCGTTCCGTGTGCGCAGCGACGAGCGCGAGCCGCAGACGCCGTCCGGTGCCGGCGCCACGCACACGGGTAACTGAGCATGAGCACGACTATTCCTGCCCTCTCCCGCCACCGCCGCGCGCGCTTCGACGCGCTGGCCCGTACCACGCTTGCCACCAGCATCGCCAGCATCACCTGCATGCTCGGCGCCTGCTCGTTCGGACCGAACGGCGACGCGCCCGCGATGCCGCAGCCCGCGCACTACGGTGCCGAGCCGCTACCGACGCAAACCGTGCCCGCGCAGGGCGTCACGCAGCAGTTCGTGACCGGCGCGCAGCCGGTGCCCGAATGGTGGAAGCTGTACCGCTCGGATGCGCTGAACGCGCTCGTCGACGAAGGCCTGCGCAATAGTCCGACGCTCGACGCGACCGACCGCAGCCTCGCCGCCGCGCGCGAGCAATTGCGCGCGCAGGTCGGCAGCTCGCTGCTGCCGACCATCGACGCCGGCGGCCAGGTCACCCGCAATCGCGCGCTCGCGATCCCCGAGATCGGACCGAACACGTTTCTGTACAACGTGTTCGTCGGTCAGTTGCAGGCGCACTACACGTTCGATCTGTTCGGCGCCGCGCGTCTCGCGAACGCGGCGCTCGCCGCGCGCGTGAACGTGCAGGTCTTCCAGCTCGAGGCGGCGCGGCGCGCGCTCGCCGCGAACATCGTGACCGCGACGATCACGAGCGCCGCGCTGCATGCTCAGATCGACACGACCGAGCGGCTCGTGGTCCTCGCCAACGATCAGGCACGCGATACCGAGCGGCGCTTCGCGCTCGGTGCGGTATCGCATGCCGATCTGCTGAACGCGCAGCAGAGCGCGGCGAGCGTGTCGGCAAGTCTGCCGGCGCTGAAGCAGCAGTGGCTCACCACACGTCACGCGCTCGCGGTGCTGCTCGGCCGCACGCCCGATGCCGCGCCGGACGACATCGATCTCGCGCAGTTGCATGTGCCGGAGAAGGTCCCGGTCGTCGTGCCGTCGGAATTGCTGCGCACGCGGCCTGACATCGAGGCCGCCGACGCCGCGCTGAAGGCCGCTGCGACCGATGTCGGCGTCGCCACCGCGCAGATGTTCCCGAGTCTGTCCCTGTCGGCATCGATGGGACAAGGCGGGTTTAGCTGGCCGGTCGCGATGTCCGGTGCGGGGGCCATCTGGAGCATCGGCGCGTCGCTGTCGCAACCGCTGTTTCATGGCGGCGCGCTCCTCGCGCAGCGCCGCGCGGCGCAGCACACGTACGAAGCGAGCGTGTCGCAGTACAAACAGACTGTGCTGGCCGCGTTTCAGAACGTCGCCGACACGCTCGCCTCGCTCGAGCACGACGCGCAGTCGCTCGACGCCGCGAACGTCGCCGCGCGTTCGGCACAGGGTGTGTTCAACGAGACCTCGGCGCGCTATCGGCTCGGCGCGCTGCCCGTCGCCGCGACGCGTTCGAGCGAGCAGCAATGGCGCAACGCGCAGCTCGATGAGATCCGCTATATGAGCGCGCGGCTGACGGATACGGCCGCGCTGTTTCAGGCGATGGGGAATCCGCCGGTTGATCAGGCAGGCGCATCATCGGCTGCGGCGACTTCGGCTTCTGCGCCTGCATCGGTTGGGACGACGAACACGGTGACATCCAACTAAATCTCGGATTCCGTACGGATCGCGGCGCACTTATCCCCAGTTCGTGTTGATGAGCCTGTTGAAAACTGTCTGAACAACGGGCTAACGCATTGAACCTAATACGATTTGTTTGTACGGTGCGAAACGAATCAGAAGCAAGCCGCAGTACACGTGCTCTGCAGCGCCTCAACGGTGTTTATCGATCACTGAATCGTGCTATCAGATCGATGCATCAGCCTGGCATGATCTGACCATGAAGTTATCGGAACATCTTGCCGGCGCGAAACGCTACGACGAGTGGGCACTTCAGTCCGCTTTTTCCGACGATGTGCCTCGCGTCGAGGTGTTTCGCCGCTGACATGACGGTATGCGGCGAGAGCGGGCCGGTGCCCGTATCGCTTAAGAATCCGCGGCCCCCCGCGCACCCGCCATCCGAGACATCAAGGCTTGTTCGACTCGAACAGATCCATGATCTGCTTCTTCTCGGTCGTCGACACGCTCGGCGGCGGCACCACCGGCGGCGTCATGCCCGCCGGGCCGACGCCGCCCACCGCATCGGTCGCGCCGGCCATCGGATTGCCCGAATCGAGACCGATGCTCGCGACGAAGCCTTGCCCCGGCAACTTGTCGGTAAAGAACAGCTCGCCGTTCATCACCGTCACACCGTCGGGTTGCTGCGGCTCGGCCTGTGGCACACCGCGCAGCGCGCGCTGCATGTACTCGACCCAGATCGGCAGCGCGAGCTGCGCGCCGAATTCGCGGCTGCCGAGACTCTTCGGCTGGTCGTAGCCCATCCACGCGACCGCCACCAGCGACTGCTGATAGCCGGCGAACCAGCCGTCCTTCGCGTCGTTGGTCGTACCGGTCTTGCCCTGCAGGTCCGAGCGCTTCAACACGTTGGTGCCCGCGCCCGTACCCGCGGTCGCGACCGAGTGCAACAGGCTGTTCATGATGTATGCGTTACGCGGCTCGAGCGTGCGCGGCGCGTCGTGCCCAGCGACTAGCGGCTGCGCGCGCGAGATCGCCACGCCACGCGCGTCAGTCACTTCGTTGATCAGATACGGATTGATCCGGTAGCCGCCGTTCGCGAACACCGAGTACGCGCCCGCCGATTGCAGCGGCGTGACGAGACCCGCCCCCAGCGCCATCGGCAGATACGGCGGGGTCTTGTCGGCGTCGAAGCCGAAGCGCTGCGTGACGAAGTCCTGCGCGTACCTGGTGCCGATGAACGACAGGATGCGGATCGACACGAGGTTCTTCGACTTCTGCAGCGCGAGGCGCATCGACATCGGACCATCAGGCTGGTCGTCGTCCTTCGGCTCCCACGCGTCGCCGCCCGGCGTGCTCGGCGGGAAGTACAGCGGCGCGTCGTTGATGATCGTCGCCGGTGCGAGCCCCTTGTCGAGCGCCGCCGAATAAATGAACGGCTTGAAGCTCGAACCCGGCTGCCGCCACGCTTGCGTTACATGGTTGAACTTGTTCTTGTTGAAGTCGAAACCGCCGATCAGCGCGCGGATCGCGCCGTCCTGCGGCGTCAGCGACACGAGCGCGCCCTCGACCTGCGGCAGCTGCGTGATCTGCCAGTTGCCCTTGTCGTCGGCGACGAGGCGCACGATCGAACCCGGCTTGATGCGCAGCGTCGCGTTCGCGCGCGGGCTCAGCGCCGCGGCGACGAAGCGCAGGCCGTCGCCCGACACCGTCACCTGGGTGCCGTCGACCAGTTGCGCGGCCACCTGCTTCGCGCTCGCGTCCGTCACCACGCCGGCGATGATCTCGCCGTTGTCCGGGTGATCGGTCAACGCGTCGTCGATCGTCTGGTCGCGGTCGTCGCCCGCCTCGGGCAACTGCACGAAGCCTTCCGGTCCGCGATAGCCGTGGCGCCGCTCGTAGTCCATCACGCCCTTGCGCACCGCGCGATACGCGGCGTCCTGATCGGCGGAATCGATCGTGGTGGTCACGTTCAGGCCGCGCGTATAGGTTTCGTCCTTGTACTGCGCGTACATCATCTGCCGCACCATTTCGGCGACGTACTCGGCGTGCACGCTGTACTCGTTGCCCGGATTCTTCGTGTGAATCTCTTCCTTCACGGCCTGGTCGTACTGCTGCTGCGTGATGTAGTTCAGCACGAGCATGCGTCGCAGGATGTACTCCTGACGGATCTTCGCGCGCTTCGGATTGACGACCGGGTTATACGCGGACGGCGCCTTCGGCAGGCCCGCGAGCATCGCGGCCTGGGCCAGCGTGAGGTCCTTCAGGTCCTTGCCGAAGTACACGCGCGCGGCCGCGGCGAAGCCGTACGCGCGCTCGCCCAGATAGATCTGGTTCATGTACAGCTCGAGGATCTGGTCTTTGGTCAGCGCGCGCTCGATCTTGTACGCGAGCAGCATCTCGTAGATCTTGCGCGTGTACGTCTTCTCGCTGGAGAGGAAGAAGTTGCGCGCGACCTGCATCGTGATCGTGCTCGCGCCCTGCGACGCGCCGCCATGCGCAAGGTCGGCGAAACCGGCGCGCAGGATGCCGACGAAGTCGACGCCGCCGTGTTCGTAAAAGCGGTAGTCCTCGATCGCGAGCACCGCTTTTTTCATCTGGTCGGGGATGTCCTGGAAGCGCACGAGGCTGCGCCGCTCCTCGCCGAATTCGCCGATCAGCACGTGATCGGCGGTGTAGACGCGCAGCGGCACTTTTGGGCGATAGTCGGTCAGCGCGTCGAGCGACGGCAATTGCGGCCCCATCACGACGAGCGCATAGCCGACGATCAGCGCCCCGACCACGGCGACGGTCGCGATCAGGCCGAAGCACCACAGCACGAGCGACGCGCCGATCGAACGACGGCCGCGCTCGGGCTCGCGCGAAGCGGCATTGCGTCCAGGGGTGCGTTGGTGGGAGTCCCGGTCTTCACCGGCCGGAGAGTTCGAGGAATGCGGTCGTTTGATGATTGGCATGACTGGAATAATGGGCCCGCAACTGCGCGCCTGTCTGCACGCGCTCGCGGCGTGCGCATGGGTCGTGTTCGACATCCTGGCCGGGACGTACGCCGCCCTGCGGACCTTGCCCCCGGCCGGCCGCACGGCACGCCTCGGACCATGTCCGGCGCAACGTAACAGCGCATTTTAAAGAAATCGGCGGCGGTCCAAGGCAGTTTTTTTGTAAGAATTCCCTTTGCCGGCCGCCTTTTCCTTGGTAAGGGTCTGTAATTTCGCGCAGCGCGCATTGCAGCGTGCGCGCGACGCGCAGCTTATGCGGGGTTATCAACATTTTCTGTTGAAAGGGCTGTGGACAAACCGGCCGCAAACACTACAACTCATTGATGCCACGGGATTTTCGCACCGCGCTTGTTCCGTGGCGGCGCAACTCGTCATATGATGAACCCCGCGCGCGTCCCTCGATGCGCGTGACGGGGACCCCAACGGCGGGATCCAACGGCAGTTCCGATGACGGGTTCCGACACCGTATCCGAAGGCACGCGCCGATCCGCCCATGCTAACAAGACTGCGAGTCGATCATGTCCAAGCCCAGTGAGCGCATCGTCGTATTCGTCACGACCGCGCAGAAACGTGCGATCACCGCGACTGCCGAGGATCTGGGCATCAGCGTGAGTGAACTGATGCGGCGCGCGGTGCTGAGCTTCGGCGCGACCAGCGAACAGGTCAAGGCCGCGAGCATCGTCGACCGGCTGCGCGCGCCGCGCGCGCCCGATCCGCTGAACGCGGCGCTGCAGCGCGTCGCGCGCGGTACGCGCTATGCGCGCGCCGCGCTGCCGGTAGCGCTGCGAGCGGATGAGAAAGACGCGGCGGCTCCGGCGGCTCCGGCGGCTCCGGCGGCTCCGGCGGCTCCGGCGGCTGCCGGCGCGGCCGAGGCCGTGGATTCGCCCTCGATGCAGCAAGCCGGTCGCCCCGCTCCCGTGACCGACGCTGTGGATGCCCCCGCCCCGCTGCTTCCGGCGGGCGTCGCCGCCGCGCTCGCCGCCGAGCAGGACGAACAGGCCGCGGCCACCGCCGAAGCCGTCGCGCGTCTGACGGCAGCACGAGCCGCCGAAAATGCGGAAAACGCCGAAGCGGACGCAATCGACAACGCCGCGTCGAAACGGCTGCCCGGCACGTCGGCGCGTCTGCGCAACTCACTCAAGCGCCGCCCCAACGACCAGGACTCCGACGACGACGAACCGCACAGCGACCCGAGCGCCGAAGGCGGCCGTTTCGCGTGACGCAAAGCGTGACGGAAAATTACTGCGCATCGAGCCGCAATCACTGCATCCGAGCGAGCAGGCGAGCGTACGCAACGAGTCCCCGTTGCATATCGTTACATCAGTGACACCTGCGTGAAACGCCGCTCGGTAACGCCCGCCCACACCCGCAAACAGCGGCTTTTCGCGCATCCTTCGAGCCTTCGGGTAGCCGCATCGATTAAGCGATCTTTAAGACAGCCGGTGGTGTAATATCCGCCGTCAAGTCCATGATCCGCCGTCAAGTCCATGCCCATCGCGGCTTTCCATCATCGAGGCAATCCTCAACCGGCATTGCGCCTCAACAAAAACGGACCGCGCTATTGCAATTGGCAAGTGCGCCCCGAACTCCGGTCCGAACGTTGCGCAGCATGGCGCACGGCGGCGTAAAGTAGCAGTAGTTCAAGGCAGTCAGGCGCGCACGCATCGTCGGCGCCGCTCACATTCTCTGGAGGTTTTCATGTCGCTTTTTGACAGCATTTCGCGCACGCTCAAAGGTCTTTTGAACGATGCGGCCGATTCGGTGCAGGATCCGTCGCGCGACTCGCGCCAGATCGTGCGCGAACTCGACGACAGCATCGGCAAGGCCGAAAACTCGCTGATCGAGATTCAGGCGCAGGTCGCCACCCAGCAAAGCAAGCGCGATGTTGCCGCGGACAAGGCGAAGAAGTATGAAGACGGTGCTCGCCGTGCGCTGCAGTCCGGCGACGAAGCGCTCGCGCGTGAAGCGCTCGGCGCGCAGGCCACGGCCGAAGCCGAACGCGATTCGCTGACCAAAGAACTGACTTCGCTGGAGCCGTCGGTCGCGCAACTGAAGAGCCAGATCGAGGACATGCGCACGCGCCGCAACGACCTGAACGCGCGCTCGAACATCCTGCAAGCCAAGCAGCAGATCGCGCAGGCGAAAGATACCGCGGCCACCGCACTCGGCGGCATCGGCGGCACGAACCTGTCCGAGGATTTCCAGAAGCTCGAAGATAAAGTCGCGCTGTCGAACGCGCGTTCCGACGCACGTCTGAACTCCGCCGACGAAAAAAGCGGCAAGGCGCTCGACGACAAGCTCGCGGATCTGAACCGCGGCCCGTCCGTCGATGATCGGCTCGAAGCGCTGAAGAAGCAGCTCAATACGCCGGCGCAGTAAATGCCGGATGCGTGTACTTCCTCGCAGCAAGTACACGCAGCAATGACAGCAGTAGCAGTACATGCCGGTGCGCTCGCTTCTGAACGCACCGGCATACCGGCCGCCACAGGCGGCCACCGCAATCGACTGATGGAGACGGGCGCGCCCCGCCCGGTCCGCAAATGAAAAAACTTTTCGCAACCGCCTTCGCTTCGCTGCTGCTCGTGTCGGCCGCGGCGTTCGCGGTGCCGACCGCCCAGCAAATCGAATCGGCGATGTCGCAGGGCAACTGGCAGCAGGCCGACGCCGGCCTCACCGAAGTGTTGCAAGCGCATCCGAACAACGCACACGCGCACTATCTGTACGCCCAGGTGCTCGATCGCGAAGGCCGTTCCGCCGAGGCGCTCGCGCAGCTCCAACAGGCAAAGACGCTCGATCCGCAGATCCGCTTCACCGACCCGAGCCGCTTCGCGCAAACCGAAGCGCGCCTGCGCCGCGACGCGGAACGCGCGGGCGGCAACGTCACCCGTCACGCCGCGAATCCGTTCGCGCAGCAGAATGCGCCTGCTGTGCAGCAACAGTCGGCGATGATGTCGCAAGCGCAACAACGGCATGGTCCGGGGGTGGGTATGTGGATCGGTATCATTGTTCTGATCGCGGTGATCGCGCTCGTGCTGCGCTGGACCTTGCGCCGCGCGCGCAGCCAGGAAGACACGCGCGCCGACGAGGACCGCCGCGCGCAATTGAAGCGCGCCACCGACATGCTCAACGCGGTGCGTTCGATCAAGCTCGACGTGAAGCTATCCACCGCGCCGGGTCACGAGTTGCTCGAGAAAGACGTCGAAGCGACCGAAGAGCAGTTGCGCGGCGCCGTCGAAACGCTGTCGAACGGCAAGAATCCGCTGCCGCCCTATGCACTCGACGAGTTCGAGCAGCGCATCGCGAGCCTGCGCGCGCGCGCCGACGGCCGGCCCGATCCGACCGCCGCCTCCGTGGGCAGCGCTCAGCAATCGACGTACGCGCAGGAGGCCGAGCGCTTCGGCAACCCGCAACCGCCTTATCCGCAACAGGGTCCCTATCAGCAGCAGCCGCAGGTCATCGTGCAGCAAGGCGGTGGCATGGGTGGCGGCATGGGCGGCCTGCTGACCGGCGTGCTGCTTGGCGAGGCGCTCAGTCACGGGCGTGACCGCGTAGTCGAGCGCGACGTGGTCGTCGACCCCGACGAACTGCGCCGGGGCGGCAACGACGGCGGAAACGGCGGCGGCCTCGACTTGGGTCAGGGTTCGAACGACTGGAACGATGACGGCAGCGGCGGCATCGACACGGGCAGCAACGACGATTCCGGCGGCTGGACCGATACCTGATCGAACCCGATCGATCCGCGTCGAATGAAAAGACAGGCTCCTTCGCGGAGCCTGTTTTTTGCCTGCCGGATTTGTGTACCGCCTTCGTTCAAGTCAGGCCCGCGCCGACTCCGCCTGGCTACCCTCATGCTGCGCGAGCACGACCGCCCCCGCAAACAGCCGCACGATGAAACGTTCCGCGTAATCGATCAATGCGTCGCGGCGCGCGGGGTTCGCATCGATGTATTCAGCGGATAGATGAAACAGTTGCAGCACGATCTGCGTGCAGACTTCGTCGACGGTCTCGCGCGCGAGTCGCGGCATCAATTCGAGCTGCACGACGTCGTCCGCCATCTCCGCCGACACCTCGTGCAGGTTCGCGCGCACCGCTTCGCGCAAGGCCGGCGACGTGCCGTGGTATTCGGCCAGCGCGCTCAGGAACGCCTCGCGGTTCGCGAGCGCGAACGCGAAAAACGCGACGCACGCGCGCCGCGGCACGCTGTGCGGTTCGTCGTGCGCGGCGAGCCAGCGCTCGCGCCGCAGCATCGGCCGAAGCCGTCGGCTCACCGAGGCGACGGCTTCGCGCGCGAGCTCGTCGAGCGCGCTGAAATGGCGGTAGAACGTGTTCGGATTGAGCCCCGCCTCGCGTGCGAGCTCGCGCAAGCCGAGGCTCGCGAAACTGCGGCCGCCGGCGGTCAACCGCAGCGCGGCTTCGATCAGCTTGCGCTTGCCGGGCGGCAACTGCGGGCCGGCGACGGACGCTGCTTCGGGGACGGTCGTCATCGTGCGTTCAATCATCGCGCGGTATGCGCGTTTAATAGCTGCACTCTAAACGATCTTGACGCGATGTGTACAGTTGTCTACCCTGCGCGTTAAGCCGTGTGTAGACAGCTGTAGACGCGCGATTTCGCCCCTGCCCGTCGCGCCGCACGAGTCCAGCGCGCCGTAGCCGCTATCGTTTCACCCGCCGCTTTCGCCCCGTGCCGGAGACCGCCGTGACGCCCGCCCCTTCCGCTTCATCCACCGCGCTGCGCATTGCGATCGTCGGCAGTGGCTTTGCCGGCATCGGCATGGCCATCCGTCTGCAGCAAATGGGCATCACGTCGTTTACGGTCTATGAGGCCGCGAGCGGCATCGGCGGCACGTGGCGTGACAATACCTACCCCGGCGCGGCCTGCGATGTCCCCTCGCATCTCTACTCGTTCTCGTTCGAGGCGAATCCGGCGTGGTCGCGCTCGTTCAGCAGCCAGGCCGAAATTCTCGCGTATCTGCAGCACTGCGCGCACAAGTACGGCGTCGATCGCTACGTGCGTTGCAATGCGAAAGTGAGCGCCGCGCGCTTCGACCAAGCGCGGCAGATCTGGCTCGTCGAGCTCGACACGAACGGCGCGCGCGAAATCGTCGAGGCCGACGTGCTGATCGCCGCGAACGGTCCGCTGTCGCGTCCCGCGCTGCCGCGCATCGCCGGCATCGAACGTTTCGAGGGCAAGCTGTTCCATTCGGCGCGCTGGGACCACGCCTATCCGCTCGACGGCAAACGCGTCGCGGTAATCGGCACGGGCGCGAGCGCGATCCAGTTCGTGCCGAAAATCCAGCCGCGCGTCGCGCATCTGGCTCTGTTCCAGCGCACCGCGCCGTGGGTGATGCCGAAGCGCGACAAGCCGATCGGCCTACGCGCGCAATGGCTGTTCCGTACGCTGCCGTTCACGCAGCGCTTCGTTCGCAGCGCGATCTATTGGCAGCTCGAGTCGCGTGGGATCGCGTTCGTCGTCAATCCGAAGCTGATGAAGATGCCGATGAAGTTCGGTCTCAGCTATCTGCAGCGACGCGTCAAGGACCCGGCGCTGCGCGCGAAGCTCACGCCGAACTACCGGCTCGGCTGCAAGCGCGTGCTGCTGTCGAGCGACTATTACCCGGCCGTCTGTCAGCCGAACGTCGACGTCGTGACGAGCGGTATCCGCGAGATCGTCGCGGATGGCATCGTGACCGACGACGGCGTGCACCACCACGCGGACGCGATCATCTGCGGCACCGGCTTCCAGGTCAACGACGTGCCTGCGCCGTTCGAAGTGACCGGCCTCGACGGCACCGACCTCAGCACGCTATGGCTACGCGATGGCCCCGAGGCCTATCTCGGCACGAGCATCGCGAACTTCCCGAACTTCTTCATGATCGTCGGCCCGAACACGGGGCTCGGCCATAACTCGATGATCTACATGATCGAGTCGCAACTGCGATATATCGGCGATTGCCTGCGCGTGCTGCGCAAACAGAATGCGCGCACGATGACCTTGCGCGCCGACGTGCAGCGCGATTTCAACACGCGTTTGCAACAGGAGATGCGGCACGCGGTGTGGACGAGCGGCTGCCACAGCTGGTATCAGACGCAGAGCGGCAAAGTCACCGCGATCTGGCCCGGCTTCACGTTCAGCTTTCGCAAGCGTACGCGCCGCGTGCGGCCGCAGGATTACCGCTTCGCGCGCTGAGTCCGCACAATGGCAATCCGGCGCCGCGGGCATGGGCCGGCGCATTCGTTACCCGCCACCGCCCAGCAACTGCAACAGCTCCCATAGAAACTTCACGATGATCACGATCAGTTCCCACAGCCGATAGAGCGGCTGCCAGTCCAGCACGCGCAGAAGGGACTCGATCATCGCTATCGTCAGAAGAAGTGAGGGCCGCGATTTCCAGTTCGATCACGCGTGGCGCGCGATGCCCGCGCGTCGCGCAAGCTCAAACCGCCATCACGGCCCGCCTGCGCTCCGCGCGCTGCATGAAGAAGTTCGCCGCGACGACGCCGACCGTGACGACCGCGATGAACAGCGTCGCGAGCGCATTCATCTCCGGGTTCAGACCAAGTCGCACGCGCGAGAATACGACGAGCGGCAAGGTCGTCGAACCGGGACCCGACAGGAACGCGGACAGCACCACGTCGTCGATCGACAGCGTGAACGACAGCAGCCAGCCCGCCACCAGCGCCTGTGAAATCAGCGGCAGCGTGACGAAGAAGAACACGCGCAGCGGTGTCGCGCCGAGGTCGAGCGCGGCTTCCTCGAGCGACGGATGCAGTTCGCGCACGCGCGATTGCACGATGATCGCGACGTACGAAATACACAGCATCACGTGACCGATCCAGATCGTGAAGATGCCGCGTTCGGCCGGCCAGCCGATCCAGCGCGCCATTTCGATGAACAGCAGCAACAGCGAGATGCCCTGAATCACTTCGGGGATCACCAGCGGCGCGTTGATCATGCCGGTGTACAGCGTGAAGCCGCGAAAGCGCCCCATGCGCGCGAGCACGAAGCCGGCCCACGTGCCGATGATCACCGACGCGAACGCCGTGAGCAGGCCGATACGCAGCGACAGCCACGCCGCCGTGATCAGCTCGCCGTCCTGCAACAGCGCCGCGTACCAGCGCGTCGAGAAGCGCGTCCACACCGTCACCAGTTGCGATTCGTTGAACGAATACACGACGAGGCTGACGATCGGGATATACAGAAACAGAAAGCCTATGCCCAGAGCGATCAGCTGCAGCATGCGATTCGGCTTCATTGGCGGCCCTCCTCCAATGCCTTCGCCTGCGCATGCTGGAACAGCGCCATCGGCACCAGCAGCAGCAACACCATCGCGCATGTGACGGCGGACGCCATCGGCCAGTCGGCGTTGTCGAAGAACTCATTCCACATCACGCGGCCGATCATCAGCGTGTTCGCGCCGCCGAGCAGCTCAGGAATCACGTACTCGCCGACTGCCGGAATGAACACCAGCAGACAGCCGGCGATGATGCCGTTCTTCGACAGCGGCAGCGTGATCTGCCAGAACGCCTTCCACGGCTTCGCGCCGAGGTCGTAGGCGGCTTCGAGCAAGGTCAGGTCCATTTTCACGAGATGCGCGTACAGCGGCATCACGAGAAACGGCAGGTACGAATAGACCATGCCGATATAGACCGCCGTGTTCGTGTGATACAGCTCGATCGGCGAATGGATCAGGCCGACCGACATCAGGAAGTTATTCAGCAGCCCGTTGTTCTTCAGAATGCCGATCCATGCGTACACGCGGATCAGGAACGAGGTCCAGAATGGCAGCATCACGGCCATCATCAGCAGATTGCGGGTGGCCGGATTGGAGCGCGCGATGTAGTACGCCATCGGATAGCCGATCAGCAGACACAGCACGGTCGAAATCGCCGCGACCACGACCGAATTCACATAGGTCGCGAAGTACAGGCTGTCGGTCAACAGAAACGCGTAGTGCGACAGATCGAGCGTGATGTGCAGCGCGCCTTCCGCGAAGGTGACGAGCTGCGTGTACGGCGGAATGCCGAGCTGCGAATCGGCGAAGCTGATCTTCACGACCAGCAGGAACGGCACGAGGAAAAACAGCAGCAGCCAGATGAACGGCCCCGCCACCACCGCGGTGCGTCCCCTGAACTTCAGACGCCGCATGGGCCACGCGAAAAACGACGAAAGCGCCTCTTTCATGACGTCAGCACCACGCCGGCCGATGCGCTCCAGCGCACGTAGACTTCGTCGCCCCAGGATGGCGGATCGATTTCGGTGAGCGCCAGGCTCGTCACGTTCGCGATCACGGTCTTGCCGCCGTCGAGCTTCACGTGATACAGCGAATAGCCGCCCATGTACGCGATATTCGTGACGACGCCCCTGCCCCAGTTGTAGGCGCCCTCCGGCGGCTTACGCGTGAGGGCGATGCGTTCGGGGCGCACCGAGATCGTCACCGGCATGCCGAGCGGACCGGTGATGCCGTGATTGACGTGCAAATGGCACGTCAGATCCGGCGTTTCGATGAACACGTGATCGGGCTCGTCCTCGACCGTGCGGCCTTCGAACAGATTGGTCGAGCCGATGAATTCCGCCGAGAAACGGCTGTTCGGGTACTCGTAGACTTCATGCGGCGTGCCGAGCTGCACGATCTGGCCTTCGCTCATCACGGCGAGGCGGTTGGCCATCGTCATCGCTTCCTCCTGATCGTGCGTGACCATCATGCAGGTGACGCCGACCTGGTCGAGAATGTTGACGAGCTCGATCTGCGTGCGTTGGCGGATCTGCTTGTCGAGCGCCGACATCGGCTCATCGAGCAGCAGCAGCTTCGGCCGCTTGACGAGCGAGCGCGCGAGCGCAACGCGCTGCTGCTGCCCGCCCGACAGCTGATGCGGCTTGCGCTTCGCGAAGCGGCCCATCTGCACGAGTTCGAGCGCGTTGTGCAGGCGATCTTTCAGCTCGGCCTTCGGCACACCTTCCTGCTTGAGGCCGAACGCCACGTTGGCCTCGACAGTCATGTGCGGAAAGAGCGCGTACGACTGGAACATCATGTTGACCGGCCGGCGATACGGCGGCAGTTGCGCGAGATCTTCGCCATCGATCAGGATCTTGCCCGATGTCACGGTTTCGAGCCCGGCCATCATGCGCAGGAGGGTCGACTTGCCGCAGCCCGAGCTGCCGAGCAGCGCGAACAGCTCGCCCTTCTTCACCGTCAGATTGACCCCTTTGACCGCGACGGTCTCGCCGAACTTCTTCACGACATCGACGATCTGGATGAACTGCTCCGCTGCGTCGCCCGTCACGGCGTTCGAGCCCGTCGACGGCACGGCCGTCCCGGCCAGCGCGCCCGGCTGGTCACTACTCATCATAATGCTGCTTCACTCCGGCGTTTGACGAACAAAGCCCCCGGTGAACACCGAGGGCTTCATAGGCTGCTTATCTGTTTGTTGGCGCGCTTAGCGGCCGGACTTGAACTCGGTCCACAGTCGCGTTTGCAGCCGCTGGATTTCCTGCGGCAGCGGTTTCAACAGGAACAGCGTCTTGATGGTTTCCGGCGACGGGTACACGGCCGGATCGTTCGCGACGTCCTTGTCCACGTACTTGCGCGCTTCCATATTGACGCTCGGGTAGTACACGGCGTTGGTGATCGCGGCGTTCACCTGCGGCGTCTCGATGTAGTTGATCCACTCGAGCGCGGCTTCCTTGTGCTTCGCATCCTTCGGAATCGCCATCACGTCGAACCACACCGGCGCGCCGCCCTTCGGCACGAAGTACTCGATCTTGTACGGCTTGTTCGCCTCGATCGCGCGATGCTTGGCGATCACGACGTCGCCCGACCAGCCGTACGCGAAGCAGATGTCGCCGCCGACGAGGTCGTTGATGTAGCCCGACGAGTTGAACTGCGTGATGTACGGGCGGATCTTTTTCAGCATCGCGAGCGCGGCGCGGTAGTCGGCCGGGTTCGTGCTCATCGGGTCTTTGCCTATGTAGTGCAGCGCGGCTGCGAACATCTGGTCCGGCGCGTCGAGCACCGACACGCCGCAGGCCTTGAGCTTCGAGATGTTTTCCGGCTTGAACAGGATGTCCCAGCTATCGAGCGGCGCGTCCTTGCCGAGGATCTGCTGGACCTTCGTCACGTTGTAGCCGAGGCCGGTCGTGCCGTACGCCCAGGGCACCACGTACTTGTTGCCCGGATCGGCGCCGGCGACGAGCGCCATCAGCGACGGGTCGAGGTACTTCAGGTTCGGCAGCTTCGATTTGTCGAGCGGCTCGAAGATGCCCGCGGCGATCTGCTTGCCCGCGTAGTTGCTGGTCGGCACGACGATGTCGTAGCCCGAGTGACCGGTGAGCAGCTTCGCCTGCAGCGTGTCGTCGCTGTCGTAGTTGTCGTACTTGACCTGGATGCCGGTCTGTTTGGTGAAGTTCGGTATCGTGTCCTTCGCGATGTAGTCGGACCAGTTATACACGTTGAGCTGCGTATCCTTCGCAGCGGCCGTCAACCACGGCGCCGCGCACAAGATCAGCGCCGCCATATGCCCCACTATCCGCTTGTTCATCCCGTTCTCCGATCTCTCGTCACTCAAGCCGCGCCGTCGCCCGCACGGTCCCCTGAAAACCCCGAAAACTACCACCAATTATTGCCCGCACAAAAAAAAACCCGGAGCTGTCGCGCAAACGGTACAGGCTCTGGCCGCACCCTTGCAAAATGGCCGAAATTTTAACGGGTTATCGGCCCGTGTCTACCGAAAAATACGCGGTCGTCGGCCGCGCTTTATCCGCGCTGGGCACAGGCTGCGAGGGTTTCATCGCGTCGCTGTTATCTGGTTGTCAGCTCGGCGTTGGCTCGCACCTGGGCGGTGCGCCGCTCTGGCGCGCGCGAGTGCCGGACGGTGCTTGCCGGTGCAGAGCCGCGTCGGCGTCCGGCGCGCCTTTCATGCGCCGCGGCGCCGCCACGAATGCTCCTATCATGATCTTTTGATGCGTATTGCGCGACGTCGTCGCGCGACGGCCGGCCAGCCGCTGCGCGCGTGCGATCGGCATTTGACTTGCAACGGGATGCGTTTCCCACAAGCTCTGGCACGATGAACACCAATCCTTTCGCGATGCGTCCCGACCGGCGCCGGCGCCTGCCGGAGCAGAAAGGCGGCCGCAGGCTGGAGGCGGTGATCGCCTCGCTGATCGGCTTCGTCGGCCTGTGCTTCGTCGTGCAGCTCGCGCTCGCGCGGCCCGACTGGCACGCGGCGCTCGCCGGCACCGCGCCGAGCCTGGAGCTGATCAGAAGCGCGGGCATGCTGTGGCTAGCGGCCGGCATCGTCGGCGCGACGGTCATGCCGCACAACCTGTATCTGCATTCGGCGCTGGTCAAGCATCACGCGCCCGACAGCAGCGACGCGCAGATCAAAGCCGCGCTGCACGTCGTCAATCTCGATACTTTCGGCTCGCTTGCGTTCGCGTTCGTGATCAACGCGGCGCTGCTGATCGTCGCGGCGGCCGTGTTCTATGCCAGCGGTCATCGCGACGTGACCGATCTGGCCGATGCGCATCGGCTGATCGCGCCGCTCGTCGGCAGCCGCTGGGCCGGCATCCTGTTCGCGACGGCGCTGCTCGCGTGCGGACTCAGCGCGACCGTCACGGGCACGCTGGCCGGTCAGACGGTGATGGAGGGCTTCCTGCGGCTGCGGTTACCGCGCTGGAAACGCGCGCTGCTCACGCGTGCGCTCGCGATCGGGCCGGCCCTGCTCGCGGTGGGCGTGTTCGGCCAGCATGGCTCGAATCAGTTGCTGGTCGCGAGCCAGGTCGTGCTGAGCCTGCAATTGCCGCTCGCGGTCGTGCCGCTGATCCGCTGCGCGTCCGATGCGGCGCTGATGCGCGGCTGGCGCGTGCACGGCGTGCCGCTCGTGCTGTCATGGCTGTCGGCGGCGTGCATCATTGCGCTCAATGGCGCGCTGATGTGGCAACTGGCGACTTCGGCGTGATCGCAGACGCAAAGGTCAGCGCAATTGACATGAAGTTCGCACGACGCTGAGCGACGCATGCAAGGCGCACGGCGCGCATCGGTTAACATAGCGGGACTTCGCCTCCCCGCCTCAAGGTTTCCGATGACTTCGAATCTCCACGATCTTCCCGACAGCCCGTGCATCGGTGTCTGCTCCACGCTCTTCGACGAGGTCTGTAAAGGCTGCGGCCGCACCGCCACCGAAGTGTCGAACTGGGTGTTTCTGAGCGACGAGGAAAAGCGCGCGATCTGGACTCGGATCGAACGGGAAGGCACGGCGATGCGGTTTCAGAACGACAAGGTGTGAGCGTGTTCGTTGCGCGCATCGCACGTTGACGCGACCATAAAAAAAGCCCGCTTCGACGAAGCGGGCTTTTTGCTGTGACGCGATTCGATCAGCGTGAACCGAAGCGCTTATTGCACGCCTTGACTCGTCAGGAAGTCCTCATAGTTGCCACCGAAGTCGTTCAGCGTGCCATTGGTCTTCACTTCGATGATCCGGTTCGCGAGGCCGCTCACGAACTCGCGGTCGTGGGAGACGAAAATCAGCGTGCCGTCGAACTTGTCGAGCGCGATCTGCAGCGACTCGATCGACTCCATATCCATGTGGTTGGTCGGCTCGTCCATCAGCAGCACGTTGTGGCGGCCCAGCATCAGCTTGCCCCAGATCATGCGGCCCTTCTCGCCGCCCGACAGCACCTTGACCGACTTGCGGATGTCGTCCGCATTGAACAGCAGCCGGCCGAGCGTGCCGCGCACCATCTGCTCGTCGTCGCCTTCCTTGCGGTACTGGTCGATCCAGTCCATCAGCGTGACGTCGCCCGGAAACTCTTCGTACGTGTCTTGCGGCATGTAGCCGACGTTGGCGTTTTCCGCCCACTTCACCGTGCCGTGGTCGAGTTGCAGATTGCCGAGCAACGAGCGCAGCAGCGTGGTCTTGCCCGCGCCGTTCTCGCCGATGATCGCGATGCGCTCGCCCGGCTGCACGCTGATGCTGAAGTTATTGAAGATCGAGCGCTCGTATTTCTTGGAGATGCTGTCGGCGACCACCGCGATGTTGTGCAGCTTCTTCTCGAACTCGAAGCGGATGAACGGGTTCTGCCGCGACGACGGCTTGAATTCCTCGATCTTGATCTTGTCGATCATCTTCAGACGGCTGGTGGCCTGGCGCGCCTTCGACTTGTTCGCCGAGAAGCGGCGCACGAAGTCCTGCAGATCGGCCACGCGCTCCTTCGCCTTCGCGTTGGCGGCCTGCTGACGCTCGCGCGCCTGCGTGCTGGCGAGCATGTAGTCGTCGTAGTTGCCCGGATAGACCTTCAGCGTGCCGTAGTCCATGTCGGCCATGTGGGTGCAGACCTGGTTCAGGAAGTGCCGGTCGTGCGAGATGATGATCATCGTCGAGTTGTACTGGTTGAGAACATCTTCCAGCCAACGGATCGAGTTGATGTCGAGGTTGTTGGTCGGCTCATCCAGCAGCAGCACGTCCGGCTTCGAGAACAGCGCCTGCGCGAGCAGCACGCGCAGCTTCCAGCCGGGCGCCACGTTGCTCATCGGGCCGTTGTGGTCTTCGATCGCAATGCCGATGCCGAGCAGCAGCTCGCCCGCGCGCGCTTCGGCCGTGTAGCCGTCGTACTCGGCGAACTTCGCTTCGAGCTCGGCCGCGTGCATGTAGTCGTCGTCGGTCGCGTCGGGGTTCGCGTAGATCGCGTCGCGCTCGGTCATCGCGGCCCACATTTCGGCGTGGCCCATCATCACGACGTCGAGCACGCGCACGTCTTCGTACGCGAACTGGTCCTGGCGCAGCTTGCCCAGACGCACGTTCGGCTCGAGCATCACGTTGCCCGAGCTGGGCTCGAGATCCGAACCGAGAATCTTCATGAAGGTGGATTTACCGCAGCCGTTCGCACCGATCAGGCCATAGCGATTCCCTCCCCCAAATTTGACCGAAATGTTCTCGAAGAGGGGCTTCGGCCCGAATTGCATGGTGATATTGGCAGTAGACAGCACAGCGCGTCCCTTTGAATGTGATATCGGCGAAAAACCCAATATTTTAGCAGGTTTGGAGTTTTCAACCGGACAGTTGTTCCGGCGCGGCCCGCGTCACCCGCTCGAGCCGCTGCGCGGCGTCTGCAGAATGTCGATAAAGGCCGAAAAATCCGCGTCGGCGAGCCCCATTGCCGCACCCAGTCGCAGCAATTGCTGGACCGTCGACGCCGACCGGCATCGGCGTGCCGGTCTCGTAGGCGCTCCCCCGCCGGGCCGAACACGATCTGCTCGACCGCGCGCGTGCGGTTCCACACATGCACGCTATGACCCGCGCGCAGCAGGTGCCGGATCATCGGCGCGCCCATCAGGCCGGGGCCGCAAAAACCAGTTTCCACGTTCGAACCTCGTCGGTTATCAGATTGAATGGCTTATGTTGCGTACGGATGATAGCGACCGCGCCAGGCGCTTAAGTCGCGCGATACCGGGCATGCGATGTGCGGTATCGATGGTTCGAGCGGCGACGTCTGATCCGCCGCGCAGGCGATTGCGCTGGCGAGGACGCATATGTCCGTCGGACTGCGCGAACCGTTGCCTATACTTTTTTCCATGCACGTTTCCGAGCAGCGTTTTACTGACCAGCGGCGCACACCAAGGAGGAACTCATGTCAGAACACGTTTACAAGAAGATCGAACTGACCGGTTCGTCGAAGAAATCGATCGACGACGCGATCACTACCGCGATTGCCAAAGCGTCGGAAACGCTGCGCAATCTGCACTGGTTCGAGGTCACGGAAACGCGCGGCCAGATCGAGAACGGCAAGGTCGCGTACTGGCAGGTAACGCTGAAGGTCGGCCTGCGCATCGAGGACTGAGCGGCGACCGCACGACACGCTTGCCCGCTGCCACGCGCAAGCCGCAAACAGAAAAGCTGCGTCCAGGCGGGGCTGGACGCAGCTTTTTTTCAACAACGGACCGCCCGATTTACTTCGGCAGCGACCCGTCGACACCCTCCACGTACCAGTTCAGGCGCTGCAGTTCCGGATCGGTCAGCGTCTTGCCTTCAGGCACCTTCACCGTGCCCGACTGATCCTTGATCGGGCCCGTGAACACGTCGCGCTTGCCGCTCGCGAGTTCGTCGCGCTTCGCGGCAACCTGCTTCTGCCCATCGGCCGGAATCGCCGAGGTGTTCAGGTCCTCGAGGTTGACAGCCTTCTGCGGAATGCCCCACCACACCGGATCGTTCTTCCACTTGCCGTCGAGCACCTGCTGGATCACCGCGCTGTAGTACACGCCCCAGTGCGCGACGACCGAGCCGAGATGCGCATCAGGACCGAACTTCTTCATGTCCGAATCCCAGCCGAACGCGTGCACGTGCTTCTCCGACGCGGTCGCGAGCGTCGCGCTCGAATCGGTGTTCTGCAGCAGCACGTCGGCGCCCTGGCCGATCAGCGTTTCGGCGGCCTGCTTTTCCTTGCCCGGATCGAACCAGCTGTTGATCCAGATCACCTTCGTATGCACCTTCGGATTCACCGAGCGCGCGCCGAGCGTGAACGCGTTGATGTTGCGCACCACTTCCGGAATCGGCACCGACGCGACGAAGCCGAGCGTGTTGCTCTTCGTCACGTAGCCCGCGGCGACGCCGGCCAGGTACGCGCCCTGATACATGCGCACGTCGTAGGTGCCGAAGTTCGGCGCCTTCTTGTAGCCGGTCGCGTGCAGGAAGATGGTGTCCGGGAAGTCCTTCGCGACCTTCAGCTCGAAGTCCTGGTAGCCAAAGCTCGTGCCGAAGATGATCTTGTTGCCCTTGTTCGCGAGATCGCGGAACACGCGCTCGGAGTCGGCCGATTCGGGCACGTTCTCGACGCGCGTGATCTTGATCCTGTTGCCGAACTTCGCTTCGGCTTCCCGCGAGCCCTGATCGTGCGCGTAGGTCCAGCCGGCATCGCCCGGATTGCCGAGATAGACGAACGCGACGCCCGGCACGTCGGCGGCCTGCGCGGTTTGCGCGAGCGGCGCCGCAAGTGCCAGCGACGCCGCACCCCAAGCGAAAGCGGTCAGCAGATGTCTTCTCTTCATGTTTTTTTCCTGTCGTAATGAGCGAATAGTTTGAGCGGATCGATCAAGAACCTGTGTCGCCGTCAGCCCGCCGAGAAAAACGGCTTGCCGAGCGACGCGGGTGCATTCAGGCGAATCGTGTTCGGATTGCGCGAGATCAGCGCGAGCACGACGATCGTCGCGACGTACGGCAGCATCGCGAGGAACTGCGTCGGCACCGGCACACCGATCGCCTGCGCATAGAACTGCAGCCCCGTCACCGCGCCGAACAGCAGCGAGCCGATCAGCAGTCGCCCAGGGCGCCACGTCGCGAACACCACGAGCGCGAGCGCGATCCAGCCGCGGCCCGAGGTCAGGTTCTCCTGCCACAGGTGCAGATTGACGATCGAATAGTAGCCGCCCGCGAGCCCCGCCATGCCGCCGCCGAACGCGACCGCCCCATAGCGCACGCCGACCACCGGAAAGCCGACCGAATGCGCGACCTGCGGCGATTCGCCGACCGAGCGCAGCACGAGTCCCGCGCGCGTGCGATAGAGGAACCAGCCGATCGCGGCGAACATCAGGAACGCGAGGTAATCGAGCGGCGTGAGGGTAAACAGCGCCGGGCCGAGCACCGGGATGTTCGACAGGCCGGGGATCGTCCACGTATCGATCGTCGCGCGCACCGCCGCCGACGTGTACGGCTTGCCGACGTACGCGGACAGCCCGATGCCGAAGATCGTCAGCGACAGGCCGGTCGCGACCTGGTTGGCGAGCATCGTCAGCGTGAGGAACGCGAACAGCAGCGACATCGCGAGACCGGCGCCGATCGCGGCGAGCACGCCGAGCCACGGGCTGCCGGTGATCGACGTGACCGCGTAGCCGCTGACGGCGCCCATCAGCATCATCCCTTCCACGCCAAGGTTGAGTACGCCCGATTTTTCGGCGACGAGTTCGCCGGCGCCCGCGAACATCAGCGGGATCGACGCGGTGATCGCGCTCGACGTGAGCGCGCTGGCTTGCTGGATATCCATATCGTGTCTGAAAGCGGATTAGCGAGCTGATTGGCAAACTCAACGAGCCACTGCTGCGGCCGAGCGGCGCCGCACGCGGTAGTTCACGAACAGGTCGGCGCCGAGCAGGCAGAACAGCAGCAGCCCCTGGAACACGCCCGAGAGCGCCTGCGGCAATTGCATCGAGGTCTGCACCGCTTCGCCGCCGAGATACAGCAACGCCATCAGCAGACTGGCGAGCACGATGCCGAGCGGATGCAGCCTGCCGACGAACACGACGATGATCGCGGTGAAGCCGTAGCCCGGCGACCACGTCGCCTGCAACTGGCCGATCGGACCGGCGATTTCGCCCATACCGGCGAGGCCCGCGAGGCCGCCGCTAATCAGCAGCGACGTCCAGATCGTCTTCTTGTCGGAGAAACCGGCGTAACGCGCGGCGAGCGGCGCAAGTCCGCCGACGTTCATCCGGTAGCCCGCGAAGCTCTTGCGCATGAACAGCCAGACGAGCGGAATCGCGATCAGCGTGAGGAACACGGACGCGTTCAGGCGCGTGCCACGCAGAAATTTCCAGTGCCAGTCGCCATACAGCGTCGGAAACAGCGCGTCGCCGCTGAACATCTCCGACAGCGGGAAGTTCATGCCCTGCGGATCGCGCCACGGGCCGCTCACGAGATAGATCAGCAGTTGCGTCGCGACGTACGTGAGCATCAGGCTCACGAGAATCTCGTTGGTATTGAAGCGGCTCTTCAGAAACGCGGGAATCGCGGCCCACGCCATGCCGCCGAGGATGCCGGCCGCCATCATGGTCGGCAGGATCCACCAGCCGCTCGCCTGATCGAAATAGATCGCGACGCCGCTCGCCGCGATGCCGCCGAGCAGCATCTGCCCTTCGGCGCCGATGTTCCACACGTTCGCGCGATAGCCGATCGCGAGACCGAGGCCGATCAGGCACAACGGCGACGCCTTCAGCAGCAGCTCCGACCAGCCGTTGATGCTGGACAGCGGCTCGATGAAAAACCCGTGCATCGCCTGCAACGGGTCGCGGCCGACGAGGCCGAAGATCAGGAAGCCGATCGCGAGCGTCAGCAACGCGGCGATCAGCGGCACGGCGAGCTGCATCGTGCGCGACGGCGACGTGCGGGCTTCGAGTCGATAGGGAAGCATCATGGGTAGCGTGTATTTGTTCGGGTTCTGTTCTTCAGGGTCCGCATTCGCGTGCGTGGTTAGCGTCTCGGCGTGGCCGGCGGGCAACGCCTCGCCTCATGCATGCGCCGGCTGATCCGCCGCGGGCGCCGCGCCCTCGCGGTCGCCGAACAGCCCCGCCATCCAGCGGCCGATTTCCTCGGCGTTGGTCGCACCGGTCGCGCGCACCGGTGAAAGCCGCCCGCCCGCGAGCACCGCGATGCGATCGCAGATATCGAACAGCTCTTCCAGTTCCTCCGAGATCACCAGAATCGCAACGCCGCGCGCCGACAGATCGAGCAGTTGCTGACGGATGAACGCCGACGCGCCGACATCGACGCCCCACGTCGGCTGCGCGACCACGAGCACCTTCGGCGCCTGCAAAATCTCGCGGCCCATGATGTATTTCTGCAGATTGCCGCCCGACAGACTTTGCGCGAGCGCGTCGGGGCCGCCGCAGCGCACGTCGAACGCGTCGATGCAGCGCTTGGCGAATGCGCGCATCACACCCGTTTTGATCCAGCCCGAGTTGACCATGCTCTGCCGATGCGCGGTGAGCAGCGCGTTGTCGGCGAGGCTCATCGCCGGCACCGCGCCGCGGCCGAGCCGCTCTTCGGGCACGAAGCCGAAGCCGAGCGCGCGCCGCCCGCCCGCGCCGAGGCGCGCGGCCGGTTTGCCGCAGATCGTGATCGCGTCGGCCGGCAGGCTGCGTTTTTCAGCGCGCTTCTCTCCGGACAACGCCGCGAGCAGTTCCGCCTGCCCGTTGCCCGACACACCGGCAATGCCGAAGATCTCGCCCGCATGCACGCTGAACGACACGTCGCGCAACGAGGTGCCGAACGGATCGTCGCTCGCGACCGACAACTGCCTGACATCGAGCAGCACCGCGCCCGGCTTGTGCTCGCGCCGCGTGTAGTCCGGCAGCGAGTGGCCGACCATCAACTGCGCGAGCGAGGCATGCGTCTCGTTCTTCGGCGTCACATGGCCGGTCACGCGACCGCCGCGCATCACCGTCGCGGTGTCGCACAACTCCTGGATTTCGTCGAGCTTGTGGCTGATGTAGAGGATGCTGCAGCCCTCGGCCGCGAGCCGGCGCAGCGTCGTGAAGAGCTTGCGGACCGCCTGCGGCGTCAGCACCGAGGTCGGTTCGTCCATGATCAACAGACGCGGATTCTGCAGCAGGCAGCGCACGATTTCGACACGCTGCCGCTCGCCGACGGTGAGGCTGTGGACATGCCGCTGCGGATCGATGTCGAGCCCGTAGTCGGCCGACACCTCGCGGATGCGTTTGGCCAACGTCTTCAGATCGAACGGTTCGTCGAGCGCGAGCGCGATGTTTTCGCCGACCGTCAGCGTCTCGAACAGCGAGAAGTGCTGGAACACCATGCCGACGCCGAGCTTGCGGGCGGCCGCCGGACTCGCGATGTCGACCGTCTCGCCTTCCCAACGGATCTCGCCGGCGTCGGGTCGCACGGCGCCGTAGATGATCTTCATCAGCGTGCTCTTGCCCGCGCCGTTCTCGCCGAGCACCGCGTGGATTTCGCCGGGCGCGACGACGAGCGTGACGTCGTCGTTGGCGCGCACGGCCGGGTACTGCTTCGTGATGCCCGTCATTGCGAGCCGAGGCACCGCCTGGCCGGTGAGTTGCGCGCCGTCGCTAAGTGGAGTGTCGCTCATGAGATTCCGTAGTGCGTTCGTGACGCTGCTTGCCGCCTGCTTGCCGCCGGCGGGCGATCCGTCACCACAACCGGATGACAATACCTAATTCGCCCCACTCAGTCGAGTTGACAAAATTCCCGCAAACCCCCGCCGCTACAAGCTCTGCGGGTATGTCGCCCTTGACGCCGTTTTTCGTCCATATTAAAACGCATATACCCCCACGTTCGTTCGATCAGCCAGCACATATATTCGGAGAATCCATGAGCCAGCAACGCGAGGCGATCGACACGTACCTGCTGCGCGTGTTGCACACGCTGCTGATGGAGCGCAGCGTCACCCGCGCCGCCGTCAAACTGAACCAGTCCCAACCTGCCATCAGCGCGGCGCTGCGCCGTCTGCGCGACATCACCGGCGACCCGCTGCTGGTGCGCGGCAAGTCCGGCATGGTGCCGACCGAGTACGGTCTGCGCCTGCTCGAACCGGTGCAGAACGCGCTGCGCGAAATCGAGCGCATCAAGTTCCAGCAGCACAACTTCGATCCGGCCACGTCGATCCGCTGCTACCGGATCGGCTGTCCCGACTACCTGAACGTGCTGTTCGTGCCGACGGTCGTCGAACGTTTCCGCAAGGCCGCACCGAACGCGACGCTCGAATTCCATTCGCTCGGCCCCGCGTTCGACTACGAACTCGCGCTCGAGGACGGCAAGCTCGACATCGTGGTCGGCAACTGGCCGGAGCCGCCCGAGCAGTTGCATCTGTCGAACCTGTTCGTCGATCAGATCGTGTGCCTGATGAGCAACACGCATCCGTTCGCCAAACGCGGCGGGCTCACGCTCGACCAGTACCTGAACGCGCCACATCTCGCGCCGACGCCGTATTCGGTCGGCCAGCGCGGCGCGATCGACGTGCATCTCGCGCGCGAGCGGCTCAAGCGCCATGTGGTCGTCACGTTGCCCTACTTCAATCTCGCGCCGTACGTGCTGATCAAATCCGATCTGATCTTCACGACGACGCGCCTCTTTGCCGACTACTACGCGAAGTTCCTGCCGCTGACCGTGGTGGCCGCGCCACTCGACTTTCCGCCGATGCAGTACTACCAGCTGTGGCACGAGCGCGTGCATTACTCCGACGAAGTGCGCTGGCTGCGCGGCCTGGTTGGCGAGGCGACCCGGACGTTGATCGACAAGTCCTGACGCCGCATGCGGCGCCGATCGCACTGGCGCCGCCGCTCACGGATCAGCGACTCGCGGCTTGCGCGCGGCGCGGCGCGAGTGCCGCCCGTTCCGCTCGAGCTCAAGCGGCCGCCTCGTAAAGCTGCCGCGCGAGCGCGTTATGCCGCTCGATCACCGGCCCGAGTTCGAGCGTCGCCAACTGCCCATTGTTCACCACCACCTTGCCGTCGATCACGCTATGGCTGACCTGCGACGGCGCGCAGAATACCAGAGCCGCCACCGGATCGTGCAGTGCGCCGGCGAAGTGCGGCTGACGCAGATCGAACGCGACGAAATCCGCGGCCATGCCGGGCGCGAGCGCGCCGATGTCGTCGCGATTGAGCACGCGCGCACCACCCAGGGTCGCGATTTCGAGCGCCTCGCGCGCGGTCATCGCATCGGGCCCAAAACCGACACGCTGCAGCAGCAGCGCCTGGCGCACTTCGGCGACCATCTGCGCACCGTCGTTCGACGCCGAGCCGTCGACGCCGAGCCCGACCGGCACGCCCGCGAGCCGCATGCGCTTGACCGGCGCGATGCCCGACGCGAGCCGCATGTTCGAGCACGGACAGTGCGCGACGCCGGTGCCGGTGCGCGCGAACAGCGCAATGCCCGCGTCGTCGAGTTGCACGCAGTGCGCATGCCATACGTCATGGCCGACCCAGCCGAGATCGTGCGCATACTCGGCCGGCGTCATGCCGAACTTCTCGCGGCTGTACTCGACGTCGTTGAGGTTCTCCGCCAGATGCGTATGCAGCGACACGCCGTACTGGCGCGCGAGCGCCGCCGATTCGCGCATCAGGTCGCGGCTCACCGAAAACGGCGAGCACGGCGCCACGACGACGCGCAGCATGGAGTAGCGCCCATCGTCGTGATACGTCTCGATCAGACGCTGCGTGTCCTTCATGATGTCCGCTTCGCGCTCGACCACCGAATCGGGCGGCAGGCCGCCGTCCTTGCGTCCCACGCTCATGCTGCCGCGCGCCGCATGAAAGCGCATGCCGATTCGGCGCGCGGCCGCGATGCTGTCGTCGAGACGGCTGCCGTTCGGATAGATATACAAATGGTCGCTCGACGTCGTGCAACCCGACAGCAGCAGTTCGGCCATCGCGGTCAGCGTCGATACTTCGATCATGTCAGGCGTGAGGTTCGCCCACACCTTGTACAGGTTCGTGAGCCAGCCGAACAACTCGGCGTTCTGCGCGGCGGGAATCGCGCGCGTGAGGCTCTGGTACATGTGGTGATGCGTGTTGACGAGGCCCGGAATCACGAGATGGCCGTGCAGGTCGAGTACCTGGTCGGCCGTTTGCGGCAGTTGCGCGGTCGGTCCGACCGCGACGATCCGGTTGTCCTCGATATACAGCCCGGCGTCGCGCAGTTCGCGCCGCTCGTCATCCATCGTGACCAGCACGTCCGCGTGCTTCACGAGCATCGTTTTACCGGGTTGTTTCAGTGCTTCATTCATCGTCATTCGTCTGTCCGCCTGATTGCCTGCATGCAAAGCCGTTCGAACGCGATGCGGCGGCACGCCACCGTGCCGTCGCGTTCCGTTGAACGCCATTGGCCCGGTTACCCAGCGTGAGTCGCCGTCTTCGGGGTTGTCCGTGCCAAAGGCCTGCCTTTGTACGGGTGTGTCGCGCCGCACAGCGCTTACCTTCGGTAGCCAAAATCCCGCTGACAACCCGCGCGGTTGCGATACCCAACTTCACACCGCCAATATAGTGGTGCATTTTTGGCGCCGGTACGATCGGCCGATGAGCCGGCGCGGCTTTCGTCTGGCTGTCCATCATGCGCGAACTATTATCTTTCCTATCGCTCGCGCTCGGGACAGAGCATCCTTTCTACAATGGCTGCCACGGCGCTCGCTTCGATTCGCCGACGGGTATGTAGCCACCGACGTGGAGCCTCGATCCGCCGCAAACGTAATGGATCGGGCCGCCGCCGACACCTCGCATTCACACAAGGACAATTGCGAATGGGCAAGCTCACTACCCACGTGCTCGACACCGCGAACGGCCGTCCCGGCGCAGGCATCAAGGTCGAACTCTTCGCGCTCGCGGGCGACACGCGCCGCGCGCTCAAAACCACTGTCACCAATCACGACGGCCGCTGCGACGAGCCGCTGCTCGAAGGCGACGCGCTCGTCGCGGGCGAGTACGAACTCGTGTTCGGCGCGGGCGACTACTTCGCGTCGCTCGGCACGAAGGTGCCGGAACCACGCTTCGTCGATCGCGTCGTGCTGCGCTTCGGCGTCGCCGATGCCGACGCGCACTATCACGTGCCGCTGCTGGTGTCGCCGTTTTCGTACAGCACGTATCGGGGCAGCTAGCCCTGCTGGATACGAGCCGCGTCCGAACCGGCACGAACAGACCTGGACAGGCACAACGCCCCGCGATACCCATAACAACCCGCGCTGCGTCTTCTATCCGCAGTCGGCGCGATGACCGACGACGTCGAACGTCATCGCGCACGCAACGAATCAGAAGTGGAGGAGTTTCATGGAAGGCTTTATCACCGACTGGTTGAACCTCGCGATTCGCTGGTTCCACGTCATCGCCGCCATTGCATGGATCGGCGAATCGTTTTATTTCGTCGCGCTCGACAATAGCCTGAAGCCGCCGACCGATCCGAACCAGCGCCGTCGCGGCGTGTTCGGCGAGCTGTGGCACGTGCACGGCGGCGGCTTCTACAACATGCAGAAGTACACGGTCGCGCCGCCCGAAATGCCCGAAGACCTGCACTGGTCGAAATGGCCGTCGTACACGACGTGGCTGTCGGGCTTCGGTCTCTTTACCGTGCTGTATCTGTTCTCGCCGAGCACCTACCTGATCGACAGGAACGTGCTCGACATGGGGCCGGTGGTCGCCGTCGCCTCGGCGATCGGTTTCCTCGCGGCCGGCTGGATCGTCTACGACTCGCTGTGCCGCATTCTCGGCACACGCGACAAACTTCTCGGCATCTGCGTCGGCGTTTATGTGCTGATCGCGGCGTATCTCGCCTGCCATATCTTCGCGGGCCGCGCAGCGTATCTGATCGTGGGCGCGATGCTCGCGACGATCATGTCGGCCAACGTGTTCTTCGTGATCATTCCGGGCCAGCGCAAGATGGTCGACGCGATGCTGAAGGGCGACACGCCGAACCCGATCTACGGTAAGCGCGGCAAGCAGCGCTCGGTGCACAACACGTATTTCACGCTGCCGGTCGTGTTCGCGATGCTGTCGAACCACTACGCGATGACCTACACGCATCCGTACAACTGGGCGGTGCTCGTCGTCATCATGCTGGCCGGCGCGCTGATCCGTCAGTTCTTCGTGATGCGCCATCGCGGCCAGGTGTTGTGGTATCTGCCGCTCGTCGGCGTCGCGCTGATGTGCACGGCACTCGTGTGGACCATGCCGCGTCCGGTGGTGCCGCAGGCGCAGGCCGCCAACGCGCCGACGCTGAAGGTCGCCGACATCGCGCCGGTGCTGCAGCAGCGCTGCGTGGCCTGCCACTCCGCGCATCCGACGATGATGGGCAGCGCGCCCGCCGGCGTGCTGATGGATACGCCCGACGAAATTTCGCAGAACGCGCAGCGCATTTACCAGCAGGCGGTCACGTTGAAGGCGATGCCGCTCGGCAACGTCACGCATATGACCGACGACGAGCGGATGAAGATCGCCGCGTGGTTCGAAGGCGGCGCGGCGAAGTAAGGACGTCTGTCCGGATCACGGAGCCGGTGCCGAGGCAGAGGCTGGAGTGCGAAGCGGGCTTGTCGCGAGAGCGGCAAGCCCGTTGTTGTTTGGGAAGGTGACGTGCGCGGTCAGCGAGATCGATAATCGGAGTTTGTCGCCCTTGGGCTACAAAAATCGCCAAAGATACATAAAATGTAGCCCAAGAGACACAAATGCGAATAACCTTGTTGTGTCTCTTGGGCTACAATAAACGTCAAATACGTTGAATTTGACGCCCTGAGGCTACAAATGACCAACCTCGCCGATGTCTCGGACATGCTGAAAGCCGTGCGACGGGACAGCAAACTATCGCAGGAAGAACTTGGACGCCGCGCGGGCGTGGCCCGCACGACCGTCGCGCGGATGGAAACGCTCGCCAGGAACGATATGAGCGTGTCCGTGCTCGTGCGCCTGCTCGAGGCTGCCGGTTACGACCTCAAGTTCGTCGCGCATGGACATGGCCGCACGCTGGAAGACATCCTCGCTGAACAGCGCAACCCGGACGCGCAGCCATGAAGCTCGACGTTCAGGTGCTAGGCAAGAAGGTTGCCACGCTGTTTCGCGAGCGCGACGACTATGTCCTCAAATATAACGGCGATGCGAGCGCGGCCGACTTCGTCAGCCTGACGATGCCGGTGCGCGAAGAGCCTTGGCGCTGGCCACGCGACCTGCATCCGTTTTTCCGGCAGAACCTGCCCGAAGGCTATCTGCTGAATCTGATCCGCGAGCAATTCGGGCCCTTGCTCGACGGAACCGACCTGTCACTGCTCGCCGTCGTGGGCTCGATGGGGATCGGCCGGGTCACCGTGACGCCCGAAGGCGTGGCGCCGGGCACCGAACTCCAGGCGCTCGACGTCCAGCACATCCTGCACGGCGACAACACCGCCGAACATTTCGCGCAACTCGTACGTGAATACGCGCGAGCGGCCATTTCGGGCGTCGTGCCGAAGTTCATCGCGCCGCAGGCGCAGTCTGCCGCATCGACACCGTTGCAGCTCGGTAAGCCGACGATTCGAACGAGCCGTCACATCGTCAAAGGTTCGGACGACAACACGCCCTTTCTCGGTTTCAACGAGTTCCATTCGATGCGGGTGCTGGAGCGGCTGGGGGTGGCGCACGTTGCGCGCACGCGGATGTCGGACGATGGCAGGGTGCTCGTCGTCGAGCGCTTCGATGTCGACGCGCAGGGACTGCCGGCGTATGGCGTCGAAGACTTGTGCGGTCTGCTCGGCTTGCCGCCGCACGAAAAATACAATTCGACGAGCGAGAAAATGCTCAACGCGGCAAGAGCGTATCTGCTCGATCGCGACACCATGCGGATGCAACTCCAGCAGCTCGGCTGGCATTTGCTGACGAACTACGTCGTGCGCAATGCGGACTGCCACACCAAGAACGTCGCACTGTTCTATACCTCGGTCGACGATGTCGCGTTCACGCCCGTCTACGATGTCGTGACGACCCAGGCTTATCCGCGCTTCGCAGCCAATCCGCCCGGGCTGCCTGTTGACGGCCGCAAAACCTGGGCAGCCGGTAAAACGCTGGAACGATTTTTCAACACGCGCATGGGCATCGCCCCGCGGCAATATGCGCAGATGGTTGAAGCGCTGTGCGACTCCGCTGTCGACGTCGGCCACGAGTTGATCGAAGCAGCGCGCAACGAACCGCAGTGGCGTGCGGTCGCCAAGCAGATGCTGCATGCATGGGACGACGGCATGACATCGCTGCGCTCGCCGAAGAAAAGCCTGCAATTCAGGGGACTCAAACCGGCCATCGAAGCAGCGGGATTTTCGGCGCCGGAGCCGCCCGAACGGTCAAGGGAAGTCATTGGGCATTCGCCGCTGCTTGGCAGGCGCAAGTGATCGCCATCCATGCAAAAAAGCCCACGACGTAACGCACGTCGCGGGCCTGTTCTTCGAACCACAACGCTGCCGGCGACCCGGCAGCTGCATCGCCATCAAACCGCCACCGCGCTCAGCGCATCTTCCGTGAGCCACAGCGACTCCGCCAGATCCTGCTCGTTCAGATTGAGCCCCTCGCCGCCACGATCGACGACGATAAAGTCGCTCGTCTCGCCCAATGCGATCAGCGGATGGTGCCACACGCCTTTCGCGTAGTTGACGCCCTGCCAGCCAGTGGTGACGAACGCGCGGATCTTCTTCGTGTCGAGTTCGCCCGCGGGCGCGACGACGACCAGATACGGCTTGTCGTTGAGCGGCACGAACGCCTGGCTGCCGAGCGGATGACGCTCGAGCATCTTCACTTCGAACGGCAGCGTGCGCGGCTGGCCACGAAACAGATTGACGAGCGTGCGGCCGTGCTCGTCGGTCACGTCGACCTTCGCGAGGTCGTGATAGCGGATCGTCGTGCCGAGGTTGATCGGAATCTGCTTCGCGCCTTCGAGTTCGATCACGTCGCCGAATGCGGCGAACGCCGCTTTCGTCAGCGGTTCGATGGCGAGCGTTTTCATTCGAGCGTACCCCACAGACGCAGACGCGACACGCCGCCGTCCGGATAGATGTTGAAGCGCACATGCGTAACGGGACCGAGCGCCGCGATCTCGCTCTCGAAGAAATGCTGCTTGTCCATCTGCAGTTTCTGTTCGCCGAGCAGCACCGGCCAGAACATCGCCTGCGTGACGAGCGAGCTGTCGGTCCCGCCCTTCACGTACGCGGCCTGGATCGAGCAGCGATCGGGATAATTGCCCTTGAAGTGCGCGGTGTCGACTTCGATCTTGCGGATCACGCCCGGCTGCGCGAGCGCAATGATCGCCCAGTCGTTGCCCGGCTCGCGACGACGACGCGTTTCCCAGCCGTCGCCCATATTCACGCCGCGACCCGGCATCAGCAGCGTCGAGGCCGCGCCGAAGTGCTGGTTGTTCGCGCCGACCAGATACGCGCCGTTTTCCATCGCGGCGAGATCGAACTGCTCGGTGCGGCTCGCGCCGGCCCAGTCGACCTGCGGCTGACCGTAAACACGCAGACGCGCGATGCCGCCGTCCGGATAGATGTTCACGCGCAGATGCGTGTACGCGCTCGCGTCGCCGACTTCGAGGTAGTGGTGGCTATTGCCCTGCAACGTGGTCGACGGCACGATCTCGGTCCATTGCGTCGCCTGATTCGGCTCGCCATCCGCAACGCGCGCCGCTTCCACCGACGCCGCCGGCGGGAAGTTGCCGGTGAAGTGGCTCGTGTCGAGGTCGAGTCCCTTGATCACGCCGGGCCGCGCGAGCTTGACGATGCACCAGTCGTAGCCGGTCGTGCGCTTGCGGCGCGTTTCCCAGCCGTCCATCCACTTGCCGTTGTCGTCGTACTTGCCCGGAATGAAGACGGCCGGTTCCGGATTCAGCATGCGGTCCTTCGGCGCGAAGAATTCGTCGCTGGCCTCGAGCGCCTGCGCGCCCAGACGCGGGTCCGCCAGGTTCACGTAACGGCGCGTGAATTCCGGCGCGTTGGGGTCGAGAATCGGAAGTGCCATCTTTGTCGTCCTTGAGATCGATTGGTGCGGGAAAAACGTTACGGCTCGCTGCGTGACGCAGTGCGCGTCACGCGCCGATCAGGTCGTCGAGCCGCAAACGTGCAATGCGATAGATCTGATCGAGGCTCGCGCGCAGTTCGTCGGCGCGGCTGTTGTTCATGCGCGATTCGAAGTTCGCGATGATGCCGTGGCGGTCGTAGCCGCGCACCGCGAGAATGAACGGAAAACCGAATTTCTCGCGATACGCTTGATTGAGCGCATGCAGCTTGTCGAACTCTTCCTGCGTGCATTGCGCGAGACCCGCGCCGCTTTGCTCGCGCGTCGACTCGGCGGTCAGCTCGCCGCGCACCGCGGCCTTGCCGGCCAGCTCCGGGTGCGCGTTGATCAGCGCGAGCTGCTCGCCCTCGCCAGACGTTTCGACGATCTGCGACATCCTGCGATGCAGCTCGTCGATGCTCGCGAACGGACGCTCTCGCGCCGCGACTTCGGCGACCCACGGCGAGTGCTCGAAGACGCCCGACAGCGCCGCGACGAACGCGTCGGTCGAGATCCTGTTGAGTTGGTCCAGGGTGTATTGCATCGCCTTCATGCCGCGGCCTCGCGGCTGTCTTGCTGGTAAGGATGAGTTTCGTGCCAGTGTCGCGCGATATCGACGCGCCGCGACACCCATACGCGATCGTGCTGTTCGATGTGATCGAGAAAGCGCTGCAGCGCCCGAAAACGCCCCGGCCGCCCGAGCAGCCGGCAGTGCATGCCGATCGACAGCATCTTCGGCACTTCGTCGCCCTCTTCGTACAGCACGTCGAATGCGTCGCGCAGGTAGGTGAAGAAGTGGTCCGCGGTGTTGAAGCCTTGCGGGGTGGCGAAGCGCATGTCGTTGGTGTCGAGCGTGTACGGCACGATCAGTTGCGGCACGGTCTTGCCGCCCGCCACCTCGACGTCCATCCAGAACGGCAGGTCGTCGCCGTAGTAATCGGAGTCGTACAGGAAGCCGCCGTATTCGGCGACCAGCCGATGGGTATTCGGACTGTCGCGGCCGGTGTACCAGCCGAGCGGCCGCACGCCGGTCACGCGCTCGATCGCCTCCATGCCGAGGCGCATGTGCTGCGCTTCCTGCTCCGGCGACATGTCCTGATAGTGAATCCAGCGATAGCCGTGGCACGCGATCTCATGTCCGAGTTCGACGAACGCCCGCGCAACTTCCGGATGCCGTTCGATCGCCATGCCGACGCCGAACACCGTCAGCGGCAGGTCGCGCCTTTCGAATTCGCGCAGGATGCGCCACACGCCCGCGCGCGAGCCGTATTCGTAGATCGACTCCATGCTCATATGCCGCGCCGGATATGCCGCCGCGCCCACGATCTCCGACAGGAACTGCTCGGAAGCGGGATCGCCGTGCAGCACGCAGTTTTCGCCGCCCTCTTCGTAATTGAGGACGAATTGCACCGCAACGCGCGCTCGCCCCGGCCAGTTCGGATGCACCGGGTGGCGGCCGTAGCCGATCAGATCGCGCGGGTAGTTCGGGTCGAGTGGCATGGTTTGACGGATGCGTAGTGACGGGACCAGGAATGCGCGTGAACGCGGTTCGAAACCCCTCGACATCGGTGCGGGGTTCACACGTGTAGCCACGCAACGGGCGGCTTCAGCGGCTGCGGAAACCGCAGCGCCGAGTTGACCCAGTGTAGCGAAAACACCCCGGTGCGCCCATACAGCCGGGCAGATAGTGCGTGTTACAGCGAGTGTATGTGCGAGTCCGCCGACTCGGCGTTTACCCGCAGCGGACCGGGGCTGAACGACGCGAGCGCGCCGTCGTAGCGCTTCGCGAGCGGCCGCGCGTAGTCGCCGCGCTTGGCCGTCGCGAGACGCAGCGTCACCAGCGCCTCGGTCCATTTGACGGCCGCCGTCACGCCTTCGATCACCGGCGCGCCGAGCGCATCCTCGATCTCCGCGCACAGTTCGGCCATGCCCGCGCAGCCGAGCACGATCGCGTCCGAGCCGTCCTCGGCGAGCGCGCGCCGGCATTCGTCGAGGATGATGCGGCGCGCCGACGAGCCCGGCTTGTCGAGATCGAGCACGGCGACGTCGGTCGCACGCACGTTGCGGCAGAAGCGCTTCATGCCGTAGCGCTCGGCCAGATGCCAGGCCATGCCGCAGGTGCGCGCGAGCGTCGTCACGACCGAAAAGCCCGGCGCGAGCACGCTCGCCGCGTGCATCGCCGCCTCGGCGATGCCGATCACCGGGCCGCGCGCCAACTCGCGGGCCGCATAGAGACCGGGGTCGCCGAAGCACGCGATCACGTAGCCGTCGCAGCCGTCCAGTTCGCCGGCCGCGACTTCGGCGAGCAGACCGGGCGTGGCGAGCGCTTCGTCGTAATAGCCCTCGATCGACGGCGGCCCCATCGTCGGATTGACGGCGATCACGTCGGTGCCGGGCGCGGCGACGTCGCGCGCGCAGCGCCCCATCGCCTCGGTCATGCGGCGCGTCGTGTTCGGATTGATCAGTTTGATACGCATGGCGACTCCTGTTCGACTCGTTATTGCAGCGGCGAAAGCCCGTGAAACTCAGCGTGCGAGCATCCGGTAAAACAGCGCGCCGAGTCCCGCGCCGATGAACCATGAGAAATTCGCGCAGCCGTCGAGCCCCGGCACCATCACGCAGATCACCGCGATCAGCGCGGCCGGCAGCAACGCGGCCACCGCGCGATAGTTGACGCCGTTGCGATACCAGTACGAGCCGCTCGGCGCGACCGTGTACAGATCGTCGAGCACGATCTTCTGACGCTTGACGAGGTAGAAGTCGACGATCAGGACGCCGTACAAAGGTCCGATGAAGCTGCCGAGCACGTCGAGCGTGTAGTGGATTACGGCCGGATTGTTGAACAGGTTCCACGGCGTGATGAACACCGACGCGACCGCCGCGAGCATGCCGCCCGCGCGCCAGCTGATCAGACGCGGTGCAACGTTCGAGAAGTCGAAGGCCGGCGACACGAAGTTCGCGACGATGTTGATGCCGATCGTCGCGATCGTGAAGGTCAGCGCGCCGAGAATCACGGCCATCGGATAGTCGATGCGGCCCACGGTCTCGACCGGGTCCGTAATCAGTTCGCCGAACACCGGCAGCGTGGCCGCGGTCGTGATCACCGTGACGAGCGAGAACGCGAGGAAGTTGACCGGCAGGCCCCAGAAGTTGCCGCGCTTGACGCTGCGAAAGCTCCTGCCATAGCGCGAGAAGTCACCGAAATTCAGCATCGGTCCGGAGAAGTACGACACCACCAGCGAGATCGCCGTGATCATCACCGGTACCACTTCCATGCCGTGATATTTGACGCCGCCGAGGTTGATGCCGATGTTGCGCCAACCCGCGCGATACACCATGTAGCCGGCGAGAATGAACATCACGACGTAGACGGCTGGCCCGGCGAAGTCGATGAACTTCTTGATGGTCTCCATGCCGTGCCAGAACACCAGCGCCTGCAGTACCCACAGCAGCATGAAGCCCGCCCAACCGAGCGTCGACAGACCGAGCAGGCCATGCCGATGCACGTCCGCGTACGGCAGCAGTTGCGGCACGAACTTCAGCACGACGATCACGAGCGCGCTCGACGCGAGATAGGTCTGGATGCCGTACCACGCGACCGCGATCAGGCCGCGGATCACTGCGGGGACATTCGCGCCGAGCACGCCGAAGGTCGCGCGGCACGCGACCGGATACGGCACGCCGTTCAGCTGGCTCGGCTTTGCGATCAGGTTGCACAGCACGTTCACGAGCGTGATGCCGATCAGCAGCGACACCAGCACCTGCCAGCTCGTCAGGCCGAGCGCGAACAGACTCCCCGCGAATACATAGCCACCCACGCTATGCACGTCCGACATCCAGAACGCGAAGATGTTGTACGCGCTCCAGTTCTGCGCGCGCAGCGGCGCGAGGTCCTCGTTGTAGAGCCGCTCGCTGTAGCCGGCCGGCATCGACGGCTCGGTTTGAGCCGTGCCGTCCGGATAGTTGGAGATGGGGTGACTGCCTGGCGCTGCACTGAACTGAGCCATGATTCCTCCTTTGGATAGGGACCGTCGAAAGAGCATCGACGGACATTGCATCGGCCATGCCAGTTGCTCGCTTCTCGTCCCGCGTGGGTCGAAGAAGTCGGCGTCGTGGTTCCGGACCGTGCCGCGCGTGTCTCCGTACTGACGTACTTGTGGTTGTCGCATCGCCAGCCGCCGCGGCTTTCCGGCGATGCGTCGCTACCCGAGCTCCGTCGTCTCGCGACGGACGTGCGTGTTCAGGCCGGCGGCGCTCACGCGAGGCCGCCTGGCCGTGCATCTATCGGTTCAGTTCAATTCAGTGCGGCGCGCACCACGAACGGGCGCTCGCCTGCTGCTTGCCTCAGCCTGGGGTGGAGTCGGCTTCGGCTGTCCAGGTGGATGCTTCTTTCGACGCAAGCGCGCCGAATACTTCATGCAGATCCGCTGCCCCGCGCGCGGGGCGATCCAGCATCTTCAACTCGACGCTTTGCAGATGGCGCGACATCAGCGCGGCCGCCTGCTTCGCATCGCCGGCGTCGAGCGCGGCGAGAATCGCTTCGTGGTCCTCGAACGAGCACGGGCTGCGTCCGAGCGATTCGTACAGCGCGGAAATCAGCGTGGAACGCGCGACCAGCCCGTTCAGGCAATCGCACAGCACTGAGTTGCCGGTCAGGTTCGCGAGCTCCGTATGAAACTCGCCCGACAAGCGGATCCATGCCGGAAAATCCCGCGTTTCGAATGCCTTGCGTTCCCGGCCGATCATGCCGCCGATGTTCTTCAGACGCCGCATGCCGTGTCCGCTACAGATCTTTTCGACGACGGCCAGCTCGATGATGCGGCGCATTTCGAACACCTCGTGCACCTCCTGCAACGACGGACTCGCGACGAACGCGCCACGATTCGGCTCGAGATCGACGAGGCGCTCACTCGCCAGCTGCGACAGCGCCTGGCGGATGGGACCGCGCTTCACACCGAATACTTCGCATAGCTGAGCTTCGGTGAGTTTCGCGCCGGGTGCCAGCCGGTGCTCGAGGATCGCCGCGCGGATGCGCTCGGCGATTGCTTCGGGCTTCGAACTGTTCGCGACGGATTCGGTGTCGGACATGATTGGCGTCTCGGTATGTTGGTCATCATAGGACGGACACAAATATTGTCAACAATTTTTGTGTCGATTTTCGACAGTTTTTGTGCTGCGTTGCGTCAGCATAAGCCCTGTGACCCAAGCTGCGCGGCTGTATGGCGGGAATCTTACCCGGTTTTGACGATGCCAAGACGAGTACTGGCAGCCAGTTTTTGTCAACAAAAACTGCCAACATTGGCGATGGGTGTGGGAGGTGGTGAGTGTGGAAATGCTGACAGTTAGTTGCGTTACTGACGCAAAAAGAGCGGGCGATCCGCCCGCCTCCGCCCCGCCCACGACGGCTTCAGCCAATGCTCGGATAGCCCGACGCCGTCAGCCTGAAGCCATGCGCATTGGCGACCAGATGCGCGGCCGCGCCGACCGGCAGCGTCACCATGTTATGAACGTGCCCGAACTGCAGCCCCGTCACGACAGGAATGCCGATCAGCGAGCGCACTTGCTCGATCATCGCGTGCAGGTCGTAGCCGTTGTCGTAGTCGTACAGCTTGCCGCCCGAGAAATCACCGAGCACGAGCGCCTTCTGCTGCGCGAGGATGCCGGCCAGATGCAGTTGATAGATCATCCGCTCGATGCGGAACGGCTGCTCGTTGACGTCCTCGACGAACAGGATGCCGCCCTGCACCGGCGGCATGTACGGCGTGCCGACAAGCGACGCCACCACCGCCAGATTGCCGCCCCACAGCGTGCCCGTTACGTCGACGCTCTGCGCTTGCGGCGTGTCGCTCGCGACCGTGATGGTCGGCTGCGTCAACGCCGACCAGAAATGCCGCATCGTGAATTCGCTGAGCTGCTCGGCGCCGAAATCACTCATCAGCATCGGGCCGCCGAAGGTCTTCAAGCCGGCGCGCGCGAGCAGCGCCAGTTGGATCGCGGTGAAGTCGCTGTGACCGACCAGCGCTATCGGCTGATCGGCGAGCCGCCGCTGCAGCCCTTCGTAGTCGAGACCGTGCAGAATCCGCACCGCGCCGTAGCCGCCGCGCACGGCCAACACGACATCGGGCAGCTCACGCGATGGATCGGCGAGCCGGTTCAGATCGGCCGCGCGCTCGCCGTCGGTGCCCGCGAAGCGCTGGTAGCGGCGCTTCGCGGCCCCCTCGCCGTCGACTCGATGCCCCTGCGCACGCAGCCGATGCAGCGCGCGATGCAGCACCTCCGGATCATGCGGATAGCCGGATGGCGCAATCAGTTCGATGGTGCGAGATGCGGTCATGGCGAGACCCGTTGGGCGTTGTTGTTTTAGAGCGGCGTGGTTGGGGGCGGTTCGCTGCTGGAGGATGTGGCGGTGTCCACGGCCGCTTCGGCCGCTTCAGCCGTTTCGCCGCGCGCCGCCGCGCGGGCTGCGCGACTCGTCCGACGCCGCTCGGCAAAAAACGACCTGAGCGCGGCACCGCATTCGGCTTCGAGGACGCCGCCGCTGACCGTCGTGTGATGGTTCAGCTGAGGATTCGCGAACGCATCGACCACGCTGCCGCACGCGCCGGTTTTTGGATCGCGCGCGCCGAACACGACACGGGCGATGCGCGCGTGCATGATCGCGCCGGCGCACATCAGGCAAGGCTCGAGCGTCACATAGAGTTCGCAACCCGGCAGACGGTAGTTTTGGAGCGACTGCGCGGCTGCGCGCAGCGCGACCATTTCGGCGTGCGCGGACGGGTCATGCGCGCCGATCGGATGATTGAAGCCCGTGGCGATGACTTCGTCGCCGCGCACGAGCACCGCGCCGACCGGTACTTCGCCGGCTGCGCGCGCTTCTTCGGCGGCGGCCTGAGCGAGCGCCATGAAGCGCAGGTCGCGTTCGGAGATGATGGGAGCGTCGGAATTTCCGGGAGGGATGGCGGCAGCGGCCATCGGGTGATCAGCCGCCGGTGCGAAGACCGCGCCGATGCAGGCGCCAACGGATTTCTCAGCGGCCTCGGCTTGCGCAGAAGAGCCGATCGAGGCGGCACACGGGAGCGGCTCGTTCACTGCGAACCCGCGGCGGCTACATCGACATTGCCCACGCGCTCAGAGAGACGCTCCGCGATGCGGCGGCAATATTCGCGCGGCAGGACCATCGGGCCGCCGCGCAGCGATTCGAGCGCCATATCGAGCGCGAGCATGCGCGCCTGGAGACGGCAACGGGTCGGCTGATCGCTCACGGCATTCAGCTCCGTTTGCAGATCGCGCAACGCGCGAAGCTGCTCGACGGCGGGCGGCACGAAGCCCGCATTTTTCAGAATCCGGTTGGCGACGCGCACCTCTTCCGGCACCAACGCATCGTCGTCGAGGGCCAGCGGCGCGCCCGCACCCGGCAAGTCGTCGAACTCTCCGCGCGCGGCGGCGGCGGCAATACGCTGTTCGACAAGCGCATCAAGCAATTTCATCTGCAATCCACAACGTTGCGGCCCGAGCATTCTATCAGGGAGCGCACGGGCGCTCCGTGCTCACTTGACGGCATAAAGGCGCCGATTTGCCGGTAACCCCGCATTTGACGGTGCTTCAGCGTGGACTTAGAGTAAGTCATCAAGTCGCACAACGCGCGCGGCGCTTAACCGGCGCGGCACGCACAGGTTCCCTCTCGTCGAATTTGACGCCGCCATGCCATTCAAACCGATCGGCCGTCCCAGTGCTCTTCCCGTCGCGGAACCGCATCCGATCTGCGCCGCGCAGCCAGTGCGAGGGGGCCAGCAAGCGTCTCGGCCGATCGGCGTGCGTAGCGCGCTGGCGGCGATTACCGCGGCCGCGCTGCTTTCCGGCTGCGGCGTTTTTTGCGGTGGCGCCGCGGCGAGCGGCGGCGCCTATGCCGGGGGCTGCGGGACGAGCGTGCGGTTCTAGCCGGCGCCTCGCGAAACAGCCGCGAATTCGTTACCGAGGTGGCCTACGCCCCTCCCTCAGCTCGGCCCAACCAACGGCCAACGTGCGAGGACGATATGTCTGGTCCGTCCCAGCAGGCTGTGCATCAGCGCAAACTCGCGCACATTCCAGCACGCCGCCTCGGCCATATGGCGCTCGATCCACTGCATCCCGTACGCCAGCGTCACGTGCGGCGTAAAACGTGCGTCGGGCTCGATGCCGTCGTCGCGCAAGCCCGCTTCGAGCGCATCGTGAAGCGCCTGCAGTCCGTGCACACCGTGCTCGCCCACCAGCACCGCCGGCCCGAGCCGCGGCCTTTTCGCGAAGCTGGCGACCGCGTCGAATTCGACCGTAAACGGCGCCATGCTGACCGCCGCGGCCGCCCGTTTCGCCGCCTCGAGCACATCCGCCGGCAAGCCGCCCGCGAAATTGCCGAGATGCCTGAGCGTGACGTGCAAGCGGTTCGCCGCGAGCGGTTTGCCGCGCACGCCGCTGCGCACGCGTGCCTCCACACAAAGCTGCTGCGCGAACTTAGCGATACCGGCCGCGGTATTGGCATCGGGATAGACCGCGAAAAAGAGCCCGTCGGTGGGCGGGGGCGGCGCCTCGAGCCCGGGCAACCACAGTTGTTCAGCCATCGCGCCTCGTTCCTTCGCTGATTCTTTCCGTCGATCCGCACACCGCCGCACAAGCGGCCCATTGCAGCGATGATACTGTATATTCATACAGTATGACAGGCCGTGTGCAACTGCGACGCGCTACAGATCGGCCGGCTTGCCGATGCGTTTGTACCAAAGCTCGATAAACGACTCGGCCGCCGGCGACAGCGAATGCTCGGCGCGTCGGATCAGATTCACGTCGCGTGTGACGAGCGGCGCTTCGAGCCTGCGCGCGACCAGATCGCGATGTGGAAACGACCCGAGCAGAATGCCCGGAAAAATCGCGATGCCGAGACCGGCCTGCACCATCGAAAGCCCGGTCGTCATATAGGACACTTCGTACTCGACCGCCTTGCGCATGCCGAGCGTGAACAACGTTTCGTCGATCAACTTGCGGATGCCGCTCGTCGACTTGATGCCGAGCCACGGATACTGCAGCGCATCCTTCCAGCTCACACGCCGCTTTTTCGCGAGTGCCGAATCCTTGCGGCAGATCGCGCACAAGTTGTCGCGCGCGAGGCATTGCAGCGTGATGCCCTCGGGGCGCTCGCTGATCGTGCCGATGCCGAACTCGACGTCGCCCGTCAGCGTCGACGCGGTCAGGCGATCGGGCGCGGCGTCGTCGACTGAGACCTCGATATTCGGGTACAGCGCGCGATATTCGGCGAGCAGTTTCGGCACGATCGCCGCCGCGATCGACGGCGTCGCCGCGAAGCGCAGCCGACCGCGCTCGCGCCCGGCCAGCTCCTTCACGCTCGACTGGATCGACTCGAGATCACGCAGCATCCGCTCGACGGTCGGCAGGATTTCATGCGCGGCCGCGGTCGGCCGCAACGAGCGCGACGTGCGGTCGAACAGCCGCAGGCCGAGCGCCTCCTCCATTTGCCGGATCAATACGCTGACCGCGGGCTGGGTGATGAACATCTCGTCGGCCGCGCGCGTCAGCACGCCGAAACGGCAGACGAGCGCGAATGCGCGCAACTGTTTGATGGTTGGGGTCATGGAAGCGCAATCATAAAGTTACTTTATGGGACCATTGATTTTGTTCGATTGTTTTCATTCGGACAGCACCCTACATTGCTCTCCTACGCAGCGCGCAGCCGTTCAAAAAACGACAGGAGACAGTCGTGACAGCAATCGATTCGCGCAAACGCTTGATCGGCGCAATGGCGTCGACGCTCGGCAATGTGCTCGAGTGGTACGACTTCGTCGTGTTCGGGTTTCTGTCGATCATCATCGCGAAGCAGTTCTTCCCCAGCCACAGCGAGTACGCCGCGCTGATGCTCACCACGGCGACGTTCGGCGCGGGCTTCGTCGTGCGGCCGCTCGGCGGGATTCTGCTGGGCATGTACGCGGACCGCAGAGGCCGCAAGGCAGGCCTCACGCTCGTCATCGCGATGATGACGGTGGCCGCCGCGATGATCGCGCTCACCCCCGGCTTCCAGCAGATCGGCCTGATCGCGCCGGCGATCGTGCTGTGCGCGCGTCTGTTGCAGGGCATTTCGGCCGGCGGCGAATTCGGCACCGCGACCGCGATGTTGATCGAATATGCACCGACAGCGCGCCGCAATCTGTATGGCAGCTGGCAGATGTTCGCGCAGGCCCTGGGCGCGTTGCTCGCGGTCGCGATGGGCAGCGCGCTCACGCATCTGTTCACGCATGAGGCGCTCGAGTCGTGGGCATGGCGCATTCCGTTCCTGCTTGGTCTGCTGATCGGCCCGGTCGGCTTCTATATCCGCCGCAACCTGCCCGAAACCGAGGCGTTCCAGAAGCTCGGCGCGCGTGTGAAGGTGCCGTTCTCGCGCGTCGTGATGCACTATCCACGCGAGTTGTTCGTCGCGACCGCGCTGTCGGCCGCGCTCAACGTGATGGCCTACGTGATCATCACGTATCTGCCGATTTACGCGGTGCAGAACCTGCATATGCCGGTGACGCTGCCGTTTTCCGTGCTGCTCGCGAGCGTGCTGCTGCGCGTGGTGACGATTCCTCTATTCGGTCATCTCGCGGATCGCATCGGCGGCGAACGCATGATTCGCGTCGCGCTCGCACTGTTTCTCGTCGTGCTATACCCCGCTTACTACTGGATCGTCAACGCGCCGTCGTTCGCGTCGATCATGTCCGTCGAACTCGGCTTCGCGCTGCTGATCAGCGCGTCGAACGCGCCGATTCCGACCGCGCTCGCCGGCCTGTTCCCGACCGAAGTCCGCTCGACCGGCCTCGCGATCTCGTACAACATCGGCGCGGCCGTTTTCGGCGGCTTCTCGCCGATGGTGCTGACGTGGCTGCTGCACGTGACTGGCAACAACATGATGCCGGCGCATTTCTGCGCGCTGTTCTTCGCGCTCGGCCTGGTCGGCGCGTTCATGCTGAAACGCCGCGCCGCGCCGGTGAACGAGTTCGCCACCCAGTAGCCCGCTCATCCCCGTTTTCCTCTCACCCGCACTTTCTCCGGGAGATCCCGCATGCCTGTCATTGACGTTCATACGCACATCTTCACGCACAAATGGCTCGAACTGCTGCGGCAGCGCGGCGGTGCGTACAACATTCAGACGCGCCCCGACGGTCAGCAGGAAGTGTTTCGCGGCAACACGCCGGTCGTGATTCCGCAAAAAGGCCACTTCGATTTCGACATGCGGATCCGCCAGATGGATGAATCGGGCATCGATATTTCGGTCGTGTCGCTGACCTGCCCGAACGTGTACTGGGGCGATCAGGCAACCAGTTGCCTCGCCGCGCGCGAATCGAACGACACGATCGCCGAAGCACAGGCCAAATATCCCGGCCGCATCCGCTGGTTCACGTCGCTGCCGTGGGAATATCCGGAAGCGGCGCTCGAAGAACTGCGCCGCACCTGCGAGAACGGCGCGAGCGGCGTGATGGTGCTCGCGAACATCGCGGGACGCAGCCTCACCGATCCGATGTTTGCGCCGATCTGGGCCGAGATCGACCGTCGCGCGTTGCCGGTGCTCGTGCATCCGACCGATCCGCCCGGCGTCGATCTGATGGACATGACGAAGTTCGATCTGAGCTGGGCGGTCGGTTTCATGTTCGACACGACGCTCGCCATCACGCGCATGATCTTCGAAGGCTTCTTCGATCAGTATCCGGATCTGAAGCTCATCGCGTCACATGCGGGCGGTGCGTTGCCTTATCTGGCGGGCCGCTTCGAGAAAGGCAACGAGGTCGAGATCCCGCAACGTCGCAAGATGAAGCGCAAGCCGATCGATTATCTGCGCCATATCTACTACGACTGCATCACGTATAGCCCGGCGTCGTTCGAATTTCTCGTCTCGGTGGTCGGCGCGGATCGCGTGATGTTCGGGACCGACTGGCCGCATCAGGTGTACGACATTCGCGGCGCGTTCGCCAACACCGCGCGTCTGCCGAAGGAGCAATGCGACGCGATCCGCGGCAACAACGCGCTGCGGGTCTTCGGGTTCTGACGCGAGTCGCGGCGGCAGCGAGGACCTGATGCGCCGGGATACGCTGGCAATTATGTTCTCGCAACGACACCTCGCCCTTGCGCCGCGCGCGACGACTACCGCGGCGCTCGCGCGATCAGATCGTCGAGCAGCGCCGCGTAGGTGGCGACCAGCTGACGGTTATCCGGCAGGTAGCGGGCGATCTCCGTGCGCTGCTTCTCGCAATACCACGACGTATGCGCGTCGTGGCAATCTGTCGCTTCGATAGCCCTACGCGCCCCCTCTTCAACGTCGTTGTCCCGATAGTAGTAACCGAGGTCCGCGCACAGATGCGCGTTGTGCACCAGCGGATAGCCCTGCCAGCGCACTTCCAGGTAGAAGTAATTGAGCGGTTTTTCAGTTGATGCGAAATCACGATGTCCGTGTTCTGAGCCAGAAACACGGGCGTTTCGTGTCGTCCGAGAACCCGCTCCGTTAAAAAAGCCAGCAAGACCGAGCATCTGAAGCCGATTCGATACCGTCGTCGATACCGTGAGCGAACCCCTGCGCGGGCGCCCACGTACACCGCCAGAAACACGGTGAGACTCATTCCAGAGCGGATCCTTGCAAAATTGGGATGACAGTCGGAGTAGGATACTGGCCTTTTGAGCCAAAGTTCGGCGATCTCCTCAGGGGTGCCGAACCCGTCATCTCGCACCGATGCCCCTCGACTACCCTACCCTCGATGCGCTGCGCACGCGCCATCCCGCTTGGCGCCTGTTACGCTCCGACCACGCGCCGCTCGCTGTCAGCTTCCTGCACCGCGTGTTCGTCGCGCCAAACGTGCGCGTGGTGGCGGCTCCGCTTCTTGCCGAAGCACTCGAAGATGAGCTTTACGCGTTGCGCGAACAACTCGGCGATGACGCCTTCCCGAAGCCGGCGCTCGAGTATCTGAACGACTGGGCCAGCCCTGAAAAGGGATGGTTGCGCAAGTACTATCGCCAAGGATCCGATGAACCGCAGTTCGACCTGACACCCGCCACGGAGAAAGCGATCGCGTGGCTCGGCACGCTGACGGAACGCAGCTTTGTCGGCACGGAATCGAGGCTCTTGACACTTTTCGAGCTGCTGCGGCAGATGGGCGAAGGCAGCGAGGCGGACCCCGAAAAGCGTCTTGCCGAGCTCCACACGCGGCGCGGCCAGATCGACGAAGAAATCGCCCGCGTGGAGGCCGGTGACGTTCGGCTGCTCGACGATGCCGCGCTCAAGGACCGCTTTCAGCAATTCATGCAGATGGCGCGCGACCTGCTCACGGATTTCCGTGAAGTCGAACAAAACTTTCGGCTGCTGGACCGACATGTGCGCGAGCGAATCGCGCTCTGGGAAGGATCGAAGGGTGCGCTCATCGAGGAAATCATGGGCGAGCGCGACGCGATCGCCGATTCGGACCAGGGCAGCAGCTTCCGGGCGTTTTGGGACTTCCTGATGTCGAGCCGCCGTCAAGAGGAACTCTCGAAACGGCTCGAGCGCGTGCTGGCGCTGCCGGCGGTCATGGAAATGAGGCCCGACGCGCGCACGCGGCGCGTCCACCATGACTGGCTGGAAGCCGGCGAGCATACGCAGCGCACGGTAGCTCAGCTCTCGCAGCAGCTTCGACGCTTCCTCGACGATCAAGCGTGGCTCGAAAACCGCCGCATCATGGACATTCTGCGCGGTATCGAAACGAAAGCGCTTGCGCTGCGCGAAGCGCCCCCACCAGGCTCCGTCATGGAGATCGAGACCGCATCCACTGACATCGAGCTGCCGATGGAACGCCCGCTTTACGCGCCGGCGCTGCGCCCTCTCATTGCCAACGTCTCAATCGAAACCGGTGAGGCGAACCTCGATGCCTCGGCACTCTACACGCAGATCGTCGTCGATCGCGCGCGCCTCGCAGGCCATATCCGTCGATGCCTGCAAGATCGGCCGCAAGTGACGCTTGCCGAACTGACCGCTTCGCAGCCTCTCGAGCATGGGCTCGCCGAGCTCGTCGCCTATTTGCAACTGAGCGCCGAAGCTGGATCATTTCGCGCGACCGTCGATGAGGCCATTTCCGATACGATCGAGTGGCAGGCGAACGACGCCAACGGAACACCAATCATTAAGCGCACGACGATGCCGCGTGTGATTTTCACAAGGTAGAGATGACGGAAGAACAGCAAGCCTCGTCGCCTGGTCGAGGTGATTTGTCGACAGTTGCCATCGCGCTGCTCAAGGGCGTGGTTTATCGTGATGGAAACGAGCGCCTCTGGGCCGCACTGCTCGAATTGCAGACGCACGCGCGCGACTACGTCGCCGTGCTTGGCCTCGAGCTCGTCGTGGACGAGGCGGAAGGCTACGCCTTCGTAAAAAGCCGCGCCGCGCATGACGCTGAAGTCGATGGGGAACAGGCTAAGCTACCCCGGCTCGTTGCCCGGCGTCCACTCTCGTTCCCCGTGAGCCTGCTGCTCGCGCTGCTGCGAAAGAAGCTGGCGGAATGGGATGCTGGCGGCGGCGACACGCGGCTCGTCCTTGCGCGCGAGGACATCGTCGAGCTCGTACGCGTATTCCTTCCCGCGAGCACCAACGAGGCGCGCCTGGTCGATCAGATCGATACACACGTGAACAAGATCGTCGAGCTCGGCTTCCTACGCCGGATGAAGACCACGAGCGGACCGCCCACATTCGAGGTGCGGCGCATTCTTAAGGCGTTCGTCGATGCGCAATGGCTGCTCGATTTCGACGCGCGGCTCGCGAGCTATCGGGCGCACCACCTTCAAGATTCGACGGTTTCTGACCAACAGGAGAGTCGCGATGAATGAGCCGCGTACGCTCGGCCTCGATTTTGCCGTCGACGACGCCCTGACGGGCTTTCGCCTCGAGCGACTCGAGGTTTTCAATTGGGGAACCTTCGACCAACGAGTCTGGGTGCTGCGGGTCGATGGCCGCAACGGCCTGCTGACAGGAGACATCGGCTCCGGCAAGTCGACGCTCGTCGACGCCATCACCACCCTCCTCGTGCCCGCGCAGCGCATCGCCTACAACAAGGCGGCAGGCGCGGACAGCAAGGAACGTACGTTACGCTCGTATGTGCTTGGCTACTACAAGTCGGAGCGCAACGAGGTCACGGGGACGGCCAAGCCCGTGAGCCTGCGCGACCATAACAGCTATTCGGTGATTTTGGGCGTGTTTCGTAACGCCGGGTACGATGCCACAGTCACACTCGCGCAGGTGTTCTGGATGAAAGACGCACAGGCTCAACCCGCGCGATTCTTCGTCTGTGCCGAACGCGATCTCTCGATCGCCGCTGACTTCTCGCGCTTCGGCACCGAGATCGCACAGCTGCGCAAAAAGCTGCGCGGGCTGGGTGCCGAAATCGAGGACACATTTCCGAAATACAGCGCCTGGTTCCGGCGGCGCTTCGGAATCGAAAACGAGCAAGCGCTCGAGCTCTTCCATCAAACGGTATCGATGAAATCGGTGGGCAATCTCACCGACTTCGTACGCAGCCACATGCTTGAGCCGTTCGACGTTGCACCGCGCGTCGACGCACTGATCACTCACTTCGACGATCTGAATCGCGCGCACGAGGCGGTACTGAAAGCCAAGCGCCAGGTGGAACTGCTGACACCGCTCGTCGACGACTGCGATCGCCACAGCGAGCAAGGACACGTTCTCGAAGGCTGGCGAGCGTGCCGTGAAGCACTGAAACCCTACTTCGCCGGGCTCAAGCTCGGCCTCATCGAGCGCCGCCTCCAATTGCTCGACGAGGATCACGCGCGTGCAATATCACGCAAGGCGCGGCACGAAGAAGCGCGCGACCAGGCGCGCCAGCGCGTGGACGATTTGCGCCGCGCCGTGGCCGAACAAGGCGGCGATCGCATCGCGCAGCTCGAGGTCGAAATCCGCCATCACGAGCGAGAAAGCGCGCGTCGCCGCGAACGCGCGCAACGCTATGCCACCATCGTTACGCTGCTCGGCGAAACCGAGGCCACGGATGAGGCCGCATTCGCTTCCCAACGCCAACGTCTGGCCGAGCGGCGCAGCTCGCTCGTCGACGACGAAGCGCAAGAGCAAAATGCGATTACCGAATGGAGCGTGGCCTTTCGCGAAGGGAAAGCGCAGCGTGATCTGCTAGAGGACGAAATCGCGAGCCTGAAAGCTCGACGTAACAACATCCCGAAGGAACAAGTCGCGATGCGGGCGAGCCTATGCTCGGCGCTCGGTCTGGAGGAAGACGCCCTGCCGTTCGCCGGCGAACTCATTCAGGTGCAAGAGGATGCGCGCGATTGGGAGGGCGCCGCCGAGCGCGTCCTGCGCAACTTCGGCCTGTCGCTGCTCGTGCCCGACGAGCACTATGCGAACGTCGCGGCGTGGGTCGATCGCACTCATCTCCGGGGGCGGCTCGTCTACTTTCGCGTGCGCTCTGAACGCGCCGCGCGTGCAGCCGAGGCCATCGAGCTACACCGCCACTCGCTCGCGCACAAGCTCGCGATCAAGCCCGATTCGCTGTTCTATGGCTGGCTCGAGCGCGAAATCGGCCGCCGGTTCGACTATGCATGCTGCGATACGCAGGAGCAGTTTCGGCGCGAGACGCGCGCGATCACGCGTGCGGGCCAGGCGAAAGCGCTTGGCGAGCGCCACGAAAAAGACGACCGCCGCGCGCTTGACGATCGCAGCCGCTACGTGCTGGGTTGGAGCAACACGGCCAAAATTGCCGCCCTCGAAGCACAACGGCGAGCGCTCGAGGTTCGGCTTGGCGAGATCGGACAGAAGCTTGGAGAAGCTCAAAGCGAGCACGCGAAGGTGCGCGAGCAGCTCGAAGCGCTTGCGCGCATCGGCGAGTTCGTCGACTTCCGCGACATCGACTGGGCAAGCTGCGCGACCGCGATCGCACGTCTGGCAGACGAAAAAGCCCGCCTCGAAGCGGCAAGCGACGCCCTCGCGGAGCTAACGGCCCAATTGGACTCGGCGCACGCGTCGTTGACAGAGAGTGAAGCGGCGATCTCGGAAACCGACTCGGAACTGGGCGGTATCCTGGCCAGGCGGGAGGCAGCGCAAACGTTGCGCGACGAGACGCACGCGCTCGTTGCGCAAGTGAATGCCGAACTTGCCGAGCGAATCGAGGCGCTGCGAGCGGAGATTCTCGGCGAACACCAGCTTTCCGTCGAGTCATGCGACAACCGCGAGCGGGACGTGCGAGAGGCGTTGACAACCCGTATCGACAACGAAACGAAGTCGCTCGGCCGCCTTGCCGAAAAAATCGTCAAGGCCATGGCGGCCTTCAAGGATGCCTACAAGCTCGAAACGGCCGACTTCGATGCGAGCCTCGACGCGACCTCAGAGTACCGTGACATGCTCGCGCGGCTGCAAGCGGACGATCTGCCGCGCTTCGAAGCGCGTTTCAAAGAGCTGCTCAACGTCAATACGATCAACGAGATCGCCAACTTCCACGCCCAGCTCGCCCGCGAACGGCAAACGATCAAGGAACGTATCGAACGCATCAACGAATCGTTGCGACAAATCGACTACAACGCGGGCCGATACATCGTCCTCGAGAGTCAGTCCAGCCCCGACGCGGAGATCCGCGAATTCCAGAGCGACCTGCGTGCTTGCACCGAGGGCGAACTCACCGGCTCGGACGATAGCCAATACTCGGAGACCAAGTTCCTGCAAGTCAAACGGATCATTGACCGCTTCCGCGGCCGCGAAGGGTTGACCGAGCAGGACCGGCGCTGGCGCGCCAAAGTGACCGACGTGCGCAACTGGTTTCTGTTCGCCGCCAGCGAGCGTTGGCGTGAGGACGACAGCGAATACGAGCACTATTCGGACTCGGGCGGTAAATCGGGCGGCCAGAAGGAAAAGCTCGCCTATACGATCCTTGCCGCGAGTCTCGCCTATCAGTTCGGCCTCGAATGGGGCGCCGTGCGTTCTCGATCGTTCCGCTTCGTCGTCATCGACGAGGCGTTTGGACGAGGCTCCGACGAATCGGCGCAATACGGTCTCACATTGTTTCAAAAACTGAACCTGCAACTGCTGATCGTCACGCCGCTGCAGAAGATTCACATCATCGAGCCGTTCGTTTCGAGCGTCGGATTCGTTCAGAACGAGGGCGGACGCGCCTCGAAGCTGCGCAACCTGTCGATCGAGGAGTACCGCGCGCGCAAGGCGGAGTTCGAGCAATGAATTGGACGACGACCGCCGAACTGCGCGTTCGCCTCCAGCGCCTATGGGAGCGTGGCGAATGGCTGCGGAGCCTCGTAGACGGCACCGAGGGGCTGTTCCCGCTACGTCTGACGATAAAAGGCCCGAGCTCGTCCGAATTGGCCGAACGCTTCGACGCGGTACGCGCATGGATCGCGGAGATTGCCGCGACACCGCGCGTACGCATCGAATGGCGAGAAATCAATCATCGAATTCTCGGCCTGCAGCGTTTGCCACAAGCAGCTTGGGTGGACAGTCTGGACGATGCGCTCGCGGTCGCCGGCAAGCGCCGCGACGCAGCCCAGTTCGAGCGGCTGCTCGAAATCACCCGCTCACGCCAGCCGAAGCTCACCACGTGGCTTGCGCAGCGCCCGTTGCAAGCACTCGAATTCGCAGGCGATTGGGAACGACTGCTGGCAGTCGTCGATTGGCTGCAAGCACATCCGCAGCCGGGCGTATATCTTCGCCAAGCCGAAATCGCCAACGTCGACACGAAATTCATCGAGGCGCGGCGCGGCGTCCTCGCCCAATGGCTCGATCTCGTGCTGCCGTCGGAGTCAATCGACAGCAGCCGGACAGCCGCCGCCCAATTCGCTGCTCGCTACGGGTTCCGCGAGAAGCCGCCTCGGATTCGATTTCGCGCGCTCGATGACAGGCTCGCCGTTCTGCCCGGCATGGGCCGGCCCGACATCGCACTCGACGCTGACAGCTTCGCGCGCCTCACACTGCCATGCCGCCACGTGTTCATCACGGAAAACGAGATAAACTTTTTGGCGTTTCCCGACGTTCCGCAGTCGATCGTGCTCTTCGGGGCGGGCTACGGTTGGGAAGCTCTCGAGCCGGCGCGATGGCTCACGGACTGTGCGCTCCACTACTGGGGCGACATCGACACGCACGGCTTCGCCATTCTCGATCAATTGCGCAGCCGGTTCCCGCATGTTGGATCGTTCTTGATGGATCGCGCGACGCTGGTGGCGCATGAAGCGTTCTGGGGAGAAGAAGGCGATCAGGTCACGCGCGATCTGCCGCGGCTCACTGCCAAAGAGCGGGAACTCTTCGATGACCTCCGCGACAACCGGATTCGCCATGGATTGCGGCTCGAGCAAGAGCGCGTGGGATTCGGGTGGGTCAGGGCGGCGCTCGAAGAGCGGGCTTGCGCTTAGAACTTCCCCATCTCACCGCCAGGTACAACTCGAATACGACTCGAAGCAGGCCGCCTCGAAGATGCCTGCCCCAACTCCCACGTTCAGCGACTCTAGTTTGCGCTGCCGTTGCGCAGCAGAGCATCCGAGATCGTCGACAGCACCTCAGCCAGTCGTCTTGCCGTCTCGGGAGATGGCAGCGGCAACCTGAGACTTCGCGCGCCCGTCACGGCATCGCGCTCGACCCACGGGTGTGCGGCAACCGCGCCGTCGCCCGGCTCATTCAACGCCGACGCCAGCGCCGCGCCGAACTGCAGCCACCCTGACCACGGTTCGAGGGACGCGCCTCGTGGCGCTGTATCGATGGTCGCAGCTTGAGGCCGCTCTCCGGTACCGGCGAAATCGGTTTCCACGACGCTCGCGTCACGCGCCGCGTCGCCGGACACGACTGCGCCGCTCGCGGCTTCCTCCGCCGCGGCCATGACCTCGCTCTCTCCCATGCGCCCCGCGACGTTTTCGACATCCTTCATGAAGCGGGTCAGGCGCGAACCACCGAGCAGAATTTCGCTGGCGCCGCCATCGAGGATGCCTTCCGCCAGCGAGCGCTTGAAAGCCAGCACCGACAGCATGCCCTCCTCGATCGTTCCCTTCGCGATGTAATTGACGACTTGTACCGGCTTTTTCTGGCCCAACCGATAGATGCGCGCGATGCGCTGTTCCAGCACCGCCGGGTTCCACGGCAGATCCATGTTCACGAGCGTCGACGCGTGCTGGAGGTTGAGCCCCGTGCTACCTGCGTCCGTCGACAGAAATACCCGACAGTCCGAATCGTCCCGAAAGCGCTGCACCAGCGCGGGCCGATTTTCCGACGGCACGCCGCCATGGAAGCTGACGTAGCCGATGCCGAGCTTCTTGAGCCGGCGAATGACTATCTCATGCGTGCGCGTCCATTGGCTGAACACCACGACTTTCTCGTCCGGCTGCGTGAAAAGCGACTCGAACAACGTCGCCAGCTCGTCGGCCTTCACGCCATGATCGGTTTCCTGGTCCAGCAGATAGGTGCTGTTGCACGACATGCGCATGTTCTGCAAAGCGCAGGTGAGGCGCCGCTGGTCCTGATCCGACAGAAACCTGGTGTTACGCCAGCGCCGGACGATTTTGGCCACGATGTCCGCGTTTTCCGTGTGATACGCCATCTGCAGCTCGGTCATGGGCACCAGCAGATTCTGGTCGGTGCGCCCGGGCAACTGCAGCAGCACCTCGGACTTGCGACGCCGTATCATGATCGGTGCCAGGGTCTGGCTGATCTTCTCGAGGCCCGTGTATCCCGTCACGCGTCCCGCCTCGTCCTTGACCTGATGTTCGTGCAGCAGCTTCCACGTGGGCCCGAGACGGTGCTGGTCGACGAATTGAACGATGGAAACGAGTTCCTCCAGCTTGTTTTCGAGAGGCGTTCCCGTCAGCACGACGGCATAGGGGCTGTCGATTCGCTTGAGAGCCTTCGCCGCAATGGTGTTCCAGTTCTTGATGCGCTGCGCCTCGTCGACGATGACCAGCTCCGGCGCCCACGCGGAAATCACGTCAAGGTCCGATTTCAGCTTCTCATAGTTGGTGATCTTGTAGAGATCCTGGGCCGCATATTCGCCCCGCCTCTGGGCAAGGCCGCCCGCGACTACCCTCGAAGCGTGGCCGGAGAACCGCGTGATCTCGCTCTGCCACTGATACTTGAGCGAAGTCGGGCAAATCACCAGCACTTTCGACACGCCAAAATGCCGGATCAGGATTTCCGCCGCCGCGACGGCCTGCACCGTCTTGCCGAGGCCCATTTCGTCGCCGATCAAGGCGCGCCCGGCACGCACGGCGAACAATGCGCCTTCGGCCTGGTACGGATAGAGCGGCACCTTGAGCAGCTTCTTCAGCGAGGGCGTCGCCCCTCCTTGCGGAAACTGCCCGTCGAGCATCCCGGCACGGCGCGCCGCATCGTTTCGGCCAGCGATGAAATCGAGCGCGTCGTCATGGGCGCGCAATTCGTGCCCGGCCTTCGCCACCCTGGAGAGAAAGCGCCCGAGATCTTCGAAACGGTCCTCCGGCAGATGCCATCGCCGAGACTCGTCGAACAAAGCGGCGGCCGCTTTGGCTACCTTTGCCGGACAATCCGCGCCGGCGCGAAAATGGACCGCTCGCCCTCCCTCGTTTCGCAAATACAGCTCCGAGAATGCGGGCTGATAACCACGGGCGAAGGCCGCCTTTGCGCCTCGCTTGCGCAGCAGTCGCGACAAGGTAAATTCAATGTGCTTGCAGGTGCCGAGTTCGTTGGTGGCGTAATCGGGACAGTCGCAAAAGTTGTCGCCCGGGCAGACCCCACGAATCGACACGCGATAGCTGAAGCTCGACTCCGGATTGCCGACGCGGAATTCGGAGAAATACGTCTCCGTCCCGAGATTCTCCAGCGAGAACGCTTGCTCTTGCCCGAATTGCCGACGCAAGGCGCGCTGCCAGTCGGCGGGCGACATGTGATCGGGGGCGTGGATGCGGGAAAGCTTCGAGGATCGACGTGACTTGGTGGAAGAGTGTTTGCTAGTCATGACTTGACGTGATATTTGCGCGACCGACCCGCTCCAACAATGCGAAGTCCAGCGGGTCTCGGATTGCCTCCCACGCGGGGGCCAGATCCAGTCAATCCGCCAACGGCTGAATCCGCCCCCGGATCGAGTCCGTAAGGCGTCCTTGATTGCCTACCGGCTCGGTAAAAAAGAGGACACACAGTATATCCCGGGCCTCGTCCTCCATCGCCCGCAGATTCGACACACAAGGCGGCACTCAGCACCGGCACTACCTCATTCTCGGGCAATAGTTTCGGCACGTAGCTCTACCCGTCGATCCAGGCATCGACCATGTTGCCCACTCTTGCAGCATGTGGCGCCGCTGCTCGGCGTACTCTGCCTTGTTGTAGATCGAGCGCGAGGAACGTCCGTCCTCGTGCGCCAGGCACTTCTCGATCCAGTCGCCAGGCTGAAACTTGACTGATTCTGCCACGGCGCGTATTGACTTCAGATATACACTGCTCAATCATACGTATATCTATCGTATATACAGTATGGAGTGCATCATGCGCGACGCACCTATTAATCTTCGCGCCTTGCCAGAGCAACGTGATCTGATCGATTACGCAGCGAGCCTGCTTGGCAAAAACCGCTCTGACTTTATGTTGGAGGCCGCTTGCGAGCGCGCTCAGGCCGTCGTCCTGAATCGCACTTTCTTTGGGCTTGATTCGGAAAAATTTAAGCAGTTCACCGAATTGCTAGACGCGCCGAAAGTCGCAAACGCGGGTCTTGCACGTCTTATTGTTGACGGCGGTGTGAAAGCGCCACCAGATGGCGGCGCAAGGTTGAGTAAAAGCGTCAACAACAGGGGCGGTTACGTCCCGCCGTTGTTGGGTGATGGTCATCAGAATGGATCATCGATGTCGCGAGGGTGAGGATTGTCGGGAGGCGTACGCTGTTCGTACAGCAGGCCATTTAACGGAATCTGATAGTGCGCGGCGATACGCTCGCGTAGATCGTCGATGAGTTCCACGACGGCGAGCGCCTGATTTGCGGACCAGTTGTCCGGAATCAGGAAGTCCAGCCCGTGAGTGATGCCCGAAGGCAGGTGGAGTCGCTTCATGATTTCTTCTTCTCCATGCGTGCCGCGCTGCGTTTCTTTGCGCGCTGCTCGGCCCGTTCACGTGCCTCCTTCACCCGGTAGGACTCGCCTTCGATTGCGACGACTTCAGCACGATGCACCAGCCGGTCAACCAGCGAGACGACGCAGGCGGCGTTCGGAAACACCTCCGACCATTCTGCGAACGGCCGGTTTGTCGTGACCACGGTGCTCGCTGCGCCATACCGGCGGCTGATCAGTTCGAACAGCAGGTCGGCGTGGCGGTTCGAGTAGGACAGGTATCCGACCTCGTCAATTACAAGCACGTCCGGCGTGGCGTACCGGTGCAGCCGCCGGCGTAACGCCGAGTCACTGTCAAGCGCGGCGAGCTCACCGAGCATCTGGCCAGCAGTTGTGAACAGCGCCGTGTGCCCGTTGACGAGCGCCTGGTAGGCGAGGTTCAGCGCCAGGGTCGACTTGCCCACGCCGTTCGGGCCGATCAGTACGACGTTGGCGGTGTCCCTGACGAACTCGAGCGACATCAGTTCTTCGACGGCGGCCCGGTCGCAGCGCGTGGGCCAGGCCCAGTCAAAGTCGCACATCGGTTTGAAGCTGCCCAGATGGGCGTCCCGGATGCGTCGCTCGAGCGAACGGCGGGCACGCTCGTCTTCTTCCCACTGCAGCAGCGGCGCAACCCAGCCGGCGTCGGTGAGATCCGGCCAATGCGCCAGCAGCCCGTACAGGCGCAGGGCGTTCGCGCGCTCCTGCAGGTTCTCAGGCGAGCTCATCAGTACCTCCCGTTATCTGGTCGTAGATGTCGAGCCGGTGAGGGGTCACCAGCGTGTCCTTGCTACGCACGTGCTCGGGCAGGTTCACCGTTACTGGCGGCGGTACCTGGCGCGATTCGCGCCGACGCTCCAGCGCCAGACGCACCGGATTCTGGTGAGGCGCGGCATCGCTGGCGAGCGTTTCCTCGATCGCTGCCTGCAGTTCGGCTGCACCATAACGGTCGAGCAGCCGCAGCAGGTGGGCGGTGATATTGCCCAGATTGGCGCCGCGTTCAGCCGCGCGCAGCATGAGTGTGTGACTGGCCGGCGCTGCGCGGGCGAGATGGTCGAGGCCGCGATGGTGACGGGCTTCGCGTTTGCGTGCAACGAGGTCGTCGATGTGCGCGGCAATCTCGATCTGCGCGCCGCGATCGTAACTGCGCACATGGGTTGCAAGCAGATCGGCGCCGTCGAGAATGCGTACCTGCCGGGGATCGGCCCGGACCGTGAGCACGCGCCGCACGTGGGTATGCGGGATCGTGTAGTCGTTCAGATCGAAGCGCACATACGGCTGCTTGCCGACCTTCACGGCCAGTTGCAGTTCGCAGGGATACGGGTTCTCCGGCAAGGTAAGCAGGCTTGGCTGCTCGCGGGCGAAGGCTTCACGCACCGTGATCGTGGGCTCTTCCCGGCAGGGACGATCCGCCGCGATGCCCGCGCACCATTGCGCGGCCTGGATGTTCAGATCGTCGAGATCGGCGAACTTGCGCGCGGCAAAGAAATTCTCACGTACATACCTGATAGCTCTTTCGACGCGTCCCTTCTCGTTTCCTCTGGCCACTGCCACGGGCCGGGGCTCGAAGCGATGATGAGCGGCGAACGCGAGCAACGTCGGGTTGAAGCGGATCGCATCACCCTGACGCTCGAGCACAGCGCTCCTGAGATTGTCGTAGAGGAGGATCCGTGGCAATCCGGACCACGCCGCGAACGCGCCGGCGTGGCCCGCCAGGAAGCTGTCCATGCGGGCATCGAGGAAGAAGCGCAGATAGATCTGCCGAGACCACGACAGCACCATGACGAAGGCCATGAGCGGCCGGCGCGCGCGCCCGATCTGCAGGTGATCGAAATGGGCCCAGTCAACCTGGCCCTGCTCTCCAGGCAAGGTGCGCAGCCGCAGATAAGCCTCTGGTGTAGGACGCGGACGGTGTACCGCGATCAGGTGCCGGAAATGATGAGGGTTACCACGGTAGCCGCGCTCGGTGACCATCGCATACAGCCGGCTGGCCGTGAGCGACGGAAATCTCTTGAGCGTGTCATGGATAAACGGCAGGTAGGCATCGATCTGCGAAGGTCTGAGCATCCCGCCGACGCGGGGCAGACCGGCCTGCGCCAGCACGCGCTGGACCGTGCCACGGTGCACGTGCAACTGCCGTGCGATGGTGCCGCAGCGCCACTTCTCGACGTGGTAGTAGCGCAGGATCTGCGCCTCGAGTTCAACTCCAATGGTCATGGGTCAATTCCTGTGTAGTAGGTAGTAGTACGAACATCACGGAAGACCCGACGGCGTAGTGGCCCGAGGCGCACGAAGTCCAGACAGACGCAGTGGCAGAAATGGCAACGCTCAGGCACTGTCACGGATCGGCGTAATCGAGCCGGGGATGATCGGCATAATGAGGCCACTTAGAATGGCCCCGAAACGCGATTTCGAAGGGACTCAAGGATGCGGTTTTTTGCCGAGTTTTGCAACGAGGTTTTCGCTGTTTTCCGGCATGGGTTTAGGCTTGCGGAAGCTCTCGCCCTCGATGACGACTCGATAGGCGCCGTGGCGTAGACGGTCGAGCGTGGCAGCGCCAAGGATGCGGTTGTCGGGGAACGCATCGCCCCATTCGGTGAAGTCGAGATTTGACGTCAGGATTGAGGCCGCGCGTTCGTACCTGGCGGCGACTAGATCGTGGAAGTCTTCGTCGTGTGGCGCGCGCAGCGGTTTGATGGCGAAGTCATCGACGATCAGCAGCGGCACGCGCACGAATTGCTGGAACTTGCGTTCATACAGGCCGGTGGCACGGGCGGCATGGAGCTTCTTGAGCAGATTGGTCTGCGAGATGAACAGCACGTCGCGCCCTTGACGGGCGGCGCAGTGACCCAGAGCCTGGGCTAAGTGCGACTTACCAACCCCTGTTTGGCCCGCCATCAGAACGCAGACCTTCTCATCGATGTAACGGCCGGTAGCCAGATCGTGGATGTGGGCGCGATTGAGCCCGGGCAGCAGATCGAAGTTGAAGGTCTCAAGGGTCTTGCCCAACGAGAAGCCAGCGCGGGCAAGACGTGCGCCGAGTTTCTTCTGGTCGCGGCGTGCTACTTCATCGTGCAGCAGCATGGCGAGGAACTCGGTGTAGGCGAGCTGCCCGTCGATGGCCTGGCGGTTACGCTGTTCGAGCGAGTCGAGCACGCCGGACAGACGCAGTTGCTTGAGAATCGTATTCAGTTCAGGACTCGGGTTCATAGGTGTTCAATGGATCAGAATGGAATGGAGATCGCGGCCGAAGCGGCCGCCGTTGGCATAGGTGTCGGCAGGCGCCGGCGTTTGCGCCGATGCCGTCGCGGGCTGGCTGTCGAGCCCCTTGTCGAGAATGGTCTTGACGGTGCGGTACTTCGGACTGGCGAACGTGAGGGCCCGCTCGCACGCGGCGTCAAGACGCGCGTCGCCGAACTTCTCACGCATACGGACGATGCCCTGCGCGCCGCGCAGATTCACCAGTACCTTGTCGTTGAACATTGCGAGGACCACTGCGTGGCAGGCCGGCCCGATCTCTTTCGCACGAGCCAGGCACCACTGCGGATCGTGCTCGAGCCACGCCTGCGCTTCAGGCGGCTGGTGATCACGCACCGTCTGGCGATCACCGGGCTTGCGCAACCGCGGATGGGTTGCGACGAGTTCGTGCCGGTGGAACAGTTGCACAACGGTGTCGGTGGCCTTGAGCCACAGGTCCTTGCCGACCAGCGTGAAGGGCACCGAGTACAGTACCTTCTTGTAGACGACGTGCCCGTCCGTATGCACCTTGACCTCGCTCCAGACGGCCAGCACCGGCGGCACGTCAGGCAGCGTGGTGAGCAGCGGCTTCTCGACGGCGAAGCGTGCGAGCGGCTGTTCACGCGTCGTGCCGTGCTCGCGCGTGCCAGCCTGTTGCATCACCCAGTCGCGCAGTTGCCGGTTGGCGTCAGCCAGATCGCGAAATTCGCGCAGCGGCACAAAGGATTTTTTAACGTATTTGACGCCCGATTCGACGATTCCTTTTTTTTGCGGGTCGTGCGGCGGACAGGCGTCGATCCGGAATCCGTATCCCTCGGCAAGCGAGGCGTACGAACGCTGGACCTCTGGGCTGTACATGCAGGCTTTGGTGATCGCGCACTTCGCGTTGTCGATGATCACGCGGGCTGGACAGCCGCCCAGCCATTCGAAGGCACGCCGGTGACAGGCCAGCCAGGTCTCGACCGTCTGGTCCAGCACGATCTCGGCGTACTGATGCCGCGACCAGGCCAACGTCATCACGAAGATCCACGTCTTGAGCGGGATGCCGGACTCGTGCGTGAGCACCGGCCCGGCGCCGAAGTCGACCTGCACAGCATCGGCCGGGGCAAACTCAAGAATCGTCGTCGCCCTGACGCCGCGCTCGACCTTCAGGTTCAGCAGCATACGGCGCACCGCCGAATAGCTGCCCGCGTAGCCGTGATTGCGTTTGAGTGCGCTGTGAATCGTCGTGCCCTGCACGTCGGCGTCGAACCAGCCTCGTACCAGTTCGCGAAATGGCTCGAGCGTGGAAATACGGCTGCGTGGCACCTTGGGGTCGCGCCCGAAGATGCCGGCCAGCTCAGCGTCATCTGGCAAGGGCCGCCCGGGATCAAGCCAGCCATGAGCGAGCGCTACCTGCCGCACAGTCTTCAGCTTGCCGCGCCCCATCAAGTGGGCACCGGCAATGTCGCGGTCGGAATCGCCCTGACGCATGCGCGCCAAAACCTGTCGATACTCAAACACTTCGAACCTCCTGTTACTCATCGGCCCTCCAGGCAAAGATGCCGAAGGTACCGGGTTACGGAAATTCGAAATGCGTTTCGGGCTACGGCCCGGCGAGTCAACGAGTCTGCAAAGTGGCTCGATTACGCCGATCCTGAGGTGGCTCCATTACGCCGATCATCGAGTGGCCCGAATGCGCCGATCATGCACTGGCTCGATTGCGGCGATGATCAAGTGGCTCGATTACGCCGATCCTAGAATGGCCTCATTACGCCGATCCGTGACAGGCACAGCTGGGGCGGTGGCGGACACCGCTGCTGTTGCCGCCGACGTCGTCGAAGTCGGTGCCAGTAGAGCATCGGCGGCAGGTACAGCGGAACCCTGATGCGTCACTTTATTCTGGCGACTGCGGTAGCGGCGCATCCGTTCGGCATGCGCGAAGCGGCCGTGACGACTGCGCTGATAGCGCTGGCCGGCCACGCGCATGCTGGCCTGGCGTGCGACCTCAGAACAGTCACCGTCGCAGTAGATCTGGCCGCGGTCGCAACGGCGGCAAACGACGACCTGCGCCCGGCAGCGGGCGCACACAAACAGGCGGCCGGCGGCCGGCATCGGCAATCCCCGTCAATGCCGAAACGCTATCGACGGGACCGGTGGGTCGTGCCATACTGGCCCGGCACCCGTGCCCCATGCGCGTGTGGGGCTCGACATCGGAGTGAACTTGGCGGTTTGAGCCGGTGTCGGGCCTGTTTCTTCGGCGGTAAGCCTTCTTCTACCGCATCCAGACTTCGGCGTCACCTCCTCCTGAAACGAGCTGCGCCGGGTGCGTCTGCACTCGCCCTACGGGCTCCTTCCGACGCACCCGGTACCGCCTCCGCTCTTCGCGCAAACCATTTCCAAACCGCTCAACAGAGGAGGATCATTCCGTGTCTCTGATGACGCCGCCGTTTAGCGTCGGTTTCTCACACCCGTTCACACTTATGGACGTGAAAACCCCTTGGAATGAAAACAGCGAATGAATCGGAAGCTTTCTGCTCCGCAGCCGCTGCTGGCCGAGCACGACGTTGCCAGCTTTTCCTGCGGAAGGCTGGAGCTTGGCGACTGGCTGAAGCGGCGCGCCCTGATTAACCACAACAGTGGGACAAGCCGTGTATTTGTAACGACCGATGATTCCGGCCGCGTCTACGGCTACTATGCGCTCGCGGCTGGAGCCGTTGCCCATGTCGATGCAACCGGCAACGTTCGTCGAAATATGCCGGATCCAATTCCGGTGGTTGTGCTTGGCCGGCTAGCGCGAGACGTAAATACAAAAGGCATCCAACTCGGCGCTGCCCTTTTGAAGGACGCCCTCAATCGCGCTAGCTCGATCGCAAAAGATCTTGGCGTACGTGCGATGCTTGTGCATGCGATTGACGCACACGCAGCGGCTTTCTATGAGTCGTACGGGTTCACACCTTCTCCGATTCATCCCCTCACACTCATGCTCCGACTGGCATGACGAGTGCGCAGAAAAGCCGCAGGGTGCGGCTTTTCTTCACCTGGCCAACTTTCCGCCACTACAGAATTGTCCAAAATTTACGTCGGTACACGTGCCGTGGACAGCGGAAATAGCAGTCCGTGTACGAGCTTGTGCACGACCGAAACCCGGCTTCATGAAGCCCTGGCATGTAGTTCCGAAGCTGACGAATGACGCTCAGAAAGGCTGGTCGGCAATCTTGTACAGATTTGTACGGGACTTGAGGTTGCGAAGCGCGAATTCGGTGAGCATCGTGTGTCGTTCTCGTGGTTGGGACGACTTTCTACCGTCACCAACCACAAGACCTACAGACGCCCGCAAACCCACGCGGAGTCTAGCTTTTCGGGGAAAACTTTACCGTCATACCCAGAATCGCATGACGGTAACAATTGAAACCCGAATTTCGAACGGAACCATACCGTCCGGTTTACCGACACTTGTACCGTCTTTGATACCGTCAAATACGCCCAGCTTTCTACGGAATGGTGGAGATACTCATTAAAAATCAAATACTTAGAGGCAACGTTGCACGCTGATAGGCAATCCGAACACGCCTCGTAAGCCATTGATTTAATTGAGATATTTTTACCCTCATTCCCACTCGATCATCAATGGGTCTCGCAAACCCGCGTGGTTAAAGGGATCGGGCTTGATCAACATGGGGCACTACCGTCGCTTTTACCGTCAAGGGCGCACATCTTTTGCTGGCGCGGGAGATGGAGCACTTTGCGCGGGAGCTACGTTTTCGACACCATCATCAATCAGTCTCAAGAATACCGGAAAATTCTCTCTTCAGTCAGTACGGCTCGGAACAGTTGGCTTGACTCACAACTTCTCCGCGAGCGCCTTCAGCCTCTTGCTCTGCCGTGCTACCTTGATCTGCGCCTTCCCGTCTTTGCTCACTCGAATCGAGGTGGCATATTGAATGATGGCGTCATATGCCTCCTTGTTCTTCGCTTCATACCAACCAAATTTATAGGACAGCCTTCCCGCAGCAACCATGCCTTCAAGGTCAGGGTAGTTGTCGGCTCTATCTTTGATCAGCTTCTTTAGGTCCGCTATCTCTTTTTCTGTGAGTGGCATGGTTGCTATCCTCGTCTTTTGGTTAGTGCATCGGTGAAAGAAGGTTGCTGAGCAAAGGAATCCGGTCCTCTACAAGCCCTTTGGTGGCATCCGCTCGCCGTTTTCTAGCAAGCTGCGCAAGTTGTTTCGTACGGCCGTCGCGACCGTAGCTGATGGAACGTCGTGCAACCTGCTCAGCGCTTCAACAACCACTGCAACATCTGCGGGCTTCGAAGGCCTCGACCCAGTCTTGGTGAAAGGCCCATCCGTCTCCGTCAGCAACCTGTCGATCGGGATGGCAGCCACCATGGCCGAGTGTCGCTGGTTGTCCAGCATCGCCGCATTGATCGAGAAGTAGCACCCCAGCTCAAGTGCGCGCACCGCCTCCGCCTTCGTACCCGTAAACCAGTGGAGCACAACTTTTCCCCGTGTCGGTGGAAGATGCGACTCGATGTGATCGAGCACGATCTTCGCAGCACGGATGCTATGGACCGTGATGATCTTGTCCCCCGCTTCCGCGCAACGCTGCAGGACATGCCGAAAGACTTGCTTCTGCAGATCGATTGACTTGTAGAAGCGTGGTCCAGCGTCGAGGCCCACTTCGCCGACATATCGTGTCTCTGACAGATGTCGATCCCACAGATCGATTTCGCCTGCCCGCTCTGCGACCAACTGCGGATGCAGTCCGAGCGCCGCGCGAACGTGACGCGTGCGTTGGGCCAGTTCATGGTTGCGAGACCACGCCCTAGGAGTAGTCGTCACCGCCAGTGTGAAGACGCCCGCATCTTCAGCCTCTTGAACCACTGCCTGGTGATCGGGATACAGATCCAGATGACAATGAAAGTCTACGAGGCCTGCTGTGGTAGCCATGTTCGATCCTGGCATCAACTTGGCCTTGTTTCGACACCATCGATCAGGCGCGCAACTTCGGCAAGGCCTCGACGGTAAACATCTGCGAGCTGAGCGAGGTGCGGAATCTCGTCGGCAAGCGAGCCAGGTTTGTGGATCAGGAGGTTTGCGAGCTGCGGCCGACCACGCAGGCGTTCGATCGCGTATTGAAAGGATCGCACCTGCTTGCCCGTAGATTCTCGCGTGTCCAGCGTCTTGGCGCGAAGGTCGGACACCGTATAGGTTGTCTTATCCTCTCCCGCACCCCATGCTCCATCCAACGCGGCACGCCGGATCAGGCAAGGCAAGCAGTACCCACAATGCTCGATGCCGAGCCCCTGCCACCTTCCCTTTGTTGGAGACGAACACGACAGAGAATCCGACGCAAGTTTGGTCAGCAGCGCTTGATTCCCGCAACTTGACGTCATCTCCCCTTTCGTCTTTTCCCAATACGGATTCTCAATTCGCCCATTGACCCCCAGTTCTGCAAGCAGTTCGTTCCAACGCGCCATGTAGTACGGGTGCGTGGTGCGTGTACTGTTCGAACCAAGGCGCAATGGGTCCAAGGGAACGTTCAACGCGATCAGCCCGTTCTCTGGTACCCGCAGAATGACGGCCTTCCCCAGCCCTGTCCCTGCAAACACGCCCAATGCAAAGAACAAGAACGAGCGACCCCGCGTGCTGTTTTCCGACCCGACATTTTCGACCAGACCGTCGACGAATGTCATGCCCACGCGCAAACGCTCGAACAATGACTTGCTGTAGTGCGTCTTCAAGCCGGCGAAGAGCTTGCTTTGGGCATCGCTAGTCGCGCCTTCCCCAAAGTGACTGACCAGCAGCGGTGTCGATCCGACCTCCAGCAAATCGATAGCGCCAATCAAACTATCCAGGCCACCTGAAAACAGACTCACGGAATCGAACGGTGGTGCAATCAAGGTGGGGGGTGCTTCTTGGGCAATGGTCGCAAACCGGGGCGGCCGCGCCCGAAACCCAATCGTCCAGCGATCGCCGGTTAAGAAATTCAGGGCTTTCACCAGCGTTGGGACCGCACCCGCCCAGCGCGCCGGGTCACTGACTGGAATGACCAAGCGGATCTCCCGCGTCCATGAGTCTTGCGACTGTTCCGCGCGGGAAATACGAGTGTCCGCAGCATGAACGTGCGCAGCAACCACCAGCAGGTCAATGCCGATTTCCGACGGGAAGACACCCAGCTTCTTTAAGCTCGTTAGCGCACCGCCAATGCCATGGTCGAGCGACTTTTCTCCTGCGACCATCTGCAGCGAGGTGAATTGTTCGTCCGCGGCCGTGGGAATTTCAGTGTGATCGTCAGGGCCGAAACGGCCGGCCAGGAGTTGTCGTTTCATAGGTCGGCCTCCGCTTGACCGAGTGATTGAAGGATCGCGAACGCGGATTCATAGACGGTGTCCACGAACGACTGGATGCGCTCCGAGGTCAGGTTCGGAGATTCGGCACGCGCTCTCGTGAGCGCATCGCTTACTCCACCACGAATGAAATCGCGCAACTGCGCCTCCACCCGATGCGCCGCCTGTGCGTCGGTCGGCATCGTCACGGCCTTGGTACCGATGTCGTTGCAGATTCGAGCTTCAATCGCATGCGTTGCATACAACTCGAAGACTGTTTGCATCTGGTCCGGCGTGAAGGTCGAAAGGTCGGTCAAGCCTTCGGTGGTCAACTCGATGATTGTTTCAATATAGGCCTCGCGCGCGATGCCCTCATCGACGGTACCCGCCCCAGGGCAGATGTAGTCAGCCAGGCCCACAAAGATCTCGGTGATCGGTCGTCCCGCGAGCGACTCAAGATCCAACGAGCGCAGCGCTTCTCGAAGACCACGGGTTTGCGCATCCGCAAGGAAACCAAGCAATCTCGCACCGGAACCGCGTGAGGCTCCCATGCGTTGAGCCGCCTGGCGTGCGCCCCCTGCGGACGTGGAGACGTACCGCGAGACAGCGCGTCCGAGGCTAGCGCGGTCAGTGCCCCCCGAGCCAGCAAATCGCGTGAAACTGCTGCGTGCGCCGGAAAAGCGCTGAGGATCAGCCACTGCCGGAATGGCCGGCCGGTTTGGCACGGCAGGGGGCGCGGCGCCATCACCGGGTGCAGGACCATCGCCGTTTGCCCCATCTCCCGCAGAGGGCGATGCCGGCGGTGAGCCACCGCCGTCAGCATCTCCAAGCCACGAAGGCACCAGTGGCGTGCCGCCGCCCGGACCGCCATACGCTGTCGACGTTCCCATCAGCGCACTCCCTTCGTGTCTTTCAGTGTCAACTCGGAGGCCGTTTTGAGTGCAGGGTTGTTGGTCAGCTTGCTCCATTCCGTCAGCAGCGCCGTCAGGCGCCCGACACACTTCGCGTCCTTAATGACACCCTGCCAGCCGCGCACGGCCCACGGGCCGCACTTGCTGTTCGGTAACGCCTCCAGGAAGTCCAGCAGTTTGCTTTGCAACCCAGGCTGCGCCTTCACCAGCACGATGAGCCCGTCAATACCGGCCGGCATGGTTTCGAAGGCGCCGGTGCCCATGATCTTGGTTCGCACCGCCTCGAACACCTTATCCGCTTCCGGCTGCACAAGCAGCTTCAGTTCGGCCTCATAGCCCTGAACCATCATCTTTCCGCCGAAGAGCTTCTCCACCACGCTGGCCAAGTGTCCCAAGACAGACACCGGACCGAAGTAGTCCTTCTTGTCCTTCGTCACAAAGAGGTACGGGCGAAGATCGATACCAGACAGCAAGGGCTGCACGCGCGCCCAGTCTCGTACCGTGTCCGACGACTTCCACTCCGCGAGGACGGCGTTCTCCGGTGCGGACGTAGCGGCTTCCATCGCCTTGGGGCCTTTGCGTGCATCCCCTGCAACCGCCTTCCCGTCACTCTTGGCACTGGCTCCATCGCCGGCGAGACTTTTCTCCAGCATCTCAAGATCCTCGCAAAGGCCCTTTGGGTGAATGGCCGAGACAAAAGCGATCTGCTCAAAGAGCCGTGGGATAAAGCGCTCGGCGAGCATCAGCTTCGCCAGCACGGGCAAGGTGATGTCAGCGCCGAATCCGCGCGCGGTCGCTGTACGCTCCCGCAACAACAACGTATTTAGGAAGCGCTTGATTTGGCGCGGATTGCCCTTGGCACCACTCGCCAAAATCGGACCGATCTGGTCGCTGAGCGCGAGCGCGTTGTTGGCCTTGTCCGCTTTTGTCCCGAGTGCGGCCTTGACGGTCGCAGCGTCGAGACCGGCGTTTTCCCAAGGCCGCTTGAGGCGTTCCCGCGCAGCGGCAATGAGCTTTGCGTAGTCGGTATCCTCGTCGCTGATCTCAGCACCTGTCAGCAACAGCGTCACGTAGATGCGCGTCTCAGTCTCGCCCAAGGCCGGGATGCGAAACGGAACCTGGATCAGTTTCTCCAGGTAATTTCGAGCGTAGTCGCGCGGCCCCGTGGTCTCTGGCAGATCCGGGAAGTGTTTACGCACCGCGTATTCGATCATTGCCTCGTCCGCGGCAACGACGAACGCTGTGCGTGCGGTAAACACAAACAGCCGGATCGCTTCGAGCGTCTCTATAGCCGTGTCCGGCAAGCAACGGTCGAGGTCGTCAATCAGTACGATGAGTTGCTTGATGCCCGCATCTTTCAGGAGCTTGTCGAACGCTTTGCGAAAGGCCTCGACCTCCTCCGGAACGTTCTTGGTTTCTGCCGGCTTCAACATCGACTTCACACCGTCAATTGCGGACGTGAGGTTCTCTTTCGTCGCCAGCTTTCCGGGGTCCGCGAACATTCCTTCGAGCGTCCCCACGATGGCACTGATCTGATCCGGCGTCGGGATGCCAGTGAATGCAGTGAGCGCCAAGCCACCTGCGCGTTTCGCGACCTTCAACCAATCAATGCGATTGAAGACATCCTTGACCGCGCCGGCGGCCTTGGTCACTGCCGGGCGTTTTTCGACCAAGCCAGTAACGATGCCCTCGATCAACGCAATCTTGGCATCCTCGAACCCTTGGAAGCGCCAACCGTTGAACTTCAGGCATAGCACATCGTCCTTACCCGAGAACCCTGCTTCGATCATCTCCAAGACGCTGGATTTCCCAGCGCCCCAATCGCCGTGAACACCAATCGTGACAGGCTGATCCGGTTTCTCGCGCAAAAGTTCGATGATGGTCTTGGCGATCGCCTCGTTGTTGAGCAAGTCAACTTTGGTCTCGTTATCGATCAGAATCATTTGTCTCTTCCTCCCCCCAGTTAAGCCATCGGCAACGCCAGCAGCACCGACCGGATGGCCACAGAGATTGCCTCCCGCGGACCGTGCAGCCTCAGCGCCATCGTCATCTCGATCTGCACGCCAACGCCGCGGCGCCCACGATTGCAAATGTTGTTCGGGTCGGTTGCCGGGAATTGGTGCCCTCGCAGCCGGGTATCTATGCCGAGATCGGCGATGGCTCTCGCCACAGCGGCCTTCAAGGACTCATCGAGGCCCCCCAACGAGCGCCTGTTGCACGTCACCGCCACATCCGTGTATCGCGACCACATGATTGCAGCTGCTCAGCAACTCCAGACATCGAGGTTCGTCAAACCGGTGGCTGGTCAGATGGAGCGCGGAATAGTTGCCGGCTTGACGAATTCCTTCAAACAGGTAGAGATTGAAATCCTCTCCTGCAACGTCGCGTGCAACGTCCGACGTGTATTGCTCGATGCTGCCCCCATGGGGGGCTATTACTGCCACGGTCGAACCCGCGTTTGCCCGCACATGGACTCGATAGTCAGTGCCTTCGACCTGAGCGCTGGCCAAGTCCGTGAATCCCTTGTAATTGTCCGCTGGGCTACTCATGGCACCTCCACGTCGCGATAGGACGGGTTCGAGTAGCGAACTGGACTTGCCCAGTCGCCAGTCGGCATTGCGCCTCACGCATCGGGACGCCTTTCGAAGAAGAAGCAGTCAGGCAGGATGGCCGGAGCGACGTAATCGATGTCTTCGGCCGACACATCACAGGCGAAGAAGCTGTCGCGCCAATGCCGGACGACATCGACGAGCCGATCGATCTGCCCGCGCGCTTCTTCCGCCGACAAACCGAAACGCCCCGCCTGCGACAGCAGGTTGTAGATGCTGGCCGTGCGACCGTAATCGCCTACGGTCAACGCCAAATCGCGCCTCTCCAGGCTGACCACGGGCGCGGGCACGAGGTCGTAGGCCGGTGACAGCCGCCATCCCTTCTGTCTGCGCAGCATGGCATGGTTGCGGGGATGATCATCGTTGTTGGTCACGGCGGCATTGAAGACCATCCGCCTGAAGAGTTCGGCACAGTCGGCTTCTGGCTTGTCAGACCATCGGCGCAAGTTGTCGGCCAGCAGCGGGTAGGACCAGCGTTCACGGTCCAGGTGGCTATCCCCGCAGTCGAGCACGGTCAAACCGCTGACAAGACCGAAGCGAAGGTAGCCCATGTCGGTGTGGTCGCGATCGAAGCGCTGCAACATCAGCACATCGCTCTCGCCAACGCGCTGGAGCCGTGCCTGTGTGACGTTCAGGCCGCATCGCCGAGCCAGATCGAGCGTAGCAAATTCGACCCGCTGCAGATTGAAGCGGTCATCTCTGGCCGGAAACTTGCCGAGCCAGAGACTTTGTGCGTCCTCGATCGTGGCCTTCGGCCGTGCACCACCCATGCTGGTGCCAGGATCGAGCTGTTCAAGCAGATGGGCTGCCACCGGGCGCCCCTCTTCGATCGCCTGTGTGGCCGCGATCAGCTCGGCCAGTTGGTGCGTGCGGTTGTACTGGCGCTTGGGCGCAGGCGGTTCGGCCTTCAGCCCGAAGCTCAGGTACCCCGCTCCGTCTTGCGGTCCATGCAGCAAATAGTCGATTTCCTGAAGGTCAGCAGCGCTGCGCTCAAGCTTGTGCTCGATCACGCGCCGCCCCCAGGCGTCGGGGCCGGCGTCCCGAACCGCACCGGGAATCCCCTTGAGCTGGGTGAACTCGAAGACTTCCTTGGCAAGAGGCAATTGGAACGGATCGAGTGCAACCGCCTCCTGGCGCTGAAGGTAACGGTCGCCGTAGCGAAACCGCCCAATCTGCGTGCCGTCGGGTAGCGTCTGCACTCTAAGCAGCGCTGCCGGCACCGTTTCCAACGTGCCGGGCAGCTGAATGTAGACATAAGCCTCGCGCTCAGAAGTCATAGTCGTCGCTCACCTTGCGGGCCTTGCTCGCCCGAGTCGGACGGCGCGACGCTTCGAGCGCCTTGCCGTGGAGATCGCTGTCGGGATCTGCGACAGCGTCCAGCGACTTGTCCAGGCCGAGTGCCCACAGTACCGTCAGGCACACGCCGACTGCCGTACCCGGCTTACCGAGCTCCAGCGCCGTGAGGGTGTTTCGGTTGATTCCCGCCTTGCTTGCGAGATCGGCGACCGACCAGCCGCGCCGAATCCGCGCCACCCGAATGCGCTGACCCAGCCGAGCTACCCGCTCAGTGACTTGTGTAGGCATCGTGAATTTGCTCATTAAACTAGGCATTACCTGCTATTTATGCCCTATATATTAGGCTTTTTTTAGGCGCAGCGCAACTCTGACGCGTGGAAACAGAATCTAAGAATTAGGCAAAATCTTTGATAATGCCTTATATTTTAGGCATTTTAGGGACAAACATCGCGCTCGCTGGCTACGCAACAGGAGTGTGGCGGGTACGTCCCTCCTCAGAAGAACACCAAAAGAGGACTCCGTGGCCAACATGTTCGACGTGCAAAGCAAACGAGGCTCGATCTGGCATCGCTGGGACCCTCACATTCACACACCCGGTACCGCCCTGAACGACCAGTACGTCGGTCCAAATCCTTGGGCAGCCTTCCTGGACGCCATCGAAGCGTCGAATCCGCCGATTCGCGCGATGGGTATCACCGACTACTTCGGCATTGAACGCTACCAACAGGTCGTCGACGAAAAACACCGTGGACGTTTGCTTGGCGTGGGTCTGATATTCCCCTACGTCGAGCTGCGACTCGGGATCGAAACCGCGAAGGCATCGGCGGTCAACGTTCACCTGCTCTTCTCGCCGCATGATGCCGACCACATCGACCGGATCAAGCGCTTCCTGCTGGAGTTTGAGTTCCCCTATCTGGGCGAGTCCTACCGCTGCCAACGCAGCGACCTCATCCGCCTGGGCCGCGCCCACAAACCAGACCTGACGGACGACGAAGCGGCCCGGTCCGAAGGTGCCAATCAGTTCAAGGTGAACTTCGACCAGCTCAAGCAGGCATGGTCAAAGAACGAGTGGGTCAAGAAGAACACCCTAATCGCCGTCGCCGGCGGGGAGAAGGACGGAACATCCGGCCTGCGCGACACCACCGCCTCGTTCGCGGCGCAGCGCAAAAACGTCGAGGGCCTTGCCCACATCATCTTCAGCGCCAATCCCAAGCAGGTCCGCTTCTGGCTAGGTAAGGAATCGGCCACCGTCGAAGAACTCGAAAGCCAGTACAACGGATGCAAACCTTGTTTGCACGGATCGGACGCGCATTCGCTCGCAAAGGCCGGTAAGCCTGATGGCGACCGCCGCTGCTGGATCAAGGGTGACTTGATGTTCGACTCGCTGCGCCAGGCCTGCATCGAACCTGAGGAGCGTGTTTCCATCAGCGCAGAGCCACCGCGCGGCGCATTGGACAGCCATGCCATCAACTCGCTGTCTGTGACGAATGCGTCCTGGATCGCGAATGGTGCCGTTGAACTGAACGCGGGACTGGTTGCCGTGATCGGCGCGCGGGGCTCGGGAAAAACCGCCTTGGCCGATCTCATTGCGGCAGGCGGTCTTGCGCTCTCCCCTCATTTGAACGAGCGCTCTTTCATTCTGCGCGCGAAACAACATCTCAGTGACAGCAAAGCCGAGTTGCAATGGGCGTCTGACGAAAAGACTGGCAACGAACTCGACCAGACCGACATGGAGGATTTGCTGGCCAGCCCGTATGTCCAGTACTTGTCGCAGCAGTTCGTCAACCAACTCTGCTCGGCGGAAGGCTTGAATGATGCCTTGGTCACGGAAATCGAGCGCGTGATCTTCAATGCCCACCCGCTCAACGAACGTCAAGGTGCCGATTCTTTCCAGGAGCTGCTGGACCTTCGTCTGGAGACGTCCCGTCAAAAGCGCGAACGTCAGCAACAGGCCCTGACCAGGGCATCCGCGGACCTCACCGACGCCCGTGTCAAGAAAGATGGCCTCAAAGCGCTCGAGAAGGACCGGGACGAGAAGAAACGTGCTATCGACAAGGACAAGACCGACCGCAAGTCGCTGGTTGCCAAGGGCAACGAAGAGCGCGCAAGGCGCCATGAACAGGTTTCGCTCGCGGTCGATGCGAAGCGTCAGCTAGTAGACCAAGCCAAGCGCCGACACCAGGCTCTGCTTCACTTGCAAAACGACGTGCGCGACTTCCGCACCCGTCAGGCACCATCTCTACTCGCCGACCTAAAGCAAGAGCGTGAGCATGCCGGCCTCAGTACCCCTGACTGGGAAGCCTTCCGGCTCGACTATGCCGGCCCGGTTGACACGTTATTGACCGAGCGCATCAAACAGGCGAACCTACTTGTCACCGCGCTCCAAGGCCCCTCGAAAACCGATGCGGTGGCTCAGGGCAATCCCGACCCGACCGCCACGCTGATCCCCGTGGACGTGAATCTCGCGGATCAATCGCTCTCACTCCTTGAGCGGGAACTCGCTCGCCTGCGCACGCTGGTCGGTGTCGATGCACAGAACGCCAAACGCTTCACCACTCTTTCGGACAAGATCACCAAAGCCGAGGCCAAGCTGACAAAAGCGCTGCAGCAGATCGAGCGCATCCAAGGCGCAGACGAGCGCATCCGCGCGCTGGTCGACGCGCGTCGCAGCGCCTACGCCGCCCTCTTCGAAGCAATCGTCGAGGAAGAGCGGGAACTTGCGGATCTCTACGCGCCTATCAAGACGCGCATCGATGAGGCGGCAGGCTCGTTGTCGAAACTGTCGTTCTCGGTACGTCGAAATGTGGACCTTGCGCAGTGGGCCGCCAAGGGTGAAGATCTATTGGACCTGCGAACCAACGGTCCTTTCAAGGGGCGCGGCGAGTTGCTGCGGGCGGCGCGCGCCGGGCTCATGGCGGCGTGGGCAACCGGTGACGCTACGCAAGCCGCCACAGCCCTGCTCGATTTCGTCAAGGCCAATGAGGCTGCGCTCCGGACCCACATGCCGGAGAACGCCGAGTTCCGCGCATGGGCGCGCAACATTTCGGACTGGCTGTACAGCACCGATCACATCACTGTTGGCTACGGCTTGCAGTATGACGGCGTCGATATCGAGCAGTTGTCACCTGGCACACGCGGCATCGTCTTGCTGCTGCTGTACTTGGCCATCGATGCGGAAGATGACCGACCACTGATCATCGATCAGCCCGAAGAGAACTTGGACCCTCAGTCCATCTATCAAGAACTGGTGCATCGTTTCCGCGACGCCAAGAAGCGGCGCCAGATCGTCATCGTGACGCACAATGCCAACTTGGTGGTGAACACCGATGCGGATCAGGTGATCGTGGCACAGTGTGGGCCACACAGGCCCGGCCAGTTGCCGCTCATTACGTACGAGAGCGGCAGTCTCGAAAACCCACTCATCCGACAGCACGTGTGCGACATCCTCGAAGGTGGGGAGCGCGCCTTCAAGGAACGCGCCAAACGTTTACGGGTAACTATTTGATCGGCGATCTGAAGCTACGATCTCCAGCCATGACCACCACCAACATGTACGGGAGCCGCCAAGTTTTCCGGAAGCAGCTTCGGAACGTAGATCTGCTCGTTGATCCAGGCATCCACCATGTCCGCCCACTCTTGCAACATGTGGCGCCGCTGCTCGGCGTACTCGGCCTTGTTGTAGATCGAGCGCGAGGACCGTCCGTCTTCATGCGCCAGGCACTTCTCGATCCAATCCCGGTTGAAGCCCAACTCGTGCAGCAACGTAGATCCAGTACGGCGCAAGTCGTGAACGGTAAACGGCTCCAGTGGTAAGCCCGCGACTTTGGCCCTCTCGACCACGAGCTGCGTGACTCGGTTCAGGGTCGCCTTGGACATGCAACTGTCAGCGTTGTAGCGTGACGGCAAGACAAACTTGGAACCGGCCGCACAGGTATGCAACGCCACGAAAATGTCGAGCGCCTGGCGTGAGAGATAAACCACGTGCGGCCTCCTCCCCTTCATTCGCTGCTTTGGAATCGTCCAAGTAGCCTTCTCGAAATCGACCTCGTCCCAAGTCGCCTCGATCAGTTCACTCTTTCGCACCAACGTCAGCAAGATCATGCGCAACGCTAGCCGGATCGTCGGATAGGTAGCCACGAACTCTAATTGCTTGGACATCAGGTGGATTTCCTGCGGAGACAAGGCACGATCCTTCGGCACGAAAGTCGCAATGGAAGCCGCATCTACGCTATCAGCAGGATTTGCCACCTTCTCCCCATGCTGATTCCCGTAACCATATATCTGCTTCACAAGGTCCCGAATTTGAACGGCGGTGGCTGTTGCGCCTCGCGCTCTCACGCGCATGCACAGAGCGCGTAGATCCTCCCCATGGATTTCGCCAAGAAGGCGTTTATTGAACGCCGGCAAGATGTCGCGATCCAGTACGCCCTTTCGCATCGAGCGGGTCGACTCGGCCATGGTGGCCCCATAAAGCCACCGGGTGGCATGATCGCTGAAAGTCCGGGTCTCCGGTCCACGCCCCTTCTCTCGCTGCTTCTGTAGCGCTGGCGAAGTACCCTCGCCCAGCAGCCGCCTGGCACGTCGCAGTTTTTCTCGCGCTTCGGCTAGTGAAATGCCTCCGAAGCCGTAACGGCCTATGGTCAACGTCTCTCGTCGGCCATTGATCCGGTAGTCGTATCGGAAGGTAATAGTGCCTTTCGGCGAAACGACGGCGTACATGCCATCGCGATCGGCGACCTTGTAAAGGATCGCGCGGGGTTTCAAGTTCCGCAGGGCAAAGTCTGTAAGCACGAGAATAGTCTCCTGATTGAAACGGCCAATTGCCGTCACCTATCACGAGACCTACATGCCCTTGCGAGCCCGAATAAATCCTGATGTCTAAGAGGAAGAACTACCGTCACAGACGGTAGTTCTTCCGAGGCTACGCCAACCCCACCCAAAAGAGCTTGCGCACCCCGTCGAATTTACCGTCAGCTTCGCTGACTGGGCGTGCCTAAAGGGTGAAAGCCCACACGAAGCACCCTTTAGAATCAACAACCTAGAAGAATCACACTCTCGTTAACTATCTTTGAGTGATTTTCCACGCTGTTGATTTATATGGGGAAATCCATTCCCCCTACTCCCACTCGATCGTCGCAGGCGGCTTCCCCGAGATGTCGTAGACGACCCGGTTGATCCCGCGCACTTCGTTGATGATCCGGTTCGACACATGCCCAAGCAGTTCATGCGGCAGATGCGCCCAATGCGCGGTCATGAAGTCGAGCGTCTGCACCGCGCGCAACGCGACGACGTACTCGTAGGTGCGCCCGTCGCCCATCACGCCGACGCTCTTGACCGGCAGGAACACCGCGAATGCCTGGCTCGTCAGGTCGTACCACGACTTGCCGGTTTCCTTGTCGATCGTGTTGCGCAGCGTCTCGATGAAAATCGCGTCCGCGCGGCGCAGCAGGTCCGCGAAATCGCGCTTCACTTCGCCGAGGATCCGCACGCCCAGACCCGGACCCGGGAACGGATGGCGATACACCATCGAGTGCGGCAGACCCAGCTTCACGCCAAGCTCGCGCACTTCGTCCTTGAACAGCTCGCGCAGCGGTTCGAGCAGCTTCAGGTTCAGCGTCTCCGGCAGACCACCGACGTTGTGGTGGCTCTTGATGGTTTGCGCGGCCTTCTTGCCCTTGCCCGCCGATTCGATCACGTCCGGATAGATCGTGCCTTGTGCCAGCCACTTCGCGTCGGTCAGCTTGCCGGCTTCGGCCTGGAACACTTCGACGAACTCCGCGCCGATGATCTTGCGCTTCGCTTCAGGATCGGTCACGCCGGCGAGCTTGCCGAGGAATGCTTCGCTCGCGTCGACGTGAATCACCTTCACGCCAAGGTGATCGGCGAACAGCGCCATCACCTGCTCGGCTTCGTTCAGGCGCAGCAGGCCATGGTCGACGAACACGCAGGTCAGTTGATCGCCGATCGCGCGGTGCAGCAGCGCCGCCGCCACCGACGAATCCACGCCGCCCGACAAGCCCAGAATGACGTGCTCGTTACCGACCTGCTCGCGAATCTTCGCGACGGCTTCGTCGATGTAGTGGCCCATTTCCCAATCGGCCTTCGCGCCGCAGATCTGCAGCACGAAGCGCTCGAGCATCGCGCGGCCCTGCACCGTGTGCGTGACTTCCGGATGCCATTGCAGGCCATAGAAGCGGCGCTGCTCGTCGGCCATCGCGGCGATCGGGCACGATTCCGTCGATGCCATCAGCGCGAAACCCGGCGGCATCTCCAGCACCTTGTCGCCGTGGCTCATCCATACCTTCAGCATGCCGTGGCCTTCGGACGTGGTGAAGTCGCTGATGCCTTCGAGCAGGCTCGTATGGTTGCGCGCGCGCACTTCGGCGTAGCCGAATTCGCGCAGATGACCGATGTCGACCTTGCCGCCGAGCTGCTGCGCCATCGCCTGCATGCCGTAGCAGATGCCGAGCACCGGCACGCCGAGTTCGAACACGGCTTGCGGCACGCGCGGCGTGTCTTCCTCGGTGACCGAGCTCGGGCCGCCCGACAGAATCACGCCCTTCGGCGCGAAGTCGCGGATGAACGACGCGTCGACGTCGTACGGATGGATTTCCGAATACACGTTGGCTTCGCGAACGCGACGTGCAATCAGTTGGGTGACTTGCGAACCGAAGTCGAGAATCAGGATCTTGTCATGCATGGCAGCGGACGGAATCAGAAGTGAGCGGATACGGAATGCCGCGCGCGAGGCGCGGCGTCGAATTCAAAGCGGTCCGCGCGGCGACGGTCTTGGCGCGGCGCGGACAGCCAACATTACGATGAAGCACAAGGGCGCGGCCAACCACGGACCTCGCCGCCTGCGATGCGCGCGAACGAAATCCGGTAGCTTCGGCAAACGGCCTCGCGCGCGGCGCTTCAATCATGAAACGGCGGGCGGGGTGCGCCGGGCACGTCGTTGCTGGTGTCGCGCGCAGCGCGTTCGGACTCGCTCAGGCCGGGCTCGCTTGCGGCCGGATGAAGCGGCGCGGTAGTGGCAACGGAAGCCGCGGCAGCCGGATTGGCCGGCCGCGTGACCGGCACGACGGGCTCTGGCACCGGCTCGGCGTGAGAGACCGGAAAGCCCGCTGAGGCACGTGGCTCGCGCGCGTTGTCGCGTTCGGGTTCACGCTGCCGTGCGGCATCCTTTTCGGCTTCTTTCGCGGCACGCTTATCGGCACGACTGTCGGCCTTGCTCGACGAGGGCTTGACCACGATCCCCTTCTCGCGCCGCCGCACCGCACCCGACAGTCGCACGCCGCCGAGCCCGATCACCACCAGCACGACACTGGCCAGCACCGCCACCATCTGGCCGAAACCGGTCAGCGACGGCGTATGCAGCCCGAGCAGCCAGACCAGCATCAGCACGCCGATCAGCCAGTGCACATGACCGACGACCTTCGCGACCGTCGAGGTCAGCGCTCCGTCGAACGACGCATGCACCGCGAGCCACGCGAGCCCGATCAGCGCGACGCCGAACGCCTGGCCGACCAGCATCGGCTCCGTTGGCAGCAGTTGCAACGCGTCGTACAGCGAGGTCCACGGCGTCAGCACGAACAGCAGGCCGAACGCCAGCAGCAACAACGCATCGAGGATCAGTACAACGCGCAGCAGTGGCTTCATGGGCGTTCAGTCCACGTGGTAGTTGGGCGCTTCCTTGGTGATTTGCACATCGTGCACATGCGACTCCCGCAGGCCCGCACCGGTGATCTGCACGAACTCGGCCTTCTCGTTCATTTCGGCGATGGTGCGGCAGCCGCAGTAGCCCATGCTCGCGCGCACGCCGCCGATCAGCTGGAACAGGATCGCGTTGACCGAACCCTTGTACGCGACGCGACCTTCGATGCCTTCCGGCACCAGCTTGTCGATGTTGGCCGAGTTGTCCTGGAAGTAGCGGTCCGCCGCGCCGTCCTTCATGGCGCCGACCGAGCCCATGCCACGGTACGACTTGTACTGGCGGCCCTGGTACAGGAATACCTCGCCCGGCGACTCCTCGGTACCGGCGAACATGCTGCCCATCATGACCGCGCTGGCGCCCGCCGCGAGCGCCTTGCTGACGTCGCCCGAGAAGCGCACGCCGCCGTCGGCGATGACCGGCACGCCGGTGCCGTTCAGCGCTTCGGACACGTTGGAGATAGCGGTGACCTGCGGCACGCCGACGCCTGCGACGATTCGCGTCGTGCAGATGGAGCCCGGGCCGATACCGACCTTGACGCCGTCCGCGCCGTGTTCGACGAGCGCCCTGGCGGCCGCGGCGGTTGCGATGTTGCCGCCGATCACCTCGACGTGCGGGAAGTTCTGCTTGACCCACTTGACGCGCTCGAGCACGCCCTTGCTGTGGCCATGCGCGGTATCGACGACGATCACGTCGACGCCGGCCTGCACGAGCAGCTCGACGCGCTCTTCGTTGTCCGAGCCGACGCCGACCGCCGCGCCCGCGCGCAGCTTGCCGTGCTCGTCCTTGCATGCATCCGGGTGCTCGGTCTGCTTGGTGATGTCCTTGACGGTCATCAGGCCGCGCAGTTCGAATGCGTCGTTGATGACCAGCACGCGCTCGAGGCGGTGGCTGTGCATCAGCGCCTTCGCTTCGGCGAGCGGCGTGCCTTCCTTGACGGTGACGAGGCGCTCGCGCGGCGTCATGATGTTGCGCACCGGCTCGTCCAGACGCTCTTCGAAGCGCAGGTCGCGATTCGTCACGATGCCGACGAGCTGCGAGCCCTCGACGACCGGGAAGCCCGAAATGCCATGCTGGCGCGACAGTGCGATCACGTCGCGCACTTTCATATGCGGCGGCACGGTGATCGGATCGCGCACGACGCCCGACTCGAAACGCTTGACCTTCGCGACTTCACGCGCCTGCTCGGCCGGCGTGAGGTTCTTGTGGATGATGCCGACGCCGCCCATTTGCGCCATGGCGATTGCCAGACGTGCTTCGGTGACCGTGTCCATCGCGGCGGACACGAGCGGCATGTTGACGGAGATGTTGCGGGTCAGCCGGGTCTTGAGGCTGGTGTCGCGCGGCAGAACATCGGAGAAGGCCGGGACGAGGAGCACGTCATCGAATGTGAGTGCTGTTTGGATCAGACGCATGGCAAATCCTATAGGCGCAAAAGCGAATTATACGCGATACCACCCCGGTTTTCACTGCGCGAACAGCAGCTTAGCGAATTTCAGACGATTTTTTGCCGCTCCGGCATGCGTCGATTTCGCTTGCCTGTTCGCGTCGGGTTCGAACGGGTTTCGATTGCGCGTTCGCAGGCGAAATCGGGGCAGAGCCGGCGGCATTTTCGCGGCACGTACCCTGTCGAGCGGCGGTCGAGCGGTCCGAATGCAGGATCGAACAAGACGCCCTGCTCGCAAAACCGCTATTCTGCCGGCCATTCCAGTTTATTCAGCAGAGGCAGTCGATGCAGCGCGGTGTCGTATATGGCGTCATGGCCGGAGCCTTGTGGGGCATGGTGTTTCTGGTGCCGCGGGTGCTGCCCGACTTCTCCCCGCTCCTGCTCGTCGCCGGCCGCTACTCGATGTACGGCGTCGTGTCGCTCGCCGCGGCGCTGCCGATCGCGCGTTCGCTCGCCAAACGGCTGAGCCGCGAGGATCTGATCGCGCTCGTCAAGCTCGCGCTGGCCGGCAATATCGTCTATTACCTGCTGCTGACGGCCGCCGTGCACCTGATCGGAATCGCGCCGGCCTCGCTGATCGTCGGCGTGCTGCCGGTCACGGTCACGCTGGTCGGCCGGCGCGATCACGGCGCGGTGCCGCTCGCGCGCCTCGCATGGCCGCTCGCGACCGTGATGGCGGGCATCGTCTGCATCAATATCGACGTCTTTACGGTGGCCGGCGCGGCGCCGGTGAGCATCGCGACGCGCCTGCTCGGCGTGGCCTGCGCGGTGGGCGCGCTCATCTGCTGGACCTGGTTCGCGGTCGAGAACGCCCGTTACCTGCAGCGTCAGACGCATTTCAGCGGCAATGAGTGGTCGGTGCTGTGGGGCGTCGTGACTGGCGCGCTCGGCGGCGCGTTGTGGCTCGTGGTCGCGGTGCTGCCGTCGGGCGGCCCGCAGGGTGAGTTGGCCGACCCGCGCTGGCACACGTTCTGGCTGCTCAACCTCGCACTCGCGATCGGCGCGTCGTGGCTCGGCAACGGCTTGTGGAATGCCGCGGCAAAACGGCTGCCGCTAACGCTGTCCGGCCAGATGATCGTGTTCGAGACGCTGTTCGCGCTGCTTTACGCGTTCATTTACGACGAGCGCCTGCCGCGCCCGCTCGAACTCGCGGCGATCCTGCTGCTGGTGGCGGGGGTCTGGTGGTCGGTGCGCCGGCATTCGGACGACGATTCGTCGGGTGCGGCGCGCATCGAGGGCATGAACGATAAGGCGCAGACGGCGGCGCCTTGAGGTGATGTGACGCGATGATGCAAGACGGGCGGCGCGCGAAAAAGTCCGCCGCCCCCCAACTAGCGCCGCCTAGCGCGAATCCTTGTTCAACCAACGCCGTCCCTCGATCGACCCCGCCTTGCGTGTCTTTTCGACGCGGCGTTGGCGCGACACCTTCGGATCCACCAGCAACGGCCGGTAAATCTCGACGCGATCATGGTCCGCCAGCACTGTATCGAGCGGTTTGAGCTTGCCGAACACGCCCACCTTCTGCGTGTTCAGATCGATCGACGGAAAGCGCTGCAGAATCCCGCTTGCGCCGATCGCCTGTTGCAGCGTCGCGCCCGCGGGCAACTCGACCGCAATCAGCGCCTGCTCGGCAGCGAGCGCATAGCAGACCTCGACCGTTAGCCGCGTGCTCATGACTGACCATAGCGCTGGTTGGCGCGCTTCACGAAAGATTCGACGAAGGTATTGGCGATGTGATTGAACACCGGCCCGATGATCTTCTCGAGCAGGATGCTGGTGAACTCGTAGTGCAGCGCGAATTCGATCTTGCACGCATCGGCGCGCAGCGGCGTGAAGCGCCAGAAACCGGTGAACTTGCGAAACGGACCGTCCGCGAATTCCATGTCGATGCGCGTGGGGCGCTCCATCGAGTTGCGCGTGGCGAAGTGCTGCTTGATGCCCTTGAAGTTGATATCGATCCTCGCCTCCATGCTGGTATCGTCCCGGTGACGGATTTCGATGCCCCCGCACCATGGCAGGAACTTGGGGTAATCGTCGACGTCGGTGACGAGGTCGAACATCTGCTCCGCCGAGTGGCGAATCAAAACGGTTTTCTGGACATCTGCCATAAATTGAACAGCGCGTGGCAACGGTGGACGAGCGCCGCGGGCTTTCCTTGCCCCGCTTTGCTAAAATCGTGATTTTAAACGAGTTGGGCACTTTCCATTCATGAGCATCATAGACAACAGAAAAGCCTTCTACGACTACTCGGTCGAGGAACGCTATGAGGCAGGCCTCGTGCTCGAAGGATGGGAGGTCAAGGCGTTGCGCGCCGGGCGCGGCCAGATCAAGGAAGGCTACGTGGTGATCCGCAACGGCGAGCTGTTCCTGATCGGCACGCACATCAGCCCGCTGCCCGAAGCGTCGACGCACATCCATCCCGATCCGGTGCGCACGCGCAAGCTGCTCCTGCATAGCGAGGAGATCAGCAAGCTGATCGGCAAGGTCGAGCAGCGCGGCTACACGCTCGTGCCGCTGAATTTTCACTACAAGAACGGTCGCGTCAAATGCGAGATCGGTCTCGCGAAGGGCAAGAAGATGCACGACAAGCGCGAGACCGAGAAGAAGCGCGACTGGGAGCGCGAGAAGGCGCGCTTGATGCGCTCGCCGACCTGAACGCGATTCGTTTCCGGCTCATGCAAAAATGGCCCGCGCATCGATGTGCGGGCCATTTGCTTTTACGTCACGCACTCATTGCGCATGCATTGCCCGTTCGTCAGCGCAAGTCGCCGCGCGGCGGCTCCGCTGCCGCCTTGCTCCTGTTCACGATGGTCAGCGCCGACGCGATCATCGAACTCATGTTCGACATGTCGCCCGGCACGATCAGTGTCGTGCCCTGCCTGGCGAGGTTCGAGAACGCGTTCACGTACTGTTCGGCCACCTTCAGATTCACCGCGTCCATGCCGCCGTTCAGCTGGATCGCCGCCGCGATCTTCTGGATCGCCTGCGCGTTCGCCTCGGCCACCGCCAGAATCGCCGCGGCCTGCCCCTGCGCCTGATTGATCGCTGCCTGACGCTCGCCTTCGGACTTCTGGATCGCCGCCTCGCGGCCGCCCGACGCGATATTGATCTGCTCCTGCTTGCGCCCTTCCGATGCCGCGATCAGCGCGCGTTTCTCGCGCTCGGCGGTGATCTGCGCCTGCATCGCGTGAAGGATTTCCTTTGGCGGCGTCAGGTCCTTGATCTCGTAGCGCAGCACTTTTACGCCCCAGTTCGCGGCCGCCTCGTCCAGCGCGGACACGATGCTGTGATTGATGAAATCGCGCTCCTCGAAGGTCCGGTCCAGCTCCAGCTTGCCGATGACCGAGCGCAGCGTGGTCTGCGACAACTGCGTGATCGCGAACACGAAGTTGCTCGATCCGTACGATGCCTTCATCGGATCGGTGACCTGGAAATACAGCACACCGTCGACCTGCAGTTGCGTGTTGTCGCGCGTAATGCAGACCTGGCTCGGCACTTCGAGAGGAATTTCCTTCAGCACGTGCTTGTACGCGACCCGGTCGACGAACGGGAACGCGAAGCTCAGACCCGGCGTCAGCGTCGCGTGATAACGGCCGAGGCGCTCGAGCACCCACGCATGCTGCTGCGGCACGATCTTGATGGTCTGCGACGCGAGCACGATCACGACGATCAGCAGCACTGCCCCGACGATGGTTGAATCCATATCGCTACCCTCCGATTCTGCTTCGAATAGTTGTGCGCAGGTTGGTCGGGCCTGCGTTTTCAGCTTGGGCGGCCGGCGCTCAGATCGTCAGGTCGCGCTCGCGCGCGCCTTCGGCTGCCGGCTCGCGACGACGACGAGGCAACTGCCCCGCAACTCCTTGATCTCGTAGACCTGCGCGTCTTCGGGTTCGCCCGCGGCCAGCTCGATGTCCCATGCCGCGCCACGATAGGTCGCGCGTGCTTTGCGCCCCTGCCAGGCCGGCACGTTCAGCGTCTGCCCGATATCCAGATTGACATCCGGATTGCGCGACGCCTGCTCGCGCCTACGACGGCCGAAGCGCGAGCGTCTGAGCACCACGACCGCCGCGAGCGCAACCAGCGCCGCCACTACGAATTGCAGATCGGTCCCGGCGCCGGCAATGCGCGCAAGCGCGGCCGCGACGAAGCCGAACGCGATCATCAACAGATAGAAGGTGCCGCTCATCAGCTCCAGCACGACAAGCACACCCGCCCCGATCCACCAGAACAGTCCACCAGGCGCCACGTCGACCTCCACAATGCAAAACACCCCGGTTCTACCGGGGTGTTTATAGCACGAAGCGCACGTGCCTTTAACGCGTGCCGAATGCCGCCTGCGAAAGCGGCATTCGATACCTCGCGAGTTACTGCTTCGCCTTTGCGAGCTGCTGCCACGTATCGATGATCGTGTCGGGGTTGAGCGAGATCGACTCGATGCCTTCGTCAGTCAGCCATTGCGCGAAGTCCGGATGATCCGACGGCCCCTGGCCGCAGATACCGACGTACTTGTCGAGACGCAGACAGGTTTCGATCGCGCGCTTGAGCAGGAACTTGACCGCTGGATCACGCTCGTCGAAATCGACCGCGAGCAGCTCCATGCCCGAGTCGCGGTCGAGGCCGAGCGTGAGCTGCGTGAGATCGTTCGAGCCGATCGAGAATCCGTCGAAGTACTGCAGGAACTCTTCCGCGAGGATCGCGTTCGTCGGCACTTCGCACATCATGATCAGACGCAGGCCCTTCTCGCCCCGCTTCAGGCCGAACTTCGCGAGCAGCCCGACCACGCGCTCCGCCTGCTTCAGCGTACGCACGAACGGCACCATGATCTCGACATTGTCGAGACCCATCTCTTCACGCACCTTCTTCAGCGCGACGCATTCCATCTGGAACGCCTCGGCGAAGTCTTCCGCGATATAGCGCGACGCGCCGCGGAAACCCAGCATCGGGTTTTCCTCGTCCGGCTCGTAGCGCGAACCACCGATCAGTTTCTTGTACTCGTTCGACTTGAAGTCCGACATACGCACGATGACGGGCTTCGGATAGAACGCTGCCGCGATCGTTGCGATACCTTCGGTCAGCTTGTCGACGTAGAACGCGCGCGGCGACGCGTGACCGCGCGCGACGCTTTCGACCGCCTTCTTCAGGTCCTGATCGACGTTCGGGTACTCGAGGATCGCCTTCGGGTGCACGCCGATGTTGTTGTTGATGATGAACTCGAGCCGCGCGAGACCCACACCTGCGTTCGGCAGTTGCGAGAAGTCGAATGCGAGCTGCGGATTGCCGACGTTCATCATGATCTTCACCGGAATCGGCGGCAGTTCGCCGCGCTGCACTTCGGTGATTTCGGTTTCGAGCAGGCCGTCGTAGATCTTGCCTTCGTCGCCTTCCGCACATGACACGGTGACGAGTGCGCCGTCCTTCAGCACGTCGGTCGCGTCGCCGCAGCCGACCACGGCCGGCACGCCCAGCTCACGCGCGATGATCGCCGCATGGCAGGTGCGGCCGCCACGGTTCGTGACGATCGCCGACGCACGCTTCATGACCGGCTCCCAGTTCGGGTCGGTCATGTCGGCGACGAGCACGTCGCCCGGCTGCACGCGGTCCATCTCCGACGGGTCGTGGATCACGCGCACCGGACCCGCGCCGATCTTCTGACCGATCGCGCGGCCCGTTGCCAGCACGGCCGACTGGCCCTTCAGCTTGAAGCGCTGCTCGGCCTTGCCGCCGCCCTGGCTCTTCACCGTTTCCGGACGCGCCTGCAGGATGAAAATCTTGCCGTCGCGGCCGTCCTTGCCCCACTCGATGTCCATCGGACGCTGGTAGTGCTTCTCGATGATCACCGCGTACTTCGCGAGCTCGATCACGTCTTCGTCGGTGATCGAGAAGCGGTTGCGCTGTTCGTGCGCGACGTCGACGGTCTTCACGCGGCCCGGCTCGCCCGGCTTCGTGAACTCCATCTTGATCAGCTTCGAGCCGATCGAGCGGCGAATGATCGGGTACTTGCCCTGCGCGAGCGTGGTCTTGAACACGTAGAACTCGTCCGGATTCACCGCGCCCTGCACGACGGTTTCGCCGAGGCCATAGCTCGACGTGATGAAGACGGCGTCCTTGAAGCCCGATTCGGTGTCCAGCGTGAACATCACGCCCGCGGCGCCGACGTCCGAACGCACCATGCGCTGCACGCCCGCCGACAACGCGACTTCAGCATGCGTGAAGCCCTTGTGGACGCGATAGGAGATGGCGCGGTCGTTATACAGCGACGCGAACACGTGCTTCATGCGATCGAGCACGTCGTCGATGCCGACCACGTTCAGGTAGCTTTCCTGCTGACCGGCGAACGATGCGTCCGGCAGGTCTTCCGCGGTCGCGGATGAACGCACGGCAAACGACAGTTCCTCGGGCGAGCTCTGTTGCAACGTGTCGAACCCCACGCGAATGTCAGCCTCGAGCTGCGGCTGCAGCGGCGCGTCGACGATCCATTGACGGATCTCCTTGCCCGCTTCGGCGAGCGCCTTCACGTCGTCGACGTCGAGCGTCTCGAGACGTTTGGCGATGCGTTCGGTCAGATTGTTGTGCTGCAGGAAGTCACGAAATGCGAGCGCGGTGGTCGCGAAGCCGGTCGGCACGCGCACGCCGGCTTCGGCGAGCTGGCTGATCATCTCGCCCAGCGACGCGTTCTTGCCGCCGACGATTTCCACGTCGGTCATCCGCAACTGCTCGAACGGAACTACATACGCCTTGTCCTTTGCGACGGTAACTGCGTTAGTCATACAAGCCCCTAAGTGTGAAAGAAATTCACGGCTGTGCAAGTGGGCTTGAACACGGGTAGCCCATTGGAAGCCTCGACCCCGTGTCTTGCACAACCTGTTAGATAAGCAATCGCCTGGACGGCAGAGATGCGTTGCATGGCGCGCCGGCCATGGAGCACGGGGCGGACGCACCGAAGAACGCGGTTGAGCGGACTTACCGCTCGATCTGTTGCGTTCAACGCATATTGACATTAGATAACGTGACGTTGAACGACCGTTCGCGGCAAGTTAGCGGCCAATCGCCTGCAATTGCTTATCCAACAGGTTGCCGCTATTCTACCGTGCCGACTCCTGAAATGTGGCAGTCGGTCGAGAATTGCGCCTCGAATCGCGCGCCGACCGAGCCAGCCGGCTTTTGCGAGACCGCCCGCGCGGGGCACGAGCGCGGCGCGCCCGCCGCCGCGCGGTTTGATTCGAGCGCGTTGTCGCGCTCGCGCTTTCCGGCTCATTTGCCTTTCACGTTCACAGCTCCTCTGATGCCGCCCACCGTATTCATCGTCTCAGACGGTACCGGGATTACTGCCGAAACCTTCGCGCATTCGATCCTCTCCCAGTTCGACCAGAAATTCCGCCTGGTCCGCGTGCCATTCGTCGACTCGACCGAGAAGGCCTACGCAACGCTCGAAAAGATCAACGAAGCGGTCGCGCAGGACGGCCGTCGACCGATCGTGTTCACCACGCTGGTCGATAGCTCGTCGAATCAGATCGTGAAGGGTTCGAACGCGCTCGTGCTCGACATGTTCCAGACCTTCGTCGAGCCGCTCGAGCAGGAACTGGAACTGAAGTCGAGCCACGCGATGGGGCGCGGCCATCAGAACGCGGACACCGAGGAGTACAAGAACCGGATCGAGGCGATCAATTTCTCGCTCGCGCACGATGACGGTCAATCGAATCGCAATCTCGCAGACGCCGACGTGATCCTCGTCGGCGTGTCGCGCAGCGGCAAGACGCCGACGAGCCTTTACCTGGCGATGCAGTACGGCGTGAAAGCGGCCAACTATCCGCTGATTCCCGAAGATTTCGAACGCGGCAAGCTGCCGACGCCGCTACGCGAGCATCGACAGAAGATGTTCGGCTTGTCGATCGATCCGCAGCGGCTGTCGGAGATCCGTAACGAGCGGCGGCCGGGCAGCAAGTATGCGGCGCCGGAAAACTGCCGCTATGAGATCAACGAAGCCGAAACGATGATGCGGCGCGAGGGGATCAAGTGGCTGTCGTCGACGCACAAGTCGATCGAGGAGATCGCGACGACGATCCTGCAGGAGATCAAGCTGGATCGGCCGTCGTATTGAGGGATGGCCGAGCAGGCGTTGCGTTGCCGGGCCAGAGCCCTCGCAACGCCACTTAAGTCTACTTTTTGCGCCCGCGCTGCTGCCGGCACTGCTCGAACACGCAGACCGCCGCCGCGGCCGCCACGTTCAGCGACTCCATACCGCCGGGCTGCGGAATCGTCACCCGCAACGACACGGCATCGCGCCACGCCTGCGACACGCCCGCCCCTTCGTTGCCGAACACCCACGCGAGCGGCCTGCTCAGGTCGCTGTCATAGATCGCTTCGGCACCGTGCGAATCGGTGATGACGATCGGTACCGCGAGCCGTTCGATCAGCGCACGCGCTTCGACATCCTCATGAATCTGCAACAGGAAGTGCGCGCCCATCCCGGAACGCAGCACCTTCGACGACCACGCGTATGCGGTGCCCGGCGCGCAGAACACGTGCTCGATACCCGCAGCCGCTGCGCTGCGCAGAATCGAGCCGACGTTGCCCGCGTCCTGCACGCCGTCGAGCACGAGACAGTTTTGCTCGACGCGCTCGGGCAGCGGTGCGTCGAGCTTCTCGACGAGCAGCAGAATCCCGACCCCATGCACGACATTCGACAACTGCCCGAACAATGCATCCGGCAGCGTCACGAGCCGATGCTCGTCGATCCGTGACACGATCGCCTGCGCTTCGTCGTGACGCAACGCGCCGTCGGTGACGACGCATAGCTCCGGCTGACCTGCGACGTCCAGATACGTGCTCGCGAGATGGAAGCCCTCGAGCAGCGCGTGGCCGCTGCGGCGCTGTTGATGCGTCGAGCCGGCCAGTGCCTTCAGGCGCTTGTAGAGCGGATTATCCCGCGAGGTGATGGCTTTCACAGGCAGCGAAGGCGGTGAGAAGGGAAAAGGAATCAGCGGCAATCAACGGCACGCAAGCGCGCAGCGCGCTCGAGCCGCGCTGATGGGGTCGGTCACGCGAAGCCGGCTTCGCCGAACGCATCGCCGTCGAGCAGCAGCGCATCGGCCACGACGACGGCGTCCGCCGGCGGCAACGGCACGCCAGTGCCGAACCGCAAATGCGCTTCGCGCACCGGCGCGAACGATCGCCGATGATGCTCGCACGGCCCATGCTCGCGCAGCGCCGCGAGATGCTGCGGCGTGCCATAACCGGCATGCGCGTCGAAGCCGTACATCGGATACGCCTGGTGCAGTTCGACCAGCATGCGGTCGCGCGTGACCTTCGCGAGAATCGACGCCGCCGAGATGCTCTTCACGAGCGCGTCGCCGCCAATCACCGCCTCGCTACGGATGCTGAGCGTCGGGCAACGGTTGCCGTCGATCTTCACGAGCGTCGGCACGACCGACAGGCCCTCGACCGCGCGCTTCATCGCGAGCATGGTGGCGTGCAGGATGTTCAGCGAATCGATTTCCTCGACTGTCGCCGACGCGATGCAGTACGCGAGCGCACGCTCGACGATCTTGTCGTACAGCGCTTCGCGCTTGAGTGCGCTCAGCGCCTTCGAATCGTCGAGGCCACGGATCATCGGTTTGGCGGGATCGAAAATCACCGCCGCCGCGACGACCGGACCGGCCAGCGGTCCGCGCCCTGCCTCGTCGACGCCGCAGACGATGTCGTCGGCGCTCTCGAAGTTCAGGCCGGCTTGCGCCACTACCCGAACGGTGGCCGCGATCTTCCGGCGAGGCGCGCGCGCGGCGGTCATGGCCGCCCTGCCCGCTGCTCGACGACGCTCGCCACGACTTCGGCCGCGCGCTGCGCGGTGTTCTGCTTCAGCACGTGATGCATCTCCGTGAAGATTTCCTTCAGCGTGCGCCGGTTCGCCTCGTCGCGCAACTGTTTCAGCGTCGCCTCGGCGAGCGCCTGCGGCGTGGCGAAGTGCTGCAGGATCTCCGGCACCACGAAACGCCCGGCCAGGATGTTCGGCAGGCCGACGTACGGCAGATAGCCCTGGCGGCGCATGATCTGGCCGGTCAGCCAGGGCACCTTGTACGAAATCACCATCGGCTTTTTCAGCAGCGCGGCTTCGAGCGTGACAGTGCCGCTCTTCACGAGAATCGCGTCGGCGGCGGTCATCGCGAGTTGCGACTGGCCTTCGGTGATGGTCAGCAAGAGGCCCGGATGTGCATCGACGAGCGGCTGCAGCAACGCGCGCAACGCGGGCGTCGCCGCCGGCATCACGAAGCGCACGCTGGGCTCCTGGTGCTGCATCATCTCCATCGCCGCGAAGAACGTCGGGCCGATCAGATCGATCTCGGAGCGCCGGCTGCCCGGCAGCACCGCGATCACCGGCCCGCTTTCCGCGAGACCGAGTGCGCGGCGCGCACCGAGGGTGTCGGGTTCGAGCGGGATCTGATCGGCCAGCGGATGCCCGACGTACGACGCCGCGACACCCGCCTTTTCGAGCAGCGCGGTTTCGAACGGGAACACGCACAGCATGTGGTCGACGGCCTTGGCGATCTTTTTGATGCGCCCGCCACGCCACGCCCAGATGGACGGGCAGACGAAGTGCACGGTCGGAATGCCGGCCTCGCGCAGTGCGTGCTCGAGCCCGAAATTGAAGTCGGGCGCGTCGACGCCGACGAACACGGACGGCGGCTCGGCGAGCAGCTGACGCTTGAGCTCGTTGCGGATACCGAGGATTTCAGGAATGTGCCGCAGTGCTTCGACATAGCCGCGCACCGTCAGCTTTTCCATCGGCCAGTGGGCGCCGAAACCCGCAGCGATCATGCGCGGACCGCCGATGCCGTAGTACTGCGTGGCGGCCGGCAACCGGCTGGCGAGGCCGTCGAGCAGCGACGCGGCGAGCAGGTCGCCGGACGGCTCGCCGGCCACCATCGCGACGCGCAGCGGACTGGGTTGCAACGTCATCGGTTAGCGGATGATGCCGCGCTGCGACGCTTCGACGAACGCGAGCAGCGTCTGCACCGGGGCGTCGCCGTCACCGCCGGCCGAACCGAGTTCCCTCAGTTGCACCTTCGCTTCTTCGAGCGACAGGCCGTTCTTGTACAGCACGCGATACGCGGTGCGCAGCACCGAGATCGCGTCGGCAGAGAAGCCGCGGCGACGCAGCCCTTCGACGTTGATGCCGTGCGGCTCGGCCTTGTTGCCCGCGGCGATCACGTACGGCGGCACGTCCTGCACGAGCGCCGACGCGCCGCCGAGCATCGAATGCGCACCGATGCGCACGAACTGATGCACGCCCGACATGCCGCCGATGATCGCGTAGTCGCCGATCGTCACGTGACCGGCCATCTGCGCGTTGCTCGACAGGATCACGTTGTTGCCGACGTGGCAGTCGTGACCGATGTGCACGTAGGCCATGATCCAGTTGTCGTCGCCGAGCGTGGTGACGCCCGCGTCCTGCACCGTGCCGGTGTGGATCGTCGTGAACTCGCGGATCATGTTGCGGTTGCCGATCACGAGCCTGGTCGGCTCGTCCTGGTACTTCATGTCCTGCGGACGCCCGCCGACCGATGCGTAGTGGCCGATGCGGTTGTCTTCGCCGAGCGTGGTATAGCCTTCGATCACGCTGTGCGAGCCGACCGTGCTGCGCGCACCGATCGTCACGTGTGCGCCGATCACCGCATAGGGCCCGACTTCGACGGATTCGTCCAGCTGCGCGCCCGCTTCGATGATCGCGGTGGGATGGATCCTGCTCATGCGTCCTCGCTTCTGATTCTGTTGCGTTGTGTGGATGGCCTTGCCGCCAGGGCCGCCGCGCGCGCGCCTTGCCGCGCCGCGACCTGCCCCGACGCGGGCTTTACGCGTCTTTGTCCGTGTGGCGCACCGCGCACATCAGATCGGCTTCCGCCGCGACGACGCCATCCACTTCGGCGCGCGCCTTGAACTTCCAGATGCCGCGCATGTGACGCTCGAACGTGCAGTTCAGGATCAGCTGATCGCCCGGTTCCACCACGCGCTTGAAGCGCGCGTTGTCGATGCCGACGAACAGGTACAGCGTGTTCGACGGATCGCTCGGCTCTTCCGAGAACGTCAGCAGCGCCGCGGTCTGCGCGAGGGCTTCGAGGATCAGCACGCCTGGCATCACCGGCCGCGTCGGGAAATGTCCCTGGAAATACGGCTCATTGATCGACACGTTCTTCAACGCTTTGATGCTCTTGTGCGGTTCGAGTTCGAGCACCCGGTCGACCAGCAGGATCGGATAACGATGCGGCAGCAGCGTGAGAATCTTATGAATGTCGAGATTGATTTTTTCGGTGCTCATGGTGTTTCTGCTCACGCATTGACTGCGCGATGATGACTGCGGATGCTGGGTGCAGGTGGGTTGAAAACGCGCACGACCGGCGCCTCTGATGACCGGTGGTCGTGCCACCCGGTCACGGCCACCGGCTTTGCTTCATGATGCTCGACCACTATTTTACGCGGTGCGGATGGGTCGCCGGGATAACTGTCAGATCTTGTTGCCTGCGGGTTGACCTGCGGCGCCGTCAGTGGCATTGCCGGCTTTGTCGACGGTGGCGTTCTCCAGCGCTTTGATGCGATCGCGAAGCTTGTCGATATTGCGCAGCAGCGCGGCGCTTTTGTTCCAGTCCGCGTGGTTCACGGCCGGGAACGCGCTCGTGTACATGCCGGGCTTCAGCAGCGACTTCGACACGCCCGACTTTGCGGTGACGATCACGTAATCGGCGAGCGTCACGTGTCCGGCAATGCCGACCGCGCCGCCGATCATGCAATGACGGCCGATGGTCGTGCTGCCCGCGATGCCCGCGCAGCCCGCGATCACCGTGTAGGCGCCGACCTTGCAGTTGTGGCCGATCTGCACGAGGTTGTCGATCTTCACGCACTCCTCGATGATCGTGTCGGCCATCGCGCCGCGGTCGATCGTGGTGTTCGCGCCGATTTCGACGTCGTTCGCGATCGACACGCCGCCGACCTGCGGAATCTTGACCCAACTGCCGGTGCGTGCGTCGCCCTCGCCGACGAAGTCGGGCGCGAAGCCGAAGCCGTCCGAGCCGATCACCGCGCCCGCGTGGACGATCACGCGCTCGCCGAGCTTGCAGCCGTGGTACACGGTCACGTTCGGATACAGATGTGAGTTCGCTCCGACCCGGGTGCCGCGGCCGATTACGACGTTGGCGTCGAGCCGCGCGTGCTCGCCGATCACGGCGCCCGCTTCCACGGTGACACGCGGACCGATCACCGCGCTCGCGGCGACCTGGGCGGAAGGATCGACGGTTGCGCTCGGATGCACGCCGGGGACCGCCCTCGGCGCGGCCAGGTCGATGAAGGTTTGCGCGATGCGCGCAAAGTAAGCGTAGGGATTCGGCGTGACGATGAAGTTTCGAGCTTCGCGCGAGGCGAGCTTCGCAAGGTCGCCGGCATTGATCAGCACTGCGCCGGCGCGGGTCGTTTCGACCTGCGACAGATACTTCGGATTGGCGAGGAACGCCAACTGGTCCGGGCCTGCCTGGTCGAGCGGCGCAAGACTGCTCACGCGCTGCGCCCCGTTACCGACTACTTCACCGCCGAACCGCTGGACGATGTCCTCGAGCGTAAATGCCATGCCTATCCTGTCTCCAACCTGTTCAATCATTGCGAGGGCGCGCGCCGAGGCGTGCGGGGCGACCGTGCGCCGCCCTCAGTCGCCCTCATTGTCCTTAGTTGCCCGATGCCGCAAGTGCCTTCAGCACCTGGTCGGTGATATCGATGCGCGGGCTCACGTACACCGCTTCCTGGACGATCAGATCGTAGTGCTGCGTTTCGGCGATCTGCTTGATGACCTTGTTCGCGCGATCGAGCACCGCCGCGAGTTCCTCGTTGCGGCGCTGGTTCAGGTCTTCGCGGAACTCACGCTGCTTGCGTTGGAAGTCCGAGTCGAGCTGCGACAGGTCGCGCTGCTTTTGCGCGCGATCGGTCGCCGACATTGTCGCGCCATTCTTGTCGAGTGCATCGGACATCGACTTGAGCTTTTGCGCCATGTCGGCGAGATCCTTGTCCCGCTTCGCGAATTCGGCCTCGAGCTTCAGCTGCGCGGCTTTCGCCGCCGCCGATTCGCGCAGGATGCGGTCGGAATTCACCGCGGCGATCCTCGCCTCCTGCGCGTGCGCCATGCCGACCCCGAGGGTCATTGCCAGCGCCAATGCGCACGCTACACGTTTCGAAAACATACCGGTTAGCAAAGTCATCCTCTCGATACTGTAGTTTGACCGGGTCCGCCGCCGCAGCCGGCCGCCGGCAACGCCGGCCGCCGGGAACACCCGCCGCCCGATCAGAACGCCGTCCCGATCTGGAACTGGAACTTCTGGTACTGGTCGCCAGTGTGCTTCGTGAGCGGGAAGCCAAGGCTCAACTTGAGCGGGCCGATCGGCGAGATCCACGCGAGACCCACACCGTAGCCGTAACGCAGGCCATTTGCGCCGATGCTGTTACCTTCCGTTCCCCACACGTTACCGGCGTCGAGGAACGTGAACACACGCAGCGTGCGATCGTAGCCCGTGCCCGGCAGCGGGAACGTGAGCTCGATATTGCCGACGAGCAGCTTCGAGCCGCCGATCGGGTCGTTGGTCTTCGCGTCTCGCGGACCGAGCGAGCTCGGCTCGTAGCCGCGCACCGAACCGATACCGCCGGCGAAGTAGTTCTTGAAGATCGGATAAGGCTTGCCGCCGAGGCCGTTACCGTAGCCGCCCTGGAAGTTGAAGCCCAGCACGAAGCCACGCGCGAACGAGTAATAGTACTGCGCGTTGATGTCGGCCTTGTAGTACTGCGTGCCCCCGATCGGCGTGCCGTACTCGGCGTTCGCCTGCGTGAAGTAGCCGCGGCTCGGCACCAGCGCGCTGTCACGCGCGTCGCGCGACCAACCGACCGTCAGCGGTACGTTGTTCGACACGCGGCCGAACTGGTTCACGTAGTCGATATAGCTTTGCGGCGTATTCGAGTCGATGTCGAGCTGGTTCTGCTCGAAGCCGACGCCGAAAAACACCGTGTCGACTTCGGAGAACGGAATGCCGAACTTCAGGTCACCGCCAATCGTGACGATCTTGAAGCTCGAATCGGTCGAATAGTACAGCGGCTGGTACGTGCGGTAGTAGACGTCGGTGATCCGCTTGATACCGTCCACCGTGAAGTACGGGTCGACCTGCGTGACCGTCAGCGTACGGTACGTCTTCGCGGTATTGATGTTCACCGAGAGGCTCGTGCCGGAGCCGAACACGTTGTCCTGCGAGATACCCGCCGACAGCACCACCTTGTCCGTCGACGAGAAGCCCGCGCCAAGCGTGATCGCGCCGGTCGGCTTTTCGGCGACCTTCACGTCGATGTCGACCTGGTCGGGCGTGCCTTCGACCGGCACCGTGGTCACGTCGACGTCGGTGAAGTAGCCGAGACGGTTGATACGGTCCTTCGACAGCGCGAGGCGGTTCGAATCGAACCACGAGCTTTCGAGCTGGCGCATTTCGCGGCGCACCACTTCGTCGCGCGTGCGCGTGTTGCCGACCACGTTGATGCGGCGCACGTACACGCGACGGCTCGGGTCGACCTGAAGCGTCAGGTCGACGGTGTGGTTGTTCTGGTCGATCTGCGGCTGTGCATTGACGGTCGCGAACGCGTAGCCGTACTCGCCGAGCTTGTCGACGATCGCCTTCGTGGTGGCCTGCAGCTTTTCGGCCGAGAAGCGGTCGCCCGGCTTGATCTTGATCAGCTTCTTCAGTTCCGCTTCGCGGTCGAGCAGATTGCCGGCGAGGCGGATGTTCGAAATCGTGTACGGCTGACCTTCATGCAGCGTGACCGTCAGGTACATGTCCTTCTTGTCCGGCGAAATCGACACCTGGGTCGATTCGATGCTGAACTCGAGATAGCCGCGGTTCAGGTAGTACGAGCGGACGTTCTCGAGGTCGCCGGTGAGTTTGTCTTTCGCGTACAGGTCGTTCTTCGTGTACCACGAGAACCAGTTCGGCGTGGACAGCTGCATTTCGTCGCGCAACGTGCCGGTGCTGAATGTCTTGTTGCCGATGAAGTTGATCTGACGGATCTTCGCGCTCGGACCTTCGGCCACCGAGAACAGGATGCCGACGCGGTTGCGGTCGATCGGCGTGATCGTCGTGGTGACTTCAGCCGCGTAAAAACCGCGCGTCAGATACTGCCGCTTCAGTTCCTGCTCGGCCTTGTCGACGAGGGCCTTGTCGTAGTAGCGGCCTTGCGACAGCCCGACCGCGCGCAGCGCCTTGATCAGGTTGTCCTTGTCGAACTCGTGGATACCGGCGAAGTCGATCGTACCGATGGCCGGGCGCTCTTGCACCTGCACGATCACCACGTTGCCTTCGGTCGCGATCTTGACGTCGTTGAAGAAGCCCGTCGCGTACAGCGCGCGAATCGCTTCGGACGCCTTGTCGTCGGTAAAGGTATCGCCTTGCTTGATGGGCAGGTACGCGAACACCGTGCCCGGTTCGACGCGTTGCAATCCCTCAATGCGAATGTCTTGCACCACGAAGGGCGTCGTTGCGTGAGCAACCAGCCCATGCGCGGCGAACGCCGCGGCTACAACCGTCTTTGGACCAAAGCGATGAGGTTTGAACAACGTGCTTCCCCAGTATGTATAGCTGCATCAGGCCTGGCGGCCGCCCTCGTGAACGCCGCCGGACACTTTAAAAATGGATTAAACGAGCCAGATCGTTGAACAGCGCAATCGCCGACAACGCGACGATGCAGGCAAGCCCCGCCCTCTGAAAAACGAGTTGCCAGCGATCGGAGACAACTTTACCGGTCACAGCTTCAACCAAATAATATAACAGATGACCCCCATCCAATACCGGAATTGGTAGCAGGTTCAGCACGCCGAGGCTAATGCTGACAAGGGCCAGGAACGACAGAAACGCGGCAGGACCCAGACGTGCGCTCTTTCCCGCGTAGTCGGCGATCGTCACCGGACCGGACAGATTCTTCAGCGACGCCTCGCCGACGATCATCCGGCCGAACATCCTGACCGAGTACACCGCGAGATCCCAGGTACGGCGCGCGCCGAGGTGGAGGCTCTCGAGCGGCCCGTAGCGCACGTCGATCGACGGCACCTGGGTCGCCAGCTCCGCGCCGATGCGGCCGATCTGCTGCCCGCTCGCTGCATCGCGCTGCAGCTGCGGCACGATGGTGATTTCTTCGAGCGCGCCCGCCGCATGACCGCCACGGCCCCCGCGCTCCACCCGCAGCGTGACCGGCACGCCGGCGTGCGATTTTACAAAAGCGATGAAGGCCGAGGCATTATCGGTCGGCGTGCCGTTGATCGCGCGCAGCCGGTCGCCGGCGACGAGCCCCGCCTTTTGCGCGGCGCTGCCCGCCTGCACGCCCGCCACCGTCAGCTTGCCGCCGCCGGGCTCGAAGCCGAGGCGCGACATCAGATCGTCGTCGACGTCTTTCTCGCCGAGGCCGCGCAGGTCCATCGGAAAATCGGACGTGCCGTGCGCGTCTTTTGCACTGAGCACGATGCGCTGCTGATCGAACGCGGCGCCGAGCAGCTTCCAGCGCAGATCCGACCACGACCGCACCGGCTCGGTCTCATCGCTATGGCCGGTGCGCACACCGACGATGGTCTCGCCGCCCTCGAAGCCCGCCAGCGCGGCCGGCGTGTTCGGCGCGGGTGTCGCGATCACGGCGGCCGGTTCGGTCACGCCAGTTGCGAACACGAGCGCGAACAGCACGATCGCGAGCAAGAAATTCGCGACCGGACCGGCCGCGACGATCGCGAAGCGCCGCCACACCGACTGGCGGTTGAACGCATGCGGCAGATCCGCCTCGGGAATCGAACCGGGGCCGGTCTCGCGCTCGTCGAGCATCTTCACGTAGCCGCCGAGCGGCAGCGCGGCAATCGTCCACTCGGTGCCCGTCTTCGGACTGACCCACTGAACGAGCGGCTTGCCGAAGCCGATCGAGAAGCGCAGCACCTTCACGCCGCACAGACGCGCGACGCTGTAGTGCCCGTACTCGTGGACTACCACGAGTACGCCAATCGCAACCGCGAAAGCGACCAGTTCGATCAGCAGATTCATAAACGCCTCACTGGACGACGCGTTCCGTGCGACGGGCGCCGTCAGGCAGACGCGCGATGAATTCGGTAGCAGCTCGGCGCGCGGCGGCGTCCGCTTCGATGACGTCGTCGAGCGCGTGCGCGCTGCGGTTCGGCAACGCGTTCAGCACCGAGTCGACCGCCTCGGCAATCGCCATGAAGCCGATGCGGCGCGCGAGAAATGCCTCCACCGCGATCTCGTTCGCGGCGTTCAACGCCGCGCTCGCGACGCCGCCTTCCGCAAGCGCCTTCATGGCGAGCGCGAGGCACGGGAAGCGCGCGTAGTCGGGTTTTTCGAACGACAGCGACGCGATCTCCGCGAGATCGAGCTGCGCGACCCCGGAATCGACGCGATCCGGAAACGCGAGCGCGTGCGCGATCGGCGTGCGCATGTCGGGGTTGCCGAGCTGCGCGAGCACCGAACCGTCCGCGTACGACACCAGCGAATGAATCACGCTCTGCGGATGGATCAGCACGTCGATGCGCTCGCCGGGCAGGTTGAACAGCCAGTGCGCCTCGATCACTTCGAGGCCCTTGTTCATCATCGTGGCCGAGTCGACCGAGATCTTGCGGCCCATCACCCAGTTCGGATGCTTGCAGGCTTCGTCAGGCGTCACGTCGACGAGCGTGGCCGGTTCGCGCGTGCGGAACGGGCCGCCCGATGCGGTCAGGATGATCTTTGAAACGCCGCCATGCAGCGACGCTTCACGCGGCAGGCATTGGAAAATCGCGTTGTGTTCGCTGTCGACCGGCAGCAGCACCGCGCCGTGGTCGCGCACCGCGTCCATGAAGATCGCGCCGGACATCACCAGCGCTTCCTTGTTCGCGAGCAGGATGCGCTTGCCGGCGCGCGCCGCGGCAAGGCTCGGCGCGAGACCGGCCGCGCCGACGATCGCCGCGACCACCGTGTCGCAGCCCTCGCCCTTCGCGACGTCGACGAGCGCCTGCGGCCCGTACGTGACCTCGGTCTTGCTGCCCGCTTCGCGCAGCTTCGCGGCGACCTTCGCGGCCGTGTCGGCGTCGCCGACCACCGCCACTTCGGGCGCGAAGCGCAGGCATTGCCCGACGAGCTTGTCGCCGTTGCGATGCGCGCTCAGCGCGTAAATCGAAAAACGCTCGGGATGACGCGCGACCACGTCGAGCGTACTGTCTCCAATCGAGCCCGTGGAACCGAGCAATGTCAGACGTTTTTGCATATCTCTTTCTCTAGCCGAGCAGCAGCATGGCGAGCGGCAGCACCGGCAACAACGCGTCGATGCGATCGAGCACGCCGCCGTGCCCCGGCAACAGGCCGCTCGAGTCTTTGACGCCGGCCTGACGTTTCATCATCGATTCGAACAGGTCACCGACCACGCTGAAAACCACCAGCAGGGTCAGCGCGAGCACCGTGCGCAGCGCACCCAGTTGCGCCAGCAGCGCAGAATACAGGGTCGGCTCGAACGCGTGCAAAAAGATCGCCGCGGCCGCGACGATCATGACCAGCAGCCAGCCGCCGATCGCCCCCTCCCAGGTTTTACCCGGACTGATCGCTGGCGCCAGCTTGTGCTTGCCAAATGCCTTCCCGGAGAAGTATGCGCCGATATCGGCGAGCCATACCAATAGCAGCAGCGACAGCACGAACGGCACACCCTGCATGCGCGCGGCGACGAGAGCATGCCAGCACGCGATCAAACCGACGATTCCGGCAAGAAACAGAAACGCGCGCCACGCGCCCTGCGCGAGCACGGGCTTGCGCAGCAGCACGAATGGACCGGCGATCACCCAGAAAATCGCCGCCGCCTGGAAGAACGGCCGCGCAGGCTCGGTGCCGATGCCCACCCGCGTACTGGTGACGAGTCCGAGTGCCGCGACGAGCGCGTACAGCACCGGACCCGCGCCACCGAGCTTCAGCAGGCGCGCCCACTCCCACGCGGCGAACACGACGACGAAAGCGATCAGCGCGCCGAATGCGCCGACAGGCGCGAACAGCGTGACAGGCAGGAACACTGCCAGCAACACGATCGCCGTGATGACACGGGTCTTTAGCATGGAAGCGAATCGACGTTCTGCGATTGCGGCTCGAGCTGAGCACTGGTGCGGCCGAAGCGGCGTTCCCGCTCCGTGTACGAAGCGATGGCGTGACCGAGCGCGTCGGCGTCGAAATCCGGCCAGAACGTGTCGGTGAAATAGAACTCGGTGTAGGCAAGCTGCCACAGCAGGAAGTTGCTGACGCGGCGCTCGCCGCCGGTGCGGATGAACAGGTCCGGCTCGGGTGCGTAGGCCATCGACAGGTGCTCGGCGAACGCGTCCTCGTTGACCTCGACCGGCTTGCCCGCCGCCGCTTGCTCGACGAGCTTGCGGGTGGCCTGCATGATGTCCCAGCGCCCGCCGTAGTTCGCGGCGATGGTCAGCGTGAGACGGGTATTGCGCGCGGTCTTGGTTTCCGCGCGCTTGATCAGATCGCGGATCTTGTCGTCGAAACGCTCGAGATCGCCGACCACGCGCAAACGGATCCCGTTCGCGTGCAGCTTGCCGATCTCACGCTCGAGCGCGGTGACGAACAGGCGCATCAGGAACGATACCTCTTCGTTCGGACGGCGCCAGTTCTCCGAGCTGAACGCGAACAGCGTCAGATATTCGACGCCCCGCCGCGCGCACGCCTCGACGGCCGCCCGCACCGCGTCGACGCCGCGCGTATGGCCCGCCACGCGGGGCAGACGCCGCTGCGTGGCCCAACGGCCGTTGCCATCCATGATGATCGCGATATGTCGCGGCACCGCGGCGACTTCAGGCACGCGCACGGTTGAGCTGGTATAGGTCATGGCCGTCGGGACAGTAATGCCAGTAAAGAAGTGGAAATCAGAAGGTGCTGAGCCGAACGGCGTCAGACCGTCATGATCTCGGCTTCTTTCGTTGTGACGAGCTTGTCGATTTCGGCGACGAACTTGTCCGTCAGCTTCTGGACGTCGTCACCGGCACGACGCTCGTCGTCTTCCGAGATTTCCTTGTCCTTGACGAGCTTCTTCAGTTGCTCGTTGGCGTCGCGGCGCAGGTTGCGCACGGCCACCTTGGCCGTTTCGGCTTCGCTGCGAACGACCTTGGTCAGCTCGCGGCGACGCTCTTCGGTCAATGCTGGCATCGGTACGCGGATCACATCGCCATGGGTAGCTGGGTTCAGACCGAGATCCGACTCGCGGATCGCCTTTTCGACGACCTGGACCATCTTCTTTTCCCACGGCTGCACGCCGATCGTGCGCGCGTCGATCAGCGTCAGGTTCGCGACCTGCGAAATCGGCACCGGCGAGCCATAGTAGTCGCACTGGATATGATCGAGCAGGCCCGTGTGCGCACGGCCCGTGCGGATCTTCGACAGGTCGTTCCTGAACGCGTCGATGGAGCGCTGCATCTTCTGTTCAGCGCCCTTCCTGATATCAGCCACAGACATTTTTAAACCTCCGAACCTTCAAAACGGTGCGAGCCGCCCGGCACGCGCGATGCGGCGGCCCGGGCTCGCGTCAAAGCCCACGTAATGTAAACGAAGTTTACACGTGGACGAGGGTGCCCTCGTCCTCACCTAGCACGATGCGCTTGAGCGCACCGGGTTTGACGATCGAAAACACGCGGATCGGCAGCTTCTGGTCGCGGCACAGAGCGAAAGCCGTCGCGTCCATCACCTGCAGATTGCGGCCGATTGCCTCATCGAAGCTGATCGTGCTGTAGCGGGTCGCGCTCGAATCCTTCTTCGGATCGGCCGAATAGACGCCGTCCACCTTGGTCGCCTTCAGCACCACTTCCGCGCCGATTTCCGCGCCGCGCAATGCAGCGGCCGTGTCGGTCGTGAAGAACGGGTTGCCGGTGCCGGCCGCGAAGATCACGACCTTGCCTTCCTCGAGCTGGCGGATCGCGCGGGGCCGGATGTACGGCTCGACGACCTGGTCCATGCGCAGCGCCGATTGCACGCGCGCCTCGATGCCGGCGTGACGCATCGCGTCCTGCAGCGCCAGCGCGTTCATCATCGTGGCGAGCATACCCATGTAGTCGGCCGTTGCGCGGTCCATACCCGCCGCACCGCCCGCGACGCCGCGAAAAATATTGCCGCCGCCGATCACCACGGCCAGTTGTGTTCCGAGACGGACCACTTCGGCCACGTCCGCCACCATTCGTTCGATGGTTCCGCGATTGATGCCGAAGGCATCGTCGCCCATCAGAGCTTCACCGGAGAGTTTGAGCAGGACGCGTTTATAGGCAGTGGGCATAGGGGTATCCAGATCGCGCAGAACAGGGCAACAACAAGGGACTAATGTAGGGGTGAAATGCTGATTCGGGCAAGCACCGCCAAATTGGCGAACCCTGAGGTTCGCCAGCGGCGGCCGCGCGGCGAGGGTCAACTCGTGCGCGGCCTTGCGGCGCTGCCGACCGCGGCGAGGTCTTGCCTCGCCGCGGGTCCAAACGGTACGGCGGTGAAACTTGGGTAACGCTTATTGTTGCTTTGCCGCAGCGACCTGGGCGGCCACTTCCGCTGCGAAGTCGTCCTGCTTCTTCTCGATGCCTTCGCCGACCACGAACAGCGCGAACTTCTGCACGCTCGAGTTGCCCGCCTTCAGCATCTGCTCGATCGTCTGCTTGTCGTTCTTCACGAACGTCTGGTTCAACAGCGACACTTCCTTCAGGTACTTCTGCACGCTGCCGTCGACCATCTTCGCAACGATTTCAGCCGGCTTGCCCGATTCGGCGGCCTTCTGTTCAGCGATGCTGCGTTCCTTGGCGATCAGGTCCGCCGGCACGTCGTCCGACGACAGCGAGACCGGCTTCATCGCGGCGATGTGCATCGCCACGTCCTTGCCGACCTGTTCGTCCGCGCCGGTGTACTCGACCAGCACGCCGATGCGCGTGCCGTGCAGGTACGCCGCCAGCTTGTTCGCGGTGTCGAAGCGCACGAAACGGCGGATCGACAGGTTTTCGCCGATCTTGCCGACCAGCGCGAGGCGCACTGCGTCGACGGTTTGGCCGTCGAGCGGCAGGGCTGACAGCGCCGCGACGTCAGCCGGGTTTTGCGTCGCGACGAGTTCGGCGATCTTCTTCGAGAACGCGAGGAAGTCGTCGTTCTTCGAGACGAAGTCGGTTTCGCAGTTCAGCTCGACGAGCGAACCAGCGTTGCCGTTGATGAACGATGCGACGACGCCTTCGGCCGTCACGCGCGATGCCGCCTTGCTCGCCTTGTTGCCGAGCTTCACGCGCAGCAGTTCTTCAGCGCGCGCCAGATCGCCGTCGGCTTCCGTCAGCGCCTTCTTGCATTCCATCATCGGCGCGTCGGTCTTCGCGCGCAGTTCTGCAACCATGCTTGCGGTAATTGCCGCCATCATTTGCTCCTTGAGTTCTGTCTGTCACACGCCGCCCGCATTTCGATGCCGGCGGCAGGAATTCGTTTCAGCGTTTTCGCGCATTTTTTGCGAGCGACGCGCCTCGCGTCGCCCCGAGCACTCTGCCAGATGCCCGTTACAACAACTGTCATAGACGTCGCGACTTAAAAAAAGGGGGCCTGTAGAAAGCCCCCTTTTATGCCGGACCCTGGGCAGCCTTACGCTTCCGGGTTGACCTCGACGAACTCGTCGCCGTCGCCGCCACGCGCAGCCTGGACCACTTCGTTGACCGCGTTGGCACGGCCTTCGAGGATCGCATCGGCCACGCCAGCCGCGTACAGGGCGACGGCCTTGCTGGCGTCGTCGTTACCCGGGATCACGTAGTCCACACCTTCCGGCGAGTGGTTCGTATCGACCACGGCGATGACCGGAATGCCGAGCTTGTTTGCTTCGGTCACGGCGATCTTGTGGTAGCCGACGTCAACCACGAAGATCGCGTCCGGAATGCCGCCCATGTCCTTCACGCCGCCGATCGACTTCTGCAGCTTGGCCATTTCACGTTCGAACAGAAGCGCTTCCTTCTTGCTCATGCGCTCGGTTTCACCGGCTTCCAGCGCCGCTTCCATGTCCTTCAGGCGCTTGATCGAAACCTTCAGCGTCTTGAAGTTGGTCAGCATGCCGCCGAGCCAGCGCGCGTTCACGAACGGCATACCAGCGCGCTGCGCTTCCTGGGCGATCGTGTCACGCGATTGACGCTTCGTACCGACGAACAGGATCGTGCCGCGGTTCGATGCCAGCTGACGCGCGTACTTCAGCGCGTCGTTGTACATCGGCAGCGTCTTTTCGAGGTTGATGATGTGAATCTTGTTGCGATGACCGAAAATGAAGGGGGCCATCTTCGGGTTCCAGAAACGGGTCTGGTGACCGAAGTGGACACCTGCTTCCAGCATTTGACGCATCGTAACTGCCATGAAATTCTCCACGAGGGTTGGGTCTTAAACCGGCTGCCGTATCGGCCGCGCCCGCCTCTACCTTGGCTGGAACGCGACGACACCCTGGGTGCGCCGGCTTGCGAATTGGTTGCCTGACACGACTTTCTCTCACTCACGACACCCAACAACCGGAGTGCCGCGAGAAGCCGCTCCGCCCAGCTGCCATGCGCGAATTTGCGGACTCGCGAATAAAAGCGGACTAGGACCGACTTAGCCCGAGAGTATAGCACGCGTCGACCGACTGACTCAACCGGCCCGACCAGCGGCCGATGGTCCTACGCACGGGACCGCGCCGCCGGGCCCGAAGCCCGGCCTGGCGTCCTTTGGGCCGCCAATTTGCCGATTCTGGCGCTTTTCGCCCATTGCCGCCCGATCCTGCGCAACGACCCGGCCCCCACTGCTGTAAAATGGCTCGATTCCGCCACGCGCGGGGAGCGTTAAGGATCGACCGGCATTCCGTGCCCGGCAGACGCCCCTCCGCCCGGCCACCGCAACACCCAGTAAGCCTTATCCAGCAAGGCTTCCGAGGAAACCATGGCTATCACCATCAAAAACGAAGACGATATCGCGAAGATGCGCGTCGCCTGCCGGCTCGCGAGCGAAGTGCTCGACTACATCACGCCGTTCGTCAAGGCCGGCGTCACCACTGGCGAGCTCGACCGTCTGTGTCACGAATACATGCTGAAGGACCAGGGCACGGTCCCCGCGCCGCTGAATTACCAGCCGCCCGGCTACCCGCCCTACCCGAAAGCCACCTGCATTTCCGTCAACGACGTGATCTGCCACGGCATTCCGGGCGACAAGGCGCTCAAAACCGGCGACGCGCTGAACATCGACATCACCGTGATCAAGGACGGCTATTTCGGCGACACGAGCCGCATGTTCATCGTCGGCGAAGGGTCGATCATGGCAAAGCGCCTCGTGCAAGCCACTTTCGAATGCATGTGGCTCGGCATCGACCAGGTGCGACCCGGCGCGCATCTCGGCGACATCGGCTATGCGATCCAGAAGCACGCCGAAGGCCTCGGCTACAGCGTGGTGCGCGAATATTGCGGACACGGCATCGGCACCGTATTCCACGAAGATCCGCAGATCCTGCACTACGGTCGCCCCGGCACCGGGTTCGAACTGCAGGCCGGTATGATCTTCACGATCGAGCCGATGATCAACGCCGGCCGCCGTGACATCCGCACGATGCCCGACCAGTGGACCGTCAAGACCAAGGACCGCAGCCTGTCCGCGCAGTGGGAGCATACGGTGCTCGTCACCGAGACAGGCTACGACGTGCTGACCGTGTCGGCCGGCACGCCCGCGCGTCCGCCCGTGGTCGCGGCCACGGCCTGACCGATTCCGACCACACCGCCTTCCTGCCAATGAGTAGCGTTCCAGCCGTCGCCCCCTCCCATGCCTCGTCGCTCAAGGCGGACTACAAAGTGGCCAAAGCCCAGTTGCTGGAACGCTTCCGAACGGCCACCAACGTCGACGCGTTGATGGCCGCCCTCGCGCGCGCCACGGACCATTCGCTGCGCGCCGCCTGGGACACCTGCGAGCTGCCCGACGACCTCGCGCTGGTCGCGGTTGGCGGCTATGGGCGCGGCGAACTCGCGCCGCACTCCGACATCGACATCCTGGTGCTGTTGCCCGACGCGCGGCTCGAGCATCTGGACGCGCGCATCGAGCGCTTCATCAGCCTCGCGTGGGATCTCGGGCTGGAACTCGGCAGCAGCGTGCGCAGCGTGTCGCAATGCATCGAGGAAGCGGCCAACGACGTCACGGTGCGTACCTCGCTGCTGGAAGCGCGCCGCATCACCGGCAGCACCGCACTGTTCGACGATTTCGCTCGGCGCTACCGTGCGGCGCTCGACCCGAAGGCGTTCTTCCAGGCGAAGGTGCTCGAAATGCGCCAGCGTCACGCGAAGTTTCAGGACACGCCCTACGCGCTCGAGCCGAACATCAAGGAAAGCCCGGGCGGGCTGCGCGACCTGCAGCTGATCCTGTGGATCACACAGGCGGCCGGCTTCGGCAGCAGCTGGCGCGAACTCGAAGCACGCGGACTGATCACCGAGCGCGAGGCGCGCGAGTTGCGCCACAACGAAGGCTTTCTGAAGTCGCTGCGTGCGCGGCTGCACGTGATCGCCGGGCGCCGCCAGGACATCCTGGTGTTCGACCTGCAGACGCCGGTCGCGGAAAGCTTCGGCCTCAAGCCGACCGCGACCAAGCGCGCGAGCGAGCAGCTGATGCGCCGCTACTACTGGGCCGCGAAAGCGGTCACGCAACTCGCGACGATCCTGATCCAGAACATCGAGGCGCAGCTGTTTCCGAGCACGAGCGGCATCACGCGCGTGCTGTCGGATCGCTTCGTCGAAAAGCAGGGCATGCTCGAAATCGCCTCCGACGACGTGTTCCAGCGCGAGCCGAATGCGATCCTCGAGGCGTTCCTGCTATACGAGCGCACCCCGGGCGTGAAGGGACTGTCGGCGCGCACGCTGCGCGCGATCTACAACGCCCGCGACGTGATGGACCAGCACTGGCGGCGCGATCCGGAAAATCGCCGGCTCTTCATGGAAATCCTGAAGCAGCCGGCCGGTATCACGCATGCGTTCCGGTTGATGAACCAGACGAGCGTGCTCGGGCGTTATCTGCTGAATTTCCGGCGCATCGTCGGGCAGATGCAGCACGACCTGTACCACGTGTTCACGGTCGATCAGCACATCCTGATGGTGCTGCGCAATCTGCGCCGCTTCGCGGTCGCCGAGCATGCGCACGAATACCCGTTCTGCAGCCAGTTGATCGTCAACTTCGACCGGCCGTGGGTGCTGTACGTGGCCGCACTGTTTCATGACATCGCGAAGGGCCGCGGCGGCGATCATTCCACGCTGGGCATGGCCGACGCACGGCGCTTCTGCCGCCAGCACGGCATCGAAGGCGAGGATGGCGAGCTGGTCGTGTGGCTCGTGCAGCAGCATCTGACGATGAGCCAGGTCGCGCAGAAGCAGGACACGAGCGACCCTGAAGTGATCAAACGCTTCGCCGAGCTGGTCGGCACCGAGCGCCGCCTGACCGCTCTCTATCTGCTGACCGTCGCCGACATCCGCGGCACCAGCCCGAAGGTCTGGAACACGTGGAAAGGCAAGCTGCTCGAAGACCTCTACCGCATCACGCTCGCCGTGCTTGGCGGTGCCCAGCCGGACGAGCATTCCGAGCTGAAGTCGCGCCAGGAAGAGGCGCTCGCGCTGCTGCGTCTCGAAACCGTGCCGGAAGGCGCGCAACGGGCGCTGTGGGACAAGCTGGACGTCGGCTATTTCCTGCGCCACGACGCGGCGGACATCGCGTGGCAGACGCGCGTGCTGTACCGCCACGTCGAAACGCCGACGCCGCTCGTACGCGCGCGGCCGTCGCCGATCGGCGAGGCGCTGCAGGTGCTCGTCTACGTGAAGGACCAGCCCGATCTGTTCGCGGGCATCTGCGCGTATTTCGACCGCAACGGCCTGTCGGTGCTCGATGCGCGCGTCAGCACGACGCGCCACGGCTACGCGCTCGACAACTTCCTCGTCGCGCACACCGAAGAGGACGTGCACTATCGCGACATCGCCAATCTGGTCGAGCAGGAGCTGACCGCGCGCCTCGCGGGCCACGGCACCTTGCTGCCGGGACCGTCGAAGGGCCGGCTGTCACGGCTGTCGCGCACCTTCCCCATTACGCCGCGCGTCGACCTGCGGGCCGATGAGCGCGGCCAATACTACATCCTGTCCGTGTCGGCGAACGACCGGCCGGGCCTTCTTTATTCGATCGCGCGCGTGCTGGCTGAGCACCGGGTCGGCGTCGCCTCGGCGCGGATCAATACGCTCGGCGAACGCGTCGAGGACGTGTTTCTGCTCGAAGGACACAGCCTGTCGGACAACCGCCTGCAAATTCAGGTCGAGACCGAACTACTGCGCGCGATCGCAGTGTGAGATTTCATGCGAATCAAATTAACAGCGAAGCATCCGCGGCCGGCGTCGTCCGAACGCGCCCCTGTCCGCCCCGGCAGCGCGTCGGCGCGTAAGCCGACCCGTCCAGCGCGGCCGAAGCCATTCGAGGCCGAGGCCGGCGCGAAGCGCGAAGGCGCGGCGTCGACGGGTGGTGGCGCGAAGCGGCCGGTCGGTGCGAAGCCGGCGGGCGCCGGTGCACGCGCGCCGCGTGCCGAAGGGTCGGGCGTGCGCGAACGGGGCGCGGCTGCCGCGGGCGCACCGCGCCGCTTCGAAGGTGCGGCTGAGCGAGGCGAGCGCGGAGAACGCGCGCCGCGTCGTCTCGAAGGCAGCGCTGAGCGTGGTGAACGCGGGCCTCGGCGCGATTTCGGCGAACGGACTGAACGCACGCCGCGTCGTTTCGAAGGCAACGCCGAGCGTGGCGAACGGGCGCCTCGGCGCGAATTCGGCGAACGGACTGAACGCGCGCCGCGTCGTTTCGAAGGCAACGCTGAACGTGGCGAACGGTCGCCTCGACGCGATTTCGGCGAACGGACTGAACGCGCGCCGCGTCGTTTCGAAGGCAACGCTGAAGGTGGCGAACGGGCGCCTCGGCGCGAGTTCGGCGAACGGCCTGAACGCGCGCCGCGTCGTTTCGAAGGCAGCGCTGAGCGTGGTGAACGCGCGCCTCGGCGCGAATTCGGCGAACGGACTGAACGCGCGCCGCGTCGTTTCGAAGGCAGCGCTGAGCGTGGTGAACGCGCGCCTCGACGCGAATTCGGCGAACGGACTGAACGCGCGCCGCGTCGTTTCGAAGGCAACGCTGAGCGTGGTGAACGCGCTCCTCGACGCGAATTCGGCGAGCGTGGCGAACGCGCGCCGCGTCGTTTCGAAGGCAGCGCTGAGCGTGGCGAACGCGCTCCTCGGCGCGAGTTCGGCGAGCGTGCAGAACGCGCACCCCGTCGTTTCGAGGGCAATGCGGAGCGCGGCGAGCGCGCACCGCGCAGTTTTGGCGAGCGCGCACCGGGCCGCGACGCCGGCGAACGCCGTCCGTTCAGCGGTCCGCGTCCAGGCACAGGCAGGCCGTCGGAAGGCGGCGCGCGTGGCGATCGTCCGGTGCGCCGGGAGCGCGAGGCCGCCGACCGTCCGCGCTTCGGTAGCGATCGCGGTGAGCCGCAGGAGCGTCGCGGTGGCGATCGAGGCGCGCGCAGCGACAGCACCTCGCGCCGCTTCGAAAGCGAGCGTGGCGAACGCAGCTTCGCGAAGCCGGCAAAAGGCGGCTACGGCGAACGCACCGAGCGTCGCGAGCGCCCTGCGCGCAGCTTCGACGGCACGTTGCCGGCCGCGAACCGCCGCTTCGGCGACGACCGACCAGCCCGCGCCGCCAAGCCGCGAGCCTCGGCATCAGCAACCGCCCGCCCCGTCGACACCACCATCGACACCCCGCACCCGCCCCGCCGCGATCGCGAAGACGCGCCGGGCATGCTGCGTCTGTCGAAGCTGATGTCCAAGCTCGGTCTGTGCTCGCGTCGCGAGGCCGACGAATGGATCGAGAAAGGCTGGGTCATGGTCGACGGCGAGCGCGTCGATACGCTCGGCACGAAGGTGTTCCCGGATCAGCGCATCGACCTCGACCCGGCCGCCGAAGCCTTTCAGTCGAGCCAGGTGACCGTGATCGTTCACAAGCCGGTCGGGCTCGTGTCGGGCCAGGCGGAGGACGGCTATCAGCCGGCCATCACGCTCGTCACGCCGGAGAATCGCTGGGAAGGCGACCGTTCGGGGATCTCCTTCTCGGCGTCGCATCTGCGCCAGCTCGCGCCGGCCGGGCGTCTCGACATCGATTCGACGGGCCTGCTCGTGCTGACGCAGGACGGCCGCATCGCGAAGCAACTGATCGGCGGTCACTCGGACGTGGACAAGGAGTATCTGGTGCGCGTCGCCTACGGCGATCACACGGTCGACGTCGAAAGCCATTTCCCGGCCGAAAAACTCGCGCTGCTGCGCCACGGCCTGTCGCTCGACGACGTCGCGCTGAAGCCCGCGCAGGTCAGCTGGCAGAACGGCGAGCAGCTGCGTTTCGTGCTGCGCGAAGGCAAGAAGCGTCAGATTCGCCGCATGTGCGAACTGGTCGGTCTCGAGGTGGTGGGCCTGAAGCGCGTGCGCATGGGCCAGGTGATGCTCGGCGCGCTGCCGCCGGGACAGTGGCGCTATCTGTCGGAAGACGAGTCGTTCTGAGGTCCGTCCAATGCGCCTCCTTGCTGAGAGCGGGCGCATCGGCACAACAAAAAACCCACGCACTTTGGCGTGGGTTTTTTGTTGGCGGCAGCTGTGTCAGTCGTCGCTATTCGTATCGAGATCCGGGAACAGGACCTCGGTAAAGCCGAACTTCGAGAAATCGGTAATCCGCATCGGATACAGCTTGCCGATCAGATGATCGCATTCGTGCTGCACAACCCGTGCGTGAAAACCCTCGGCGACCCGGTCGATCGGATTGCCGAACTGATCGAAGCCGTGATAACGGATCATCGAAAACCGGCTCACCACGCCGCGCAGCCCCGGCACCGACAGGCAACCTTCCCAGCTTTCTTCCATGTCCTGCGAGACCGGCGTGACGGTCGGGTTGATCAGCACCGTTTCGGGCACCGGCGGCGCGTCCGGATAGCGCTCGTTCGAACCGAAGCCGAAGATCACCACCTGCAGATCGACGCCGATCTGCGGCGCGGCGAGACCCGCGCCGTTCGCCGCGTGCATGGTCTCGAACATGTCTTCCACGAGCCGGTGCAGCTCGGGCGTGTCGAAGTGAACGACCGGCTCGGCGATTCGCAGCAGGCGCGGATCGCCCATCTTCAGAATGTCGTGAATCATCAGTGCCCCTCCAGGAGCTTGCGCATACCATCTTCGTCGAGTACGGGGATGCCGAGTTCCTCGGCCTTCGAAAGTTTGCTGCCCGCGTCGGCCCCCGCCACCACGTAACTGGTTTTCTTCGATACCGACCCCGCCACCTTCGCGCCGGCCGCCTCGAGCATTTCCTTCGCGTCCTCGCGCGACAGGTTTGGCAGCGTACCGGTCAGCACGACCGTCTGCCCGGCCAGCACGCCCTGCGGCGCCTTCGGCGCTGGCGGCCCCTCGGGCCACGTGACCTTGCCCGGCGCGCGCAGCTGTTCGATCACCGTGCGGTTGTGGTCCTCGGCGAAGAACTGGTGGATCGATTCGGCGACGACCGGCCCCACGTCGTTGACTTCGAGCAGTTCTTCCAGCGACGCATCCATGATCGGATCGAGCGAGCCGAAGTGCTTCGCGAGATCCTTCGCGGTCGATTCGCCGACATGGCGAATCCCCAATGCGTAGATAAAGCGCGCGAGCGACGTGTGCCTGGCCTTGTCGAGCGAGTCGAGCAGGTTCTGCGCGGACTTTTCGGCGAAGCGGTCGAGTTCCGCGAGCGTCGTGAAGCCGAGATTGAACAGATCGGCCGGCGTGCGCACCAGGTTCTGTTCGACCAGTTGATCGATGATCTTCTCGCCGAGGCCGTCGATATCGAGCGCGCGCCGCTGCGCGAAGTGCCACAACGCCTGCTTGCGCTGCGCCGGACAGAAGAGCCCGCCCGTGCAGCGCGCGATCGCCTCGTCGGGCAGCCGCTCGATCGCCGAACCGCACACCGGGCACCGCGTCGGCATCACGAACTCGCGCGCGTCGGCCGGACGACGCTCGAGCAGCGCGCTGACCACCTCCGGAATCACGTCGCCGGCGCGCCGCACGATCACCGTGTCGCCGATGCGGATGTCCTTGCGGCGCACTTCATCCTCGTTGTGCAAGGTCGCGTTCGTGACCGTCGCGCCGCCGACGAACACCGGTTCCAGCCGTGCGACCGGCGTGATCGCGCCGGTGCGGCCGACCTGCACGTCGATCGCGACCAGCTTCGTCAGCGCTTCCTGCGCGGGGAATTTGTGCGCGAGCGCGAAGCGCGGCGCGCGCGACACGAAACCGAGCGCATCCTGCTCGTCGCGCCGGTTGACCTTATAGACCACGCCGTCGATGTCGTAGGGGAGCCTGTCGCGCTTCTCGCCGACCGCGCGGAAGAAGCCGAGCAGGCCTTCGGCGCCCTGCACGACCGCACGCTCGCCATTGACCGGCAAGCCCATCTCCTTGTACCAGTCGAGCAGTTCGCTATGGGTGGCCGGCATCTCGATGCCTTCCAGCACGCCGATGCCATACGCGAAAAACGACAGCGGCCGCTGCGCGGTGATCTTCGAATCGAGCTGCCGCAAGCTGCCCGCCGCCGCGTTGCGCGGGTTCGCGAATTCGCGTTGTTCGGCGGTGCGCTGGCGTTCGTTCAGGCGCTCGAAATCGCGCTTGAACATCAGCACTTCGCCGCGCACGTCGAGCACGTGGGGCACGCGCTTACCCTTCAGCTTCAACGGAATCGAGCGGATCGTGCGGACGTTTTCGGTGACGTTCTCGCCGGTTGTGCCGTCACCGCGCGTGGAGGCCTGCACGAACACGCCGTCGGCGTAGCGCAGCGAGATCGCGAGGCCGTCGAATTTCAGCTCGGCCGCGTAGTCGACGGGGACCGGCGGCTCGCTCGCGTTGTTGCCGAGCGCGTCGCCGATGCGCTTGTCGAACGCGACGATGTCTTCGTCGGCGAAACCGTTGTTCAACGACAGCATCGGCAGATCGTGCACGACCGGCTCGAAACCGCTCGCGGCCTCGCCGCCGACGCGCTGCGTCGGCGAATCCGGCACGATCAGATCGGGATGCTCGGCCTCGATGCGCTCCAGCTCCTTGAACAGCTTGTCGTACTCGGCGTCCGGCAGGTCCGGTTGATCGAGCACGTAATACGCGTAGTTCGCGCGTTCGAGTTCCGCGCGCAACCACACGGCCCGCTCGGCCGGAGCGCTGGTTGCGGAAGGAGGGACGGAGGATCGGGCCATGCTGTCGGAAGCTTCTCGAGAAGAAAGTCGGACATCGGATTATCGCAGGAAGCGTGCCCCTTTACATCGCTGAATCGGGGCGGGCCGCGCTGCGACGCAAGCCGGAAACGACGACGGCCGCACATCGTGCGGCCGTCGTCAAAACGCGTAGAACGCTGAAAAAGGCTTACTGGCTGAACAGGCGCCGCGTGGCCGGCGAACCCGCCGGAATACCCGCCTGTTCGAGCTTCGCGTACAGCGTCATCAACTGTTTTTCGATCGCGAGCAGCGCGCTTTCCGGCAGCGGCCGGCGACCGTCGTCGACCACGCGTCCGCCGATGCGCTCGGCCAGCGACTTCGCGTAATCGCACATCAGCCGGAACGGCAGGATGTCTTCGTCGGCGACCGGCACGTCGAGCACCAGCGTGATCATCTCGCCGCCTTTGTACGTGAGGTCGTCGCGCAGGAAGTTGGTGTCGCCGAACTGCAGCATGAACACCGGGCTTTGCCGCGAGTCGAGCTTGACGAAGCGCGTGCCGTCGCGCGACAGCAGCAGACCGTCCTGCGATGCGACCGCCTGCACGTAGTTGGCCGACCACGGCGCGCCGTCCGACAGCACGTTGATCGACAACTGCGCGTCGCACTGGGCGGCAAAGCCGTCGAGCTCGCGCGCCATCGCGACGGTTTCGAGCATGTCGGGGAATTCCGGCGCCGCGTCGAGCGCATCGGCGAACTGCTGTACGCCGGTCACGAACTCGGAAAATTCGAGCTCGTTCAGCGCGCCGCTACGGTTCGCGAGCTGCGCGGCCGCGCGCAGCTCTTCGTAGCGCGTGCCGTTCTGCAGCAGCTCCCACGCGCCGCCGCCTTCGGGTTTGCCTTCGATGTGCACGGGCTTGCTGCCCGCGCGACGCAAGCGCTGCGCGAGCGGAAGCACCTTGTCCCCGGCCACGGGGCCGTTCAGCCGGATCGGCACGATACAGTCGATGCGTCGATCGACGATCGCGGGCGGCGCCGACGAAATCGTCGTGGCGGCCGGCAGGATCGGTTCGACCCGCTCGTGCCCGGCGGACGCGGGCTGGGCCGCGGGCGCTTCGGCCGTGGGCCGCTTCGCGTGCGCGCCCGGCGCCGCCGCATGTTCGCCTTCGCCCACGGTATCGGCGTCCGCCGATGGATAACCGTTCGGCGACGTCATCTCGGCCTGGATATCGGCCGGTGTATCGAGCGGTGCGGCGCCCGCGCCGAACGTCGGCTCGACGCGCGCCGCGCTCGGGTCCGCGGCCGCCTCGGCGCTCACGCTCGGCTCGCGCCGCGTGGTCGGCCGGGCCGGCTCGATGAACGGGCTCTGCTCCTCATGCTCGTCCCGCGCAAAGCTCTCGGCGGTGTCGGCCGGCATCGGCCGCGGCATCTTGCGGCGCACCTTCGCGCCCTGCCACGCGTTGTACACGACCACGCCCCCCACCACCACGGCACCCGCGCCGATCAAACCGAGTGTCAACTCGTCCATGCATGCTCCATCAGCAATTCTTCTATCCGCGCGGGCATGTCGTCCGCTCCACGTACCGCGCGGCGCTCATCGAGGCCGCTGCGCTGGATGCCGATGCCCGCGAAGGCGTTAACTCAAACGATATTCTGGGCGAAACCCGCCGCCGTTTCCATGTCGACCGCGACGATCCGCGAGACGCCCTGCTCCTGCATCGTCACGCCGATCAGCTGCTGCGCCATCTCCATCGCGATCTTGTTGTGCGAAATGAACAGGAACTGGGTTTTGTCGGACATCGCCCGTACCAGATTCGCGAAACGCTCGGTGTTGGCGTCGTCGAGCGGCGCGTCCACTTCGTCGAGCAGACAGAACGGCGCGGGATTCAGCTGGAACATCGCGAACACGAGCGCGGTCGCGGTCAGTGCTTTCTCGCCGCCCGACAGCAGGTGAATCGTCGAATTCTTCTTGCCCGGCGGTTGCGCCATCACCTGCACGCCGGCGTCGAGGATTTCGTCGCCGGTCATGATCAGCTTCGCCTGGCCGCCGCCAAAGAGACGCGGGAACAGCTCGCCGAAATGGCGGTTCACTTCGTCGAACGTGCTTTGCAGCAGCGTGCGCGTTTCGGCGTCGATCTTGCGGATCGCATCTTCGAGCGTTTCGATCGCGCTCGTCAGGTCGGCCGACTGCGAATCGAGGAAGCTCTTACGCTCGGTCGCGGCCTTCAGCTCGTCGAGCGCGGCCATGTTGACCGGCCCGAGCGCGGTGATCGCGTTGTTGATGCGCGTGACTTCGCCCTGCAGGTACGACGGCTTCATGTCCGCCGTCAGCTTGGCTTGCAGTTCGGCTTCATCGACACCGGCCGCGGCCAGCTGCTCGACGAACTGCTCGCCGCTGATGCGCGCGGCCTGCTCCTTCAACTGCAATTCATTGATGCGGTCGCGCAGCGGCTGCAGGGCGCGCTCGGCGGTGAGGCGCGTTTCGTCGGCCGAGCGCAGCTTCGCGGTCAGGTCGTCGAGCTCGACGCGCGCGGCGCGCAGCGCCTCTTCTTTCACGGCGCGGATGTCGAGCGCGTCCTGCAGCCCGGTGTGCGCGGTCTGCTCGTTGATCGTTTCCAGTTCGGCGCGCGCGTCTTCGAGCGCGCCCGCGACGCGCTCGCTCTGCTCGTGCGCGACCTGGATGCTGCGCTTCAATTCGTCGATGCGGTTCGCCATGTTGCGCGCGGCGAAGCGCGCGTCGGTAGCGGCGCGGTCGAGCTCGCGTGCTTCGCCGCGGGCGGTCGTCAGTTCTTCGTCGAGTGCTTCGAACGCGAGCTGGTGGTCTTCGAAGCGCGCCTGCAGTTCGGCGAGCTCGCCGTCGTGACGCTCGAAGTTCGCTTCCGACTCGGCGCGCAGCGCCCGCTGCTCGTCGATCTGCGCGGCGATCTCTTCGAGTTCCTCGCGAATCTGCGTGCTGCGCTGCGTGTAGCGTTCGTGTGCCTGGGTGAGCCTCAGCACGTCCATCTGCAACGCGTGCACCCGCTGCGTCGCGCGTTCGGCCTGCTGGCGCAGCTCGGCGAGCGCCTGCGCGGCTTGCGTGTGCGCGGCTTCGGCGCGGATCGCGGCGGCCTTCGCCTCGTCGGCGAGCAATGCCTGCGCGCGCACCTGGCGGCCGAGGTTTTCGATTTCCTGCTGACGCGCGAGCATGCCGGCCTGTTCGGAATCGGCCGCATACAGCTGTACGCCGACGCGCGTGACCACGTGCCCCGCCTTGACGACGAACGCGCCGCCCTCGGGCAGCTGCGCGCGCATCGAAAGCGCCTGCTGCAGATCGTCGGCGACGAACGCGAGGCCCAGCCAGTCGGTCAGCACCGCGCGAATACCCGCGTCCTCGATGCGCACGAGCGACAGCAGCGAGCGCAGCGCGCCCGCCGCCGGGGCAGGCTGACCAGCCGCGGGCGGCGCGTAGAACGCGAGCTTGGCCGGTGGCGCGTCGGTTGCGAACGCCTTGACCCAGTCGAGATTCGACACTTCGAGCGCGGCGAGGCGCTCGCGCAGCACCGCTTCGAGTGCGGTTTCCCAACCGGCCTCGACATGCAGCTTCTTCCACAGACGCGGCAGGCTGCCCAGCTCGTGCTTGTCGAGCCACGGCTGGATCTTGCCTTCTGTCTGCACGTTTTCCTGCAACTGCCTGAGCGCGGCGAGGCGCGCGTCGAGCTGATGGATCTGCGCGCTTTCGGCCTGCACGCGCTCCTGCGCGGCGCGGCGTTCAACGTCGAGCCGCGGCAGTGTTTCCTGCGCGTCGGCGAGGCGGTCCTGCGCGTCGTGAAGGATTTCCTCGTGCTCGGCGAGCTGCACGCGCAATGCCTCGAGCTGCACCTCGTCGGGCGCGTCGAGGCCACCCTGTTCCGATTTCAGCCGCTCATGGCGCTGCTGCAGCTGCTGCAACTGCTGATCGGCATTGCGCTGATGCGCGGCTTCGAGCTTCAGCGCCTGCTCGGTCTGCGCGATGCCGCCGCGCTCGGTGTTCAGCTCCGCCTGAGCGTCGCGCCAGCGCGCTTCGAGGGCGGGTAGCGCATCGTGCTTCGCGGCGGCGTCCTCTTCGGCGAGCACGGCTTTTTCTTCAGCGACGGCCAGTTGCTCTTCAGCGTCGGCAATATCGTCCTGCGCCTTGCCGGCCTGCGATTGCCACTGCTCGCGCTGCGCGGTCAGCGCGGCGATCTGCGCCTGCGCGCGGTTGCGCGATTCGACGATGAAGCGGATCTCGGCTTCCAGCCGGCTCACTTCCGCGTTCGCCTCGTACAGCGCGCCCTGCGCGCCCTGCATCGCGTCGCTCGCCGAATAGTGCGCGACGCGCAGCGTTTCGAGTTCCGCCTCGACTTCGCGCAGCTTCGCGGTTTGCGCCTCGAGGTCGATCTGCGCCTGCTCGATCGCGCGTTGCTGGCGCTGCTGTTCGCCGGCCGCCTCGTTCTTGCGCAGCAACCACAGCAGACGCTGCTTTTCCTCGCCGTCGCTTTGCAGCTCGCGATAACGGGTCGCGACGACCGCCTGCCCCTCGAGCTTCTCGAGATTCGCGCCAAGCTCGCGGACGATGTCCTCGACGCGCGTGAGGTTCTCGCGCGTGTCGTGCAGACGGTTCTCGGTCTCGCGGCGGCGCTCCTTGTACTTCGACACGCCGGCGGCTTCTTCGAGGAACACGCGCAGCTCTTCGGGCTTCGCCTCGATCAGCCGCGCGATCATGCCCTGCCCGATGATCGCGTACGCACGCGGCCCGAGGCCGGTGCCGAGAAAGATGTCCTGGATGTCGCGGCGCCGCGCCGGCAGATTGTTGATGTAGTAGCTCGACGTGCCGTCGCGCGTCAGCACGCGCTTCACGGCGATCTCCGCATACTGGCCCCACTGGCCGGCGGCGCGGCCGTCCGCGTTGTCGAACACGAGTTCGACGCTCGCGCGGCTGCCGGGCTTGCGGGCGGTCGAGCCGTTGAAGATCACGTCCTGCATCGACTCGCCGCGCAATTCAGAGGCGCGCGATTCGCCGAGCACCCAGCGCACGGCGTCGATGATGTTGGATTTGCCGCATCCGTTCGGACCGACCACGCCAACCAACTGGCCTGGGACCTGGAAATGCGTGGGATCGACGAAGGATTTGAAACCAGCGAGTTTGATCGAGGTGAGCCGCACGGCGATTTCGCTGTTTGAAAAGAGAGAGTGATAGGTGGCTCGCGAGGTTGCGCCAGTCGTTCACCGCCGCAGCGGGACGGCCCCACGCAACCTCGCGAGCCTTCGCAATTTGGTTGCCGGCTGCATGCGCTCATGCATCTCTGAGGCACACACAGGTACGCATGCGCCGGCTAATGAGGGGGAATCATACCATCGCGCGCGGACGATTCTTACCGCCCTTTCGGCGGTCGTCACTGTCGCCGTCAGGGCCGGGTTCGTCACCGCGTTGGCCGCCGCGTTTGCTACCGCATTGACCACCGCGTCCATCGTCGCCGCCGGGCCCGTCCGTGCCCCCGATGGCGGGATCGGGCGGCGCCAATTTCGTCCGATGCACCCAGCTCGACAAGGCCGACGCGAGCACGATGCACGCGCCGCCGGCCCATTCGCGCGGGCCCGGTACTTCGCCGGCGAACAGCCACGCCGACAGCGCCGTCACGACGAGTTCGAACAGCATGATGATCGACGCGCGATTGGCCGGCACGCGCGAGAGCCCGTATTGCACGAGCATGTTGTTCGACGCGAGCAGCAGACCGAGACCGAGCACCAGCAGCGCCGCCGTGCCCAGATGCGCGCCGACGGGCGGCGCGGACATCGGCTCGAACAGCGACGCGAGCGCGCCGAACAGCGCCGCGCCGCCGAAGATCACCGCGGTGCGCATTTCGGGCTTCATGTCCGGCAGCACGCGGCTCGTCTTCAGGATCAGCACGTTGCTCATCGCGAAGCCCATGCCGCCGGCGAGCCCGGCCCATTCGGCGGGATTGCCGGGTACCGGAATGCCGAGACGCGGCGACCATAGCATCGTCATCGCGCCCGCGAGCGACAGCGCGGCCAGCGCCGCGCCCGACCACGTGAGCCGCTCGTGCAGGATGAAATGCGCGAACAGCGCGGTCCACGCGGGCGTCAGATAGAACAGCAGCAGCACGCGCATCACCTGACCGTGGATAGCGCCCCACACGAAGCCGAGATTCGTGACGCCCGCGGCGAGCGCGAGCGCCGGCAGCAGCCAGTGCCACCGCACGGTCTTCAGCGCGCCATTCCGCACGAGCAGCACGAACAGGCAGCCGGTGCCGCTCGTGAGCGCGCTCGCGGCGGTGCCGGTCACCCCGAGCGCGGCCAGCATCCGCAGCGGATACCAGACCATCCCCCAGACCGACGCGCCCAGCATGATCGCGAGCGTCGGCCAGCCGTTGCGAAGCCAGTTGGTCATGGGGCGGGACTCCGACGGGCATCGTGGGCGGGTCGTATGAGGGTCCAGCCGGCCGTCTCCTGAACTGCTGCGTACATTGCTGCTCCTGCGTATTCTTTTACACGAACCGTGGCGGATTTCGCGCCGTTCCCGCCGCGGCGCCCCGGTGTGCCGCCTCGCGGATTGCTCCCGCGCCGCGCGCCTGGCTCCCGCCTGGTCCGCGGGCGCGCCACGCTATAATCGTCCGTTCGCCGCCGCCCGCCGGCGCGCGTGCCCGGTTGTCCCGCCATTCGTCCGCGTCCATCCCGATCAGGCCATTTCGTCCGTGAATCCGCTACTCGACTCCCTTCAGCCCTATCCGTTCGAAAAGCTGCGCCTGCTTTTCAAGGACGTCACGCCGCCGGCCGGCCTTGCGCACATCAGCTTCGGCATCGGCGAGCCGAAACATCCAACCCCGCCGCTGATCCGCGACGCCGTCATCGACTCGCTCGGCGGCCTCGCCGCGTATCCGGCCACCCTCGGCTCGGCGCCGCTGCGCGAGTCGATCGCGAAATGGGTCACGCAACGCTACGACCTGCCGCCGCTCGATCCGCTGACCGAGGTGCTGCCGGTGGCGGGCTCGCGCGAGGCGCTGTTCGCGCTCGCGCAGACGGTGCTCAATCCGCGCCGCGATGCTGACGGCGAGCCTGCGATCGTACTCTGTCCGAACCCGTTCTACCAAATCTACGAAGGCGCGGCGCTGCTCGGCGGCGCGCAGCCGTACTTCGTCAACAGCGACCCGGCGCGCAACTTCGCGTGCGACTACTCGGCGGTGCCCGCCGACGTGTGGGCCCGCACGCAACTGCTGTACGTCTGCTCGCCGGGCAACCCGACCGGCGCCGTGCTCACGCTCGACGACTGGCGCGAGCTGTTCGCGCTATCGGACCGCTACGGCTTCGTGATCGCTTCGGACGAGTGCTACTCGGAAATCTATTTCGACGAGTCGACGCCGCCGCTCGGCGGACTGGAAGCCGCGCACAAGCTCGGACGCGGCTTCGAGCGCCTCGTGATGCTGTCGAGTCTGTCGAAGCGCTCGAACGTGCCGGGCATGCGCTCGGGCTTCGTCGCCGGCGACGCCGCGATTCTCAAGGCATTCCTGCTGTACCGCACGTACCACGGCACGGCGCTGTCGACCGTGTTCCAAAGCGCGAGCGTGGTCGCATGGAGCGACGAGACGCACGTGCGCGAGAACCGCGCCAGGTACCTGCGCAAGTTCACGACCGTCACGCCGATGCTCGCCGACGTGCTCGACGTGCGGCTGCCCGACGCCGCGTTCTACCTGTGGGCCAACGTCGAGCGCACCGGCCTCACGGACACCGAGTTCGCCCAGCGCCTCTACGCCGACTATAATGTGACGGTTCTGCCGGGCTCGTTCCTCGCGCGCACCGCGCACGGCGTGAACCCCGGCCGCAATTTCGTGCGCCTCGCGCTCGTCGCCGACGTCGACGAATGCACGGCGGGCGCGCAGCGGATCGTCGAATTCTGCCGCTCGTCCAGTGTCAACTGAGTGCAGCCTGAGCCCCGCTTGAGCTACACGGCATCCCCTTCTTCAGACTTCAACCCTTCAGATAATCACGCCTATGTCGCAACAACTTCAGAGCATCATCGATACCGCCTGGGACAACCGCGCCGAACTGTCGCCGAAGGCCGCGCCGGCAGAAGTGCGCGAAGCCGTCGCCCATGCGATCGAGCAACTCGATAAGGGCGCGCTGCGCGTCGCCGAAAAGAAGGACGGCGACTGGGTCGTCAACCAGTGGCTGAAGAAAGCCGTGCTGCTGTCGTTCCGTCTGGAAGACAACGCGCCGATGCCGGCCGGCGGCTACAGCCAGTTCTACGACAAGGTGCCGTCGAAGTTCGCGAACTACACCGCTGAAGACTTCGCCGCCGGCGGCTTCCGCGTGGTGCCGCCCGCGATCGCGCGCCGCGGCTCGTTCATCGCGAAGAACGTCGTGCTGATGCCGTCGTACACCAACATCGGCGCGTACGTCGACGAAGGCACGATGGTCGACACGTGGGCCACCGTCGGCTCGTGCGCGCAGATCGGCAAGAACGTGCACCTGTCGGGCGGCGTCGGCATCGGCGGCGTGCTGGAGCCGCTGCAGGCGAACCCGGTCATCATCGAAGACAACTGCTTCATCGGCGCGCGCTCGGAAGTCGTCGAAGGCGTGATCGTCGAGGAAAACTCGGTGATCTCGATGGGCGTGTACCTCGGCCAGAGCACCAGGATTTACGACCGCGAAACCGGCGCAGTCACGTACGGCCGCATTCCGGCGGGATCGGTCGTGGTGGCGGGCAACCTGCCGTCGAAGGACGGCACGCACAGCCTGTACTGCGCGGTCATCGTCAAGAAGGTCGACGCGAAGACGCGTGCGAAGGTCGGCCTGAACGAGTTGCTGCGAGGCGATTGATGGCGCGCGGCACCAAAACCGTCGTCTACGGCATTCCGAACTGCGACACCGTGAAGAAGGCCCGTGTGTGGCTCGAAGAGCACGGCGTCGAGTTCGAGTTCCACGACTTCAAGAAGGCCGGCGTGACCGAGCCGCTCGTGCAGGACTGGCTCAAGGACGTCAAGCTCGACGCGCTGCTGAACCGCCGCGGCACGACGTGGCGCGCGCTGTCCGACGACATGAAGGCGGCCGCGGAAACGCAGCCGGGCGCGATCGCGCTGATGATCCACAAGCCGTCGGTGATCAAGCGGCCGGTGCTGGTCGTGAACGGGCGGGTGAAGTCGCTCGGCTTTTCGGCGGACGAGTACGCGGCGCTGTTTGTCTGAGCGCGGCGCTCAGCGCCAGGCTCCAGCACGAGGTAGTCGAACGCGCGGCCTCGCGCCGCGTCGTTCAAAGGCTGTTGCCGGCTGCGGTGCCTCACCGCGAGCCGGCATTTTTTCATTTCAAAGTGGCTTGTACTGAATCCATGTCCGGCACCCTCGCCCTTACCGAACAACTGATTGCGCGCGCGTCCGTCACGCCCGACGATCAGCATTGCCAGCGTCTCCTGATCGAGCGCCTCGCCGCGCTCGGCTTCGAGCACGAGACGATCGAATCCAACGGCGTGACCAACCTGTGGGCCGTCAAACGCGGCGTCGACGGCACGCAAGGCAAGCTGCTCGCGTTCGCCGGCCACACCGACGTGGTACCGACCGGCCCGCTCGAACAATGGCAGTCGGCGCCGTTCGAGCCGACCCAGCGCGACGGCAAGCTGTACGGCCGCGGCGCGGCGGACATGAAGGCGTCGATCGCCGGCTTCGTCGTCGCGAGCGAGGAGTTCGTGGCGGCACACCCCGGGCACCGCGGCTCGATCGCGTTCCTGATCACGAGCGACGAGGAAGGCCCCGCCACCGACGGCACCGTCAAGGTCGTCGAAGCATTGCAGCAGCGCGGTGAGCGCATGGACTACTGCATCGTCGGCGAGCCGACCTCGAGCGAGCGTTTCGGCGACATGGTCAAGAACGGCCGGCGCGGCTCGATGTCGGGCAAGCTGATCGTCAAGGGCGTGCAGGGCCATATCGCCTACCCGCATCTGGCGAAGAATCCGGTGCACCTGCTGGCGCCAGCGCTCGCCGAACTCGTCGCCGAGCGCTGGGACGAAGGCAACGAATATTTCCCGCCGACCACCTGGCAGGTGTCGAACCTCCACAGCGGCGCCGGCGCGACCAACGTGATCCCCGGCCACGCGGACGTGATGTTCAACTTCCGCTTCTCGACCGCGAGCACCGTCGAAGGACTGCAAAAGCGCGTGCATGCGATTCTCGACAAACACGGCCTCGAATACGAACTGCAATGGACGGTGAGCGGTCTGCCATTTCTCACCCCGAGCGGCGAGCTGTCGAGCGCGCTCGCGCAGGCGATCAAGGACGAAACCGGCGTGGACACCGAACTGTCGACCACCGGCGGCACGTCGGACGGCCGCTTCATCGCGCGCATCTGCAAGCAGGTGATCGAGTTCGGCCCGCTGAACGCGAGCATCCACAAGATCGACGAACATATCGAAGTCGCCCATATCGAGCCGCTGAAGAACGTGTATCGCCGCGTGCTCGAACAACTGATCGCGTAACCTGGAACTTTGCGATGACGCTTCCTTTTTGCACCGTCCGCGACCTGCTGCGTTATGCAGTGTCGCGCTTCAGCGAGGCCAAACTGTCGTTCGGCCACGGCTCGGCCAATGCCTACGACGAAGCCGCCTATCTGATCCTGCACACGCTGCATTTGCCGCTCGACCTGCTCGAACCGTTTCTCGACGCGCGCCTGACCACGGCCGAAATCGAGGCGGTGCTGAAAGTGATCGAGCGACGCGCCGCCGAACGCGTGCCGGCCGCGTACATCACGCAGGAAGCGTGGATGCACGGCTATCGCTTTTACGTCGACGAGCGCGTGATCGTGCCGCGCTCGTTCATCGGCGAGCTGCTGCAGGACGGCCTGCAGCCGTACGTCGAGGACCCCGAGCAGGTCGGCGCGGTGCTCGAACTGTGCACCGGCTCCGGGTGCCTCGCGGTCCTCGCCGCGCACGCGTTCCCGAACGCCGACGTCGACGCGGTCGATCTGTCCGCGCCCGCGCTCGAAGTCGCGACGCGCAATGTGCTGGACTACCACCTCGACGAGCGCATCGCGCTGTTCGAAGGCGATCTGTATGCGCCGCTCGCCGAGCGCCGCTACGATGTGATCATCAGCAATCCGCCGTACGTGAACGCCACGTCGATGCAGGAGCTGCCGGCCGAATACAGGCACGAGCCGGAGATGGCGCTCGCCGGTGGCGCGGACGGCATGGACATCGTGCGACGGATCATTGCCGACGCGCGCAACTGGCTGACCGAAGACGGCGTGCTCGTCATCGAGATCGGCAACGAACGCGAGCACGTCGAGGCCGCGTTCGGCGGTCTCGACCTCGTGTGGCTGTCGACCAGCGCCGGCGACGACAACGTGTTTCTGATCCAGGCCAGCGACTTGCCGGTCTGAGTCCGGCATGCTGACCGTTTGAGCGTCGTTTCAAGCGCGTTTCTCAGGCAGGGTCACGAGCAATCGCCGCGACAGCGCGTGGCCTTGCCCGCAACCGCAGCCTGAGCCCGTTGCCCGACGCGTTCGCCGCAGACCACGGAGCGAGCCCGTGCCCGCCTCCGTTTCCTGAACCACGGCGCTTCGCCAACTGTTCGCGAGCTTATGTCATTCGACCTGCTTCACGTCGGCACGCTGGTTGCTGTTGCCCACATTCTCGGCATCATCGCGGCCGCTCACGCGATTCTCCATACCCGCACCTCGCAAGGGGCGATCGCGTGGGCCGTGTCGCTGGTCGCGATGCCTTATCTGACGCTCGTACCCTACCTGTTCCTTGGCCGCAGCAAGTTCGCCGGCTACGCGGACGCGCGCCGCGTCGAGAACGAGCTGCTGCGCACGCGCGCGCATCCGCTGGTGTGGGACACGCAGGCGTCGTCGGCCGGGGTGCCGACGCAGCAGCTCGGCTCGCGGCTCGTGCAGTCGCTGACGCGCCTCGGCGGCATGCCGTTCCTGCCCGGCAATAGCGTGCGCACGCTGGTCAACGGCACGGCGACTTTCGAGGCGATCTTCGAGGCGATCGAGAACGCGCGCCGCTATGTGATCGTGCAATTCTTCATCGTGCGCGACGACGCGCTCGGCGACATGCTGAAGGACGCGCTGATCGCCAAAGCCAAACAGGGCGTGCGGGTGTACTTCCTGTATGACAGTATCGGCAGCTTCGATCTGCCGCACCGCTACGTCGCGGCGCTGCGCGCCGCCGGCATCGAGATGCAGCCGTTCGCCACGAACCGCCTCTTCGTCAACCGTCTGCAACTGAATTTCCGCAATCACCGCAAGATCGTGGCGGTCGACGGCGAGCGCGCGTTTGTCGGCGGTCATAACGTCGGGGTCGAATATCTGGGCGCGAAGCCGCCGCTGTCGCCGTGGCGCGATACGCACATCGAAGTGCGTGGTCCGGCGGTCGCAAGCATCCAGTTCGTCTTCATCGAGGACTGGTACTGGGCCACGCAGCAGTTGCCCAAGTTCGACGCGCCGGCCGCGGATTCCGTGACCCCATCCTTCGACCAGCCCGGCGACCACGGCGCCAACGAGCGCGCCGCGAACAACATGCACTGCCTCGTGCTGCCGAGCGGCCCGGCCGACAAGCAGGAGACCTGCTCGCTGTTTTTCGTCGAAGCAATCAACGCGGCACGTGAACGCATCTGGATCACGACGCCCTACCTCGTCCCCGACGAAGCCGTATTCGCTGCGTTGCGCCTCGCTGCGCTGCGCGGCGTCGACGTGCGCATCCTGATTCCGAGCCGGCGCGATCACCTCGTGGTGTTCGCGGCGTCGAAGCTCTATGCGTACGACTCGCTGCGCGCGGGCATTCGCATCTTCCGCTATCAGCCGGGCTTCCTGCATCAGAAGGTCGTGCTGATCGACAGCAGCGCGGCCGCGATCGGCAGCGCCAATCTCGACAACCGCTCGTTTCGCCTGAACTTCGAGATCATGGTGCTGACCGTCGACCGCGGCTTCGCGCTCGAAGTCGAGACGATGCTGCTCGACGACTTTGCCGAGTCGCGCGAAATCGACCGCGACGAGTACCACAAGTCGAGCGCGCTGCGACGCATGCTGATGCACGTCGCGCGGCTCTTTTCGCCGATCCTGTAGGCGTGCCCGCTTACAGCAGCGCTTCGATATCCCCGGTGATCGCCTCGGGCTTGGTCAGCGGCGCATAGCGCTTGACGACGTTGCCGTCGCGGCCGATCAGAAACTTCGTGAAATTCCACTTGATCGCCTCGAGACCGAGCAGTCCCGGCGCCTCGATCGTCAGATAGCGGAACAGCGGGTGCGCGTTCGGACCGTTCACGTCGATCTTGTCGAACATCGGAAACGTCACGCCGTAGTTCTTCTCGCAGAAGCTGCCGATCTGCGCGGCGTCGCCCGGCTCCTGCTTGCCGAACTGGTTGCACGGAAAACCGAGCACCGCGAGCCCGCGCGCCGCGTACGCGTCATACAGTTTCTGCAAGCCCGCGTATTGCGGCGTGAACCCGCATTCGCTCGCGGTATTGACGATCAGCATAACTTTGCCTTCGTACTGCGCGAGACTCGCTTCCTCGCCGCCGAGCGTGCGTGCCGAAAACGAAAAGATCGATGTCATGTGCCCTCCCGTGAAAGCCGTCAGTCTATGCCAAAAGCGCTGCCGATACAGTCGGCCGGATGGCCGATGAGCGCTGCGCGCGAAGTGACAGACGGGCAATCGGCGCCGCGCGCCCGGCAACGCGCCGGGCAGTCTAAAATAGCGGTTTTCTTCAGCCGGCCACGTCGTGATCCGCTTCAATCAGTTCAGCCTCGCGCGCGGCACCAAGCCGCTTTTCGACAACACCACATTCACCTTGAACCCCGGTGAAAAAGCCGGCCTCGTCGGAGCGAACGGCGCGGGCAAGTCGACGCTGTTCGCCGTGCTGCTCGGCGAGCTGCATGCGGACGGCGGCGATTTCTCGATCCCGCCGACCTGGCGCATCGCGCACGTCGCACAGGAAACGCCCGCCGTCGACAAAACCGCCCTCGCCTACACGCTAGACGGCGACGCCGCGCTGCGCCACATCGAAGCGCGCATCGCTTCGGCCTCCGCGGCGCACGACGGCGCGGCAGAAGCCGAAGCGCACGCCGCGTTCGCCGACGCCGACGGCTACACCGCGCCGGCTCGCGCCGAAGCGTTGCTGCTCGGCCTCGGCTTCACGCTCGAGCAGACCCGCGAGCCGGTCAGCAGCTTCTCGGGCGGCTGGCGCATGCGCCTGAATCTGGCGCAGGCGCTGATGTGCCGCTCCGATCTGCTGCTGCTCGACGAACCGACCAACCACCTCGACCTCGACGCGATCGTCTGGCTGGAAGATTGGCTGAATCGCTATGCGGGCACGCTGATCGTGATCTCGCACGACCGCGAGTTTCTCGATTCCGCCTGCAACGTCACGCTGCATCTCGAGAACCAGCAGATCAAACGCTACGGCGGCAACTACTCGCAATTCGAAGTGCTGCGCGCGCAGCAGATCGCGCTGCAACAGAGCGCGTACGAAAAGCAGCAGCGCACGGTCGCGCATCTGCAGAGCTACATCAACCGGTTCAAGGCGCAGGCCACCAAGGCGCGTCAGGCGCAAAGCCGGGTGAAGGCGCTCGAGAAGATGGAGCTGATCGCGCCCGCGCACGTCGGGTCGCCGTTCACGTTCGAGTTCCGCACTCCCGACTCCGCGCCGAATCCGATGATGGTGATGGAAGACGTGCGCTGCGGCTACCATGCCGAAGACGGCAGCGGGATTCCGATCGTCGAGCGCGTGATGCTGTCGATCCAGAATGGTCAGCGCATCGGCCTGCTCGGCGCGAACGGCCAGGGCAAGTCGACGCTGATCAAGACGCTCGCGGGCACGCTCGAACCGTTGAGCGGCCACGTACGCGAAGGCAAGGGTCTGCGCATCGGCTACTTCGCGCAGCATCAGCTCGAAACGCTGCGTCCGGACGACACCCCGTTGCAGCACCTCGCGCGTCTCGCGCCCGATACGCGCGAGCAGGAGCTGCGCGACTTCCTCGGCAGCTTCAACTTTTCCGGCGACATGGCGACCGCGAAGATCGCGCCGTTCTCGGGCGGCGAGAAGGCACGCCTCGCGCTCGCGCTGATCATCTGGCAAAAGCCGAACCTGCTGCTGCTCGACGAGCCGACCAACCACCTCGACCTCGAAACGCGCCACGCGCTGACGATGGCGCTCGCGCAATTCGAAGGCACGCTGATCCTGGTCTCGCACGACCGGCATCTGCTGCGCGCGACGACCGATCAGTTCATGCTGGTCGCGAAGCATCGTCTGCAGGAATTCGACGGCGATCTCGACGACTACCGCGACTGGCTGCTGCAGCATGCAGCCGAGCAGCGCGCCGCGCTGAAGGCCAATGCTTCCGGTGCGTCGGACGCAGCGTCCAACGGCGCGGCAAGTGGCGACAGCAACGTCAATCGCAAGGAACAGCGCCGCCTCGAAGCGGAAACGCGGCAGAAGCTCGCGCATCTGAAGAAGCCGCTGCAAAGCCGCATCGCGAAAATCGAAAAGGAAATGGACGCACTCAACGCGGAGAAAGCGACGCTCGATACATTCGTCGCCGATCCCGCGAGTTACGAACCGGAGCAGAAGAGCAAGCTGACGGAGGCGATCCGCCGTCAGGCAGACGTGAACGCGCGCCTCGACACGCTCGAAGCCGAATGGCTCGAGACGCACGAGGAACTCGAACAGATCGGCTAGCGGCACCGCGCCGGCATCCACGGGAGCTTGGCTTTGTCATTTGCGAATTCATCGTCCGGGTTATCGGCCCCAGAATCCGAAGCTGCATCGGCAGCCGATGCGCCGCCGTTGCAAGGACTGCGCGTGCTCGACCTCACGCGTCTGTTGCCGGGTCCGGTGGCCGCGCTGCGCCTCGCCGAGCTCGGCGCCGATGTGCTGAAGATCGAGGCGCCCGGCGCGGGCGACCCGACTCGCACGATGATGCAGTCGTCGAGCGATCGTGTCGCGGGCCGACCCGGCGCGTTTTACCGGATGGTCAATCGCGGCAAGCGCGAGACGCGCCTCGACCTCAAGTCCGAAGCAGGACGCCAGGTGCTGCGCGCACTCGCGGCTGAAGCCGACGTGCTGATCGAGAGCTTCCGGCCCGGCGTGATGGAGCGGCTCGGCCTCGGCTACGCGACGCTCAGCGCAGCCAATCCGCGGCTCGTCTATTGCGCGATCAGCGGATATGGCGCGAGCGGTCCGTTCGCGGACCATGCCGGCCACGATCTGAATTACATCGGCTATGCAGGCGTGCTCGATCAACTGGCGAACCGCGACGGTGCGCCGATCCTGCCGAACTTCCAGATCGCCGATCTGCTCGGCGGCGCATTGAGCGCGGTCACGCAAATTCTCGCGGCGCTCTGGCATGTCGCGCGAGGCGGCGCGGGCCGCTTCGTCGATGTATCGATGACGCACACGAGCTATGCGCACAACTTCGTCGCGCAGGTGTCGCTCGTCAACGAAGGTGCGGCGCCCGCCGCGGGCAGTGGTCTGTTGAACGGCGGCGTGCCCTGCTACAACCTCTACCGCACCAGCGATGAACGCTGGCTCGCGGTCGGCGCGCTCGAATTGAAGTTCTGGGAAACGCTGTGCATGGCGCTCGATCGGCCGGAATGGGCGACGCGTCACTGGAGCCTGGGTCAGGCGATCGGCGGTCCCGATGCCGTGGCACTCATTCAGGAAGTCGCCAATCTGATTGCGACGCGCACGCTCGGCGAATGGGTGGAATCGCTGGAATCGCTCGATTGCTGCGTGTCGCCGGTGCTGACGCCCGCTGAAGCGGCGCAGCATCCGCTGTTCAATCCGCACGCGTATGCGGCGGTGGCCGCGAGCGCCGCCGACTCACACGACGACGGGGCCTAATGCGCGTGGCGCAGCCGCGACGCGGGCGCAATGAAGATCAAGGCCCGGTCAATCGAAAAACCCGCCGCCGTCAACGCCGCGTCGGCGTCTGCCTCGGCAGCGTTTGGCGCGGCGACTTTTCGTCGTCGTACAGCAGGTGCTTGCGGCCTTCCACATGGCGGCTGATCGTGGCACGCACTTCGGCGGCCGTTACGTCTTCGGCCACCACCCGCCGCGAGATCTGGCCCGCGGTGTCGATCCACTCGACGATCCGGCAAGCGCCGCCCCACGGCTGATGAATCGGTGCGGAGACCCGGCAGCCGCGCACCTGGATGTTATGGTGGGCAGCGGTTTCACGAGACTGTTTCAAGGCGCGATCCTTTTTCGAGCATCAGACGGGATGCATATCCTTACAGCTTAGAAAAAAGGGATGGCGACCAGGTTACAGCCAATATGAAGATATTTACCGGGCATTACGGTACCGCAAGCGTACAAAGTACTGGCGAGCCGTCCCGGCCCCCGTCTATTCGAGCGTGCGGACGCGGTCGATGGCCTGTTCGATCCGTTCGACCGCAACGACCTGTAAGCCTTCGATTGGCTGTTTCGGCGCATTGGCCTTCGGAATCACCGCCACCGAGAAGCCGAGCTTGGCTGCTTCCTTCAGGCGCTCCTGACCGCGCGGCGACGGCCGGATTTCGCCGGCGAGGCCCACTTCGCCGAATACGACGAGCCCCTTCGGCAGCGGCTTGTTGCGCATCGACGAATGGATTGCGAGCAATACCGCGAGGTCGGCGGCGGGCTCGGAGATCTTCACCCCGCCCACCGCGTTCAGGAACACGTCCTGATCGAAACAGGCGATGCCCGCGTGCCGATGCAGCACCGCGAGCAGCATCGCGAGCCGGTTCTGTTCGAGGCCGACCGCAAGGCGTCGCGGATTTGGCGCGTTGGCCGCATCGACGAGCGCCTGCACTTCGACGAGCAACGGCCGCGTGCCTTCCTGCGTGACGAGCACACATGAGCCCGGCACCGACTGCTCGTGCTGCGATAAAAACAATGCCGACGGATTCGCGACGCCGCGCAAACCACGCTCGGTCATCGCGAACACGCCGAGTTCGTTGACCGCGCCGAAACGGTTCTTGATCGCGCGCACGAGACGGTACGACGAGTGCGTATCCCCCTCGAAATACAGCACCGTATCGACGATATGTTCGAGCACGCGCGGTCCCGCGAGCGCGCCCTCTTTCGTCACGTGCCCGACCATGATGATCGTCGTGCCCGACTGCTTGGCGATGCGCGTGAGTTGCGCCGCGCACTCGCGCACCTGCGCGACCGAGCCCGGCGCCGATGTCAAAGCATCCGAATAGACGGTCTGGATCGAATCGATCACGGCGACTTCAGGCCGTTGCTCCGTGATCGTCGCCTGAATTTTTTCGAGCTGGATTTCCGCGAGCAATTGCAGCTCGCTTGCCTTCGAGCCGGGTTCGAGCAACGCCAGCCGTTGCGCGCGCAACGCGATCTGCGCGCCAGATTCTTCGCCGCTGATATAGAGCGCGCGTTTGTCCGCCGCGATTTCCGCGAGCGATTGCAACAACAGCGTCGATTTACCGATGCCCGGATCGCCGCCGATCAGCACCACGCCGCCCGGCACGAGGCCGCCGCCGAGCACGCGGTCGAATTCGCTGACGCCGGTGGAAAAGCGCGGCACGTCCGACGCGTCGATGTCGGCGAGGCGCCGTACCGGCGTGCTCTTCGCGAGCGACTGGAAACGGTGACCGGACGGCGCCTCCGCGACCGATTCGACGAGCGTGTTCCACGTCTGGCAGGACGGGCATTGACCGGACCACTTCGGCGACTGTCCGCCGCATTCCCCGCAGATGTACAACGTCTTCGCTTTCGCCACGCGTTACTCCGCCCGAACCGGCACACGCGGCGCGACCGCGCACATCAGCTCGTAGCCGATCGTGCCGCAGGCCTGCGCGACGTCGTCGATGGGCAGCGCGGTGCCCCACAATTCCACGCGCGAGCCGACGTTGGCGGTCGGCACCGGGGTCAGGTCGACGGTCAGCATGTCCATCGACACACGTCCAACGATCCGTGTGCGCACGCCATCGACGATCACCGGCGTGCCTTCCGGCGCGACGCGCGGATAGCCGTCCGCGTAACCGCACGCGACCACGCCGATGCGCATCTGACCGCGCGCAGTGAACCTCGACCCATAGCCGACCGAGCTGCCTTCGCCGAGCGTCTGCACGGCGATCAGTTCCGACGCGAGCGTCATCGCGGGCTGCAGGCCCGTGCCGTCGATCGCGGCCGTCACGCCGGACGGCGACGCGCCGTACAGGATGATGCCCGGACGCACCCAGTCGAAATGCGCTTCCGGATGCCACAGCGTCGCGGCCGAATTCGACAGACTGCGCGCACCGGCGATGCCCTGCGCGCCACGCTCGAACGCCTCCATCTGATGCGCGATGCCGCGCTCGGCATCGGCATCGGAAAAATGCGTCATCAACGTGATCTGGCCGACGCCCTGACAGGCGCGCGCACGTTCCCACGCGGCACGGAATTTTTCGACCGTGTAGCCGAGCCGGTTCATGCCGGTGTTCATCTTCAACTGAATATTGACCGGTTTCGACAGACGCGCCATTTCGAGCATGCGCAACTGCTCGTCCGAATGCAGCGCCGTGGTCAAACTGTAGCGGTCGATTACGTCGATATCGGTCGGCCGAAAAAAGCCTTCCAGCAGAAGAATTGGGCCCGCCCAGCCCAATTCACGCAACTTCACCGCTTCTTCGAGGTCCAGCAACCCAAAGCCGTCCGTAGCGCGCAAACCGGGAAACACGCGCGCGAGGCCATGCCCGTAGGCATTAGCCTTGACGACGGCCCAGATTTTCGATTTCGGCGCATAGCGCCGCGCGACAGCGAGGTTATTGGCGAGAGCAGCGGTATGAATCGTGGCGGAAAGGGGGCGCGGCATGGGATTTTTTCGTAAAGACACTTGCGAATCAGCGGCTTACAGGGCGTTTTCAGCGCTCGGCGGCCCGCTGGGCGGTGCGATCAAGGATTCTGCTAGTCCGAATTCAGCTATTTTCATGATATAAAGCCGTGCGCACAACCCATTTCGATCGGCATAAGCCCGGACACATGACAAACGGCCGGGGCGGACAGACCGCAGCGAGGACAGCATCGCATCAGATGAAAAAAGGTTTTTACACCATCATGGCCGCGCAGTTTTTTTCGTCGCTGGCCGACAATGCGCTTCTGATCGCTGCTATCGCACTGCTGAAAGATCTTCACGCTCCGAACTGGATGACGCCGCTGCTCAAGCTGTTTTTTGTGCTGTCGTACGTCGTTCTTGCCGCCTTCGTGGGCGCATTCGCCGACTCCCGTCCGAAAGGACGCGTGATGTTCATCACCAATACGATCAAGGTGGTTGGCTGCATAACGATGCTGGTCGGCGCACATCCGCTGATTGCGTACGGCATCGTCGGCTTCGGCGCGGCGGCCTACTCGCCCGCCAAATACGGCATTCTCACCGAACTGTTGCCGCCTGACCGGCTCGTTGCCGCGAACGGCTGGATCGAAGGCACCACGGTCGGCTCGATCATTCTCGGCACGGTGCTCGGCGGCGCGCTGATCAGCCCGCATATCGCCGCGCCGATTCTCAAATGGCACGTCCCCACCGTGAACACGCCCGCGGAAGCCGCGATGGTCGTGATCATGGCCATTTACGTGATCGCCGCGCTGTTCAATCTGCGCATTCCCGACACCGGCGCGCGCTATCCGCGACAGGAGCACGGGCCGATCCGCCTGATCACCGATTTCGCCGACTGCTTTCTCGTGCTGTGGCGTGACAAGCTCGGACAGATTTCGCTCGCCGTGACGACGCTGTTCTGGGGTGCGGGCGCGACGCTGCAATTCATCGTGCTGAAGTGGGCCGAAGTGTCGCTGGGCATGTCGCTGTCCGAGGCGGCGATCCTGCAGGCGGTGGTCGCGGTTGGCGTCGCGTTCGGCGCGATTTTCGCGGCTTCGCGTGTGCCGTTGAAGAAGTCGCTGTCGGTATTGCCGGTCGGCATCATGATGGGTATCTCCGTGATGCTGATGGCGTTCTACACGCGCGATCTGTTTCCCCCGCACTGGGGCGTGTATTTTGGCCGCATGCACGTGTCGGGCTATCTGATTTTCGCGTATATCTTCCTGATGTTCGTGGGCGGCCTGTCGGGCTTTTTCGTCGTGCCGATGAATGCGCTGCTGCAGCATCGCGGGCACGTGCTGCTGTCGGCGGGCCATTCGATCGCCGTGCAGAACTTCAACGAGAATCTGTCCGTGCTCGTGATGCTGTGCCTGTACGCGGTGCTCGTGTGGCTCGACGTGCCGGTCACCATCGTGATCGTGCTGTTCGGCACCTTCGTCTGCCTGATGATGTGGCTCGTGATGCGACGCCATCAGGCGAACCAGCGCGCCTTCGATTCGGTCGCGCTGATCGGCGAAGCCAAGCACTGATCGGCTGCGCCGGGCCGGCCGCGGCACACACGAGCGCGCCCCCCTTCTTCCTCGCTCGACCATGACTCAATCGATTCCCAATGTGCTGACGATCGCCGGTTCCGACTCCGGCGGCGGCGCCGGCATCCAGGCCGATCTGAAGACCTTCTCCGCGCTCGGCGCCTATGGCGCGAGCGTGATCACCGCGCTGACCGCGCAGAACACGCGCGGCGTGAGCGCGATTCACGCGCCTGACCCGGGCTTCGTCACCGCGCAGCTCGACGCGGTGTTCGACGACATCCGCATCGACGCGGTGAAGATCGGCATGCTCGCGAATGCGCCGATCGCGCGTGCGGTCGCCGACGCGCTGCGCCGTCATCAGCCCAAACACATCGTGCTCGACACGGTGATGATCTCGAAGAGCAATCACGCGCTATTACTACCCGATGCGGTCGCGGTGGTACGCGACGAACTGCTGCCGCTCGCCGATCTGCTGACGCCGAATCTGCCGGAAGCGGCCGCATTGCTGGGCATGCAACCCGCCGCCGACGAAGCCGGCATGGTCGAGCAAGGCGAAGCGTTGCGCGCGCTCGGCGCGCGCGCGGTGCTGATGAAGGGCGGCCATCTGAGCGCGACCGATAGCCCCGACTGGCTCGTGCAGGAAAGCGGCACGCTGCGTCTCGGCGGTCCGCGCGTGCCGGTGAAGAACACGCACGGAACGGGCTGCACGTTGTCGTCGGCGATCGCGGCCTTGATTGCGCAGCGCGACGATCTCGCTAGCGCGGTCGCCGATGCGAAGGTTTATCTGACGGGTGCGTTGCAGGCGAGCGAGCGGCTCGACGTCGGCCACGGCGTGGGGCCGGTGCATCACTTTCATCGGTGGTGGTGAGCGACGTCATTGCTTCGCGTAACGCCGCGCGTGCTCGGGCCAGTCGTCGGGCACGATAAAGCCGCGCGAGCGTTCAAGTACACGCCCCGCGTTGTCTTCGATGAATTCGGCGACCATCGTCGGGCCCTGTTGCGGTGAGATCCGCGCGGCGAGCGTGTTTGCGTCGACGTACCACGTGTCGTCCGCACCGGCTTGCGTTCGATCTTGCGGCGCGAGCCATTCGAGCCGCGGCAACACCCGCCACCTGTGCGCATGCGCGCACGCGAAAGCCGGCCAGTCGCGATGCGTGACCCACCAGCCGCGACCGTGCTCGGGATCGAGTTCGGCAGGATCGGTGGGCATCTCGCCATGCCGGTAAAACAGCCAGCCTTTGACGAACATCTGCGGCGTCCACGCGCCCGCATAGCCCGTCGAGGCAAATTCCTCGCGTGCGCTGAGCGGCAACTGATGATCGAGCAAATGCGCGAGCTTCAGATCGAGGCGGTCTTTCAGATTGGGGCCGACATAATCGGCGAGACGCGCCGCCTCTGCCCCATTCGCATCGCCCGCATGCAGATAGCACTTCACCGCGAGTTCCCAATGCAGTCGCGCGCCCTGGCGCGTGCGCACGAGGAAATCGCATTCACCGAGCGTGAGGCCCGCATGTCGTAGCGGCACGCCCGCTGCGATCAGTTGCGTCGCCGGTCCATGACGAAGGAAAAAGCCCAGCAGGCGTTCGGCGTAGCGGCCAAGGCGCGTGATACGCGTTGCCGCGAGATCCTGACGCAGAAGTGCCGGCGCGGCGTCGAGCGCGCGCAGCCAGTCGAGCGTGGCCTGCAATTCCTGCGGCGTGCCGAAAGGATCGGCGAGCGCGCCTGTGGGAAGCTGAGGGCGCAACAGATCGGGACTGAGCAGCAGCCACGCGAGATCGCGGACAGCGGGATCGCGCAGCGCATCGACTGAAGCATCGCCACGCAAACCCAGCAAGGTATCGAGAAGCGCCGCGCGGCTGACAAACGCGGCGGGCATGCGCGCCGCCGGTCCCTCGGGCATCGTCACTTTGATTCGTTCGACGGCACGCCGCCGTTCGCGAGCCACGTGGCACGCGCGAGGCACAGATCCGCCCAGGCCTTGGCCTTGTCGGGCAGGCTACGCAGCAGATAGGCCGGGTGATAGGTGACGATCACCGGCACGCCCTCGTACGTATGCACGCGGCCGCGCAACGACGAAATGCTCGCGTCGGTCCTGAGCAGACTTTGCGCGGCGAAACGGCCGAGCGCGACGATCAGCTTCGGCTTCACGAGCGACACCTGACGCTGTAGATAAGGTTCACAACGCGCGACTTCGTCCGGCTGCGGATTGCGATTGCCAGGCGGCCGGCACTTGATCACGTTGGCGATATACACGTTGGTGCCGCGCGCGAGCGCGAGCGAGTGCAGCATGTTGTCGAGCAGCTTGCCGGCCTGGCCAACGAACGGTTCGCCTTGACGGTCCTCGTTCTCGCCGGGCGCTTCGCCGATCAGCATCCAGTCGGCCTCGCGATCGCCGACGCCGAACACCGTGTTCGTGCGCTTCTCGCACAGCCGGCACGCCTCGCATCCGGCGACGCGCTCGGCGAGCGCGTCCCAGTCGAGTGTGTGGGTAGACGGCAGCGCGGGCGCGTCGCGGCGCGCTTCGGCGGGCGCAGGGGCCGATGCGGCTGAATCGTCGAACCACGCGAAGTCGTCCTCGGAAGCGGCGTCGAAAGTCGGCGGGGCTGAAAAGTCAGTTTGCGATTCTGATGTTTCGCGCTGCGCTGCAGTTTCGTCGAAGCGCGGCGTGGATTCGCGCTGCACTTGCGGCGGCTGCACCTCGGCGGACGCGCGCAGCGGTTCGCGCGAGGTCTGCGTCGCAGGCTCCGCGCGACGCAAGTCTTCTGCGTGTTCCCGCAGCGACTGCAGCGCATCGCTTTGCCCGGCCTCCTCTCGCGCCGCGAGTCTGCGACGCACCCACAACGGCGCGAGTCCGAATTCTTCGAGCACCGATTCATGCAGCGCCATCTGCGCCCTCCGTGGCTAACGACAGACGCATCACGATCGCGTCCTCCCGGCCGCGATGCCGCGCCGGATAATAATTTTTGCGCCGGCCGATCGACGCGAAGCCGAAGCGCTCGTACAACCGGATCGCCCGACGATTCGACGGCCGCACTTCGAGCAGCAGCCCCTCGAGCCTCTCAGCGTGCGTGATGCGCACCGCCTCGCGCAGCAGCGCGAGGCCTGCGCCGGCGCCTTGTGCTTGCGGCGTGACGCACAGATTCAGCAAATGCATTTCATCGACGACTGGCATCAGCACGCAGTAGCCGATCAACGTCCCCGTCACGTGACGCAGACAGACGCCGAAATAGCCATTGCGCAGCGAGTCGCCGAAGTTGCCGCGGCTCCACGGAAACTCATACGCGAGCTTCTCGATCGCGGCGACTTCGTCCAGGTCGCTTTCGGTCATCGGCGACATGTAGCGGTCCGTGAGCAGCACGCCGCTCATGGGCGCGCCTCGTCGTGGGACGGTTGGCCGGAGCCGCCATCGGGCGCGTGCTGCGCGGACTGCTCGGCGCTATGAGCCGCTTTGGCTGATTTCGCCGCTTTGTCGGCCATGCGCTCTGCGGTCGTCTGCGCGACCTTGTCGCGCACGTACTCGGGTGCGGCCTGATCGGCGCGCACCGTGCGGCCCGCATGAAACGCGCGCAGCGCCGCGTACGCGAGCGGCAACGCATGCGGCAACGCTTCGCCATCGACGCTCCGCGCGGCCGCGACCGCCGGCAAGCGCTCGCCGAACGCGGCGGCCGCGTTGCCGGCGAGTGTGAACGGCACGTCGGGCAGCACGAGCCGCTCGGGTGCATCGAGCGTCGCCGTCTGCACGGTGCGCCATTCGTGTTGCGTGTCGTCCCACGCGTAGTCGGCCCAGTAGATTTCGTCCATGCGCGCGTCGAGCGCGGCGAGCACGCGCGTCGTCGACGGATCGCGCAGGCGGGCGCTCTCCGCGCACGCGAGCAGCGTGCCGATCGGTACGACCGGCAGCTTCAGGCCGAACGCGAGGCCTTGGGCGACGCCGGTCGCCGTACGCAGTCCGGTGAACGAACCCGGACCCGAGCCGAACGCGATCGCGTCGCAATCCGCCAGCGTGAGGCCGGCTTCGTCGAACAGCTCGCGGATCGCCGGCAGCAGGCGGGTACTGGACACCGCGCCGGTTTGTTCGTGACGAACCCAGACGCGCGGTTCGGCGCTGGGCTGACCGGCGGCATCGACGGACGCGGACACGAGCGCCGCCGAGCAGAACTCGGTCGATGTATCGAGGGCAAGGAGCACTGTTTGAGTCATGGACCGTATTGTAATCGGCGCGGTACGCCTGAATCGTGGTTTGCGCGGCCGCGCTGCCCGGCTTCGCGGCCGTCATCGTTTGGAATAAGCCCTCGGTCCCGGGGCGGCGGGCAATTGCTATGATTTTCGGCCGATCTCATCTATCCCGCCACGCGGGCCAAACGACCATGACCGACATCAATTCCCAGTTCGAGCAAGCCCAGCAAGACGTCAAGCAACTGCCCGAGCGTCCGGGCAACCTGACGCTGCTGCGTCTCTATGCGCTCTTCAAGCAGGCGAGCGAAGGCGACGTGCACGGCGACAAGCCGGGCTTCACCGACATCGTCGGCAAATACAAGTACGATGCGTGGGCGGCGCTCAAGGGCACCGCGCAGGACGCTGCGAAGCAGCAATACGTCGAACTCGTCGAATCGCTGAAGAGCGGCACCGCGGCCTGAGTTTCCGGCGCGCCAATCATCTGCCGAAATGGCCGTCTGGCAATGCTGCGACCGCCTCGCGGCGGTTTCGGACACGAAGCTCCGGGCCGCCGCCCTCACTCGCCTACTTCATTCCGGCACTTTCTTCTGTCGGAACTGCCTGAATGGTGGCGCAGTGCAGCAAATGTCGCTATAATCCTGCCTGCGCTTCACTGCTTTGCCCGTCTTTTCCAGCGGTCCTCGCGGCGCAGCGTCCATAGCGTTTGCTCCAATCCAGTTTAGAACCTGTCCCCTTCTGCCTAGCCCACTCCGGGCTCAAGTCCCAGGCTGGCGACTCGCCATGTTGGCACGTCGCATCCGATACAGCTTCTAACGAAAAACTCGCCTTCATTGTCGCGAGTTGCCCCCGTTTTTCGATTTGCTCGCTGCTGTTTTGCTCGCTGAATCCGACGACTTGGGTATGCCGATTGGCGTTGACGTTTTCATCCGATGAACCACCCAGGATCGTTTTCAAGGATTCACATGACTTTGAGCAATACCTCCAGCAGCCCGTTGAACGCCATCGGCGACGAAGCACTCGGTCTTTCGCCCGCCGCTCCCGAAGCCGCCGCGCAGGCTGACGCCAAGCCGACCTTCGCGTCGCTCGGCCTGTCCGCGGACGTCGTCTCCGCGCTGACCGCCGCCGGCTACGAGCACCCGACGCCGGTGCAGCAACGCGCGGTGCCGGCAGCGATCGCCGGCCGCGATCTGCTGGTTTCGAGCCCGACCGGCTCGGGCAAGACCGCCGCGTTCATGCTGCCCGCCATCGAGCGTTTCTCGCAGCTGCAAAAGACGCAGGCGAGCCAGCCGCGCGAACCGCGCCCGGCCGACGGTGGCCGCGGCCGCCGTCCGCAGCCGGTCGCGCGTCCGACCATGCTGGTGCTGACCCCGACCCGTGAGCTCGCGATGCAGGTCACGACCGCCGCCGCGACGTACGGCAAGCACCTGAAGCGCCTGCGCACCCTCAGCATTCTCGGCGGCGTCGCTTATGGCCAGCAACTGATGCTGCTCGCGAAGAACCCCGAAATCCTCGTCGCAACGCCGGGCCGTCTGATCGACCACCTCGAGCGCGGCCGCATCGATCTGTCGCAACTGCAGATCCTCGTGCTCGACGAAGCCGACCGCATGCTCGACATGGGCTTCATCGAAGACATCGAAACGATCGTCGCCGCTACGCCGGCTACGCGCCAGACGATGCTGTTCTCGGCCACGCTCGACGGCAAGATCGGTTCGCTGACCGGCCGTCTGTTGAAGGACCCGGAGCGGATCGAGATCGTCCAGCGCATGGAACAGCGCACCAACATCGCGCAAACCGTCCACTACGTCGACGACCGCGATCACAAGGACCGTCTGCTCGACCATCTGCTGCGTGACGACGGCCTCGACCAGGCCATCGTCTTCACGGCCACCAAGATGGACGCCGACCAGCTGGCGGGCCGTCTGGCCGACGCCGGCTTCGAATCGGCCGCGCTGCACGGCGACCTGCCGCAAGGCGCGCGTAACCGCACGATCCGCGCACTGCGCGAGCGCCGCGTGCGCGTGCTGGTTGCGACCGACGTCGCCGCTCGCGGTATCGACATCCCGGGCATCACGCACGTGTTCAACTACGACCTGCCGAAGTTCGCCGAAGACTACGTGCACCGTATCGGCCGTACCGGCCGTGCGGGTCGCTCGGGTATCGCCGTGAGCCTCGTGCATCACGCCGAACAGGGCGCGTTGAAGCGAATTGAGCGCTTCGTGCGCACGCCGCTTCCGGTCAACGTCGTCGCAGGCTTCGAGCCGCGCAAGGCGGCGCCCTCGGGCAACGGCCGTCCTGGCTTCGGCGGCCGCGGCCGTCCTGGCGGTGGTAACGGCCGTCGCTTCGGCAGCGGCTCGGGCAAGCCGGGCGGCTACGGCGGCTCGCGCAACGGTAACGGCACCAGCAACAGCAACAGCAACGGCGGCGGCTGGGGCAACAAGTCGGCCGGCGGTTCGCGCGAAGGCTTCGGCTCGCGCGAAAGCCACGGCGGTTCGCGCGAAGGCTTCGGCGGTGGCTCGCGCGACGGCTACGGCGCGCGCCGCAACGACGGTCCCCGTTCGGCACGTCGCGGCAGCTAATAGCGACCCACCTGACCGACCGGATGGCTTCGCGCCGTCCGTGACACTGAAGAAAACCGGCGCTCGGGCGCCGGTTTTTTTTCGTCTATCGACTGCCCGCCCCAAATTTCACGATGTAAAAAAATTTTTTGCGTCGTAAAAAATCATGCTGCAAGGCACAAGAAGGACTATTGCAACAGGGAAAATATCGTTTCTTATCGCGAAACGCAAGCATCAAGTCATTGATTTTATATAAAAATAAATATTGGAAAAACGCTTTGCGGCGTCTATTGCGCGTCCTTCGATTTGCCTAGACTCTTATATAAGACTTCACGAAACAGAACGCCTCTCCGGGCCCGACGCTTCGAGAAGACAGAGTCACCCATCCTCCATAACTGGCATCGAAGGAGCACATCATGACCATGACCCGCGAACAGCAAGTGCAGCAACTCAAGCAGCAATGGGAAGCGGACCCGCGTTGGAAAGGTGTCAAGCGCACCTACTCGGCCGAAGACGTGGTGCGTCTGCGCGGCTCGGTGCAACCTGAGCACACGCTCGCGAAGCGCGGCGCGGAAAAGCTGTGGGCCGCCGTCAACGACGAGCCGTTCGTCAACTCGCTCGGCGCGCTGACCGGCAACCAGGCGATGCAGCAGGTGAAGGCTGGTCTGAAGGCAATCTATCTGTCGGGCTGGCAGGTCGCGGGCGATGCCAACGTCGCCGGTGAAATGTACCCGGACCAGTCGCTGTATCCGGCCAACTCGGTGCCCCTCGTCGTCAAGCGCATCAACAACACGCTGACGCGCGCCGACCAGATCCAGTGGTCGGAAGGCAAGAACCCGGGCGATGAAGGCTACGTCGATTACTTCGCGCCGATCGTGGCCGACGCGGAAGCCGGTTTCGGCGGCGTGCTGAACGCGTTCGAACTGATGAAGGCGATGATCGAAGCGGGCGCGTCCGGCGTGCACTTCGAAGACCAGCTCGCATCGGTCAAGAAGTGCGGTCACATGGGTGGCAAGGTGCTCGTGCCGACCCGCGAAGCCGTCGCGAAGCTGACAGCCGCGCGTCTGGCCGCCGATGTGTCGGGCGTGCCGACCGTGCTGCTCGCCCGCACCGACGCGGAAGCCGCCGACCTCGTGACCTCGGACATCGACGACAACGACCGCCCGTTCCTGACCGGCGAGCGTACCGTCGAAGGCTTCTATCGCACAAAGCCCGGTCTCGAGCAGGCAATCTCGCGCGGCCTCGCCTATGCGCCGTACGCAGACATGATCTGGTGCGAAACCGGCAAGCCGGACCTCGAGTTCGCCAAGAAATTCGCCGACGCGATCCACAAGGAGTACCCGGATCAACTGCTGTCGTACAACTGCTCGCCGTCGTTCAACTGGAAGAAGAACCTCGACGATGCGACGATCGCGAAGTTCCAGCGCGAACTCGGCGCGATGGGCTACAAGTTCCAGTTCATCACGCTGGCCGGCTTCCACGCGCTGAACTACTCGATGTTCAACCTCGCGTACGGCTATGCGCGCAACCAGATGACCGCATTCGTCGAAATGCAGCAGGCGGAGTTCGCGGCGGCCGAAAAAGGCTTCACCGCGGTCAAGCATCAGCGTGAAGTCGGCACCGGCTACTTCGACGCGGTCACGCAGACGGTCGAGCGCGAAGCATCGACGACCGCGCTGCACGGTTCGACGGAAAACGAGCAGTTCTTCGACAAGAAGGTCGCCTGAGATCAGCCAGTCGGGTTATGCAGTCCCGTGGCCTGAGCGCAGCAACGATCGGCAAACGTCGAGCGGCACCACCAGAGTGCCGCCGACGCAGGGAGGGCCGTGCCGTCCTGGATTGGCAGGAGCGTCAGCGCGAACGCCGACGGCCGGAGAGTCTCAAAGAAGCCAGCACGCGGCAAGCGCGCGGCGAACCTGAACGCGCCGGCAGCGCCGCCGGCGCGCTTTTTTTCGAAGGCGGTGCATGCCGGCACGCTGCCGGCAGTGCCAAGCGATTCAGCGATAGACGATCACAGGAATTTTCGTATGCGTGAGCACGCGCTGCGTTTCACTGCCGATCAGCAGGCTACCGAGCCCGCGCCGCCCATGCGATGCCATGAAGATCACGTCGCAGCGCCCCTGCTCGGCCGCTTCGATGATGCCGAGATACGGCGCCGGATGCACGCTCGTGCGGCTCTCGACACTGACGCCGACGCGGTGCGCCGCATGCTCGACTTCGCGCAGATGCACGCGCGCCTCACGCTCGCTGCGTTGCAGGAACTCGCCGGGCGGTTCGACCACGACATCGGAGAACGGCGAGTACGGATATTGCGGCAGACAGGCGTATGCGGTAACGCGGGCGCCCACGGCCTGCGCGAGGTCGATCGCGCCCGCTATCGCCTTGCGTGACAGATCTGAACCATCGGTCGGAACCAGGATGTGCCTGAACATGATCCCCTCCGTCGCCGGTTGCCCGCAGCACGGCGTCAGCGTCCAACAAAGCCCAGGGTGCAGGCTGCTCGAAACGATTGTAATGCGTATGAATGCGGGTATTCGCGTCTGTCTGGAGATTGGCGCATCAGTCCCAGTAACCGGGTTCACCGTACGTATGCTTGAGAAAGTCCAGAAACAGCCGCACCCGCAGCGGCAGATGACGGCGCTGCGGGAACACCGCGTGGATGCCGATCGGCGGCGCGGCGAATTCGTCGAGCACGCTGACGAGGCGGCCCGTCGCGATCTCCGCGCCGACCTCCCACCACGAGCGCCACGCGAGCCCGTGTCCGGCGAGACACCATTCGTGCAGCACCGCACCGTCCGAGCACTCCATCGTGCCGGACACCTTGATCGACACGACCTTGCCGTCGTGCTGAAACATCCAGCCGCGCTGCTGGTTCGCGCTGGCGCCGAGCGCGAGGCAGTTGTGGCGCGCGAGATCGGCCGGGCTGTGCGGCGCGCCGCGCCGGCTCAGATACGCGGGCGACGCGACGCATACGCGCCGGTTCTCCGCGAGCTTCAGCGACACCAGCGACGAATCGGGCAACTCGCCGAGCCGCACCGCGCAATCGAAGCCTTCGTTGACGAGGTCGACGAGGCGGTCGGACAGATCGAGCGTGATCGACACGTCCGGATGCGCGACCGTGAACGCGGGCACCAGTGGCGCCACGTGCCGGCGTCCGAAGCCGGCCGGCGCCGACAGCCGGAGATGGCCGCTCGCCTTCACGCCGCCCGCCGACACGCTCGCCTCGGCGTTCTGCATGTCGTGAAGAATGCGCTGGCAGTCTTCGAGAAAGGCCGAGCCTTCGAAGGTCAGCGTGATCTTGCGCGTCGTGCGCACGAGCAGCTTGACGCCGAGGCGCTCCTCCAGTGCGTCGATGCGCCGGCCGATGATCGCGGGCGCGACGCCCTCGGCGAGCGCCGCCGCGGACAGGCTCCCTTTGGCCGCGACAGTGGCGAAGGTCTCGATCTGCTTGAAACGGTCCATGAACGATACGCGCCGCGGCGAGGCGGAAAAGTGAGCAGTGCGCGTCACATTAGGGACGAAAAAGTAAAAGATCAAGTGATCTTTAGCCTATTTTTTAGCACCTAAGGTCAGCAATACAATCGATCCCGACCTCTGACAGGAGCGCATGGCAATGTCGGCCACAACGACACCTTCCCCGCGAGCAGTGATTTTCGACGCCTACGGCACGTTGTTCGACGTGCATTCGGTGATCGCCGCCGCGGAGCAACTGTTCCCCAGCCACGGCGACGCGCTGTCGCAGCTGTGGCGCCAGAAGCAGATCGAATACACGCAATTGCGCACGCTCGCCGCGCGCAGCGACGCCCCCGGCGAACACTACCGCCCGTTCTGGGACATCACGCTCGACGCGCTGCGCTTCGCCGCGAAAAGACTGCAGCTCACGCTCGGCCGCGCGGCCGAAAAGCGGCTGATGGACGAATACGCGTGCCTGTCCGCATTTCCCGACGCGGTGCCCGTGCTGCGTGCGTTGCGCGAGGCCGCCGCCGTGCCACGCGTGGGGCTCGCGATTCTGTCAAACGGCAATCCGCAAATGCTCGACATCGCGGTCAAGAGCGCCGGCATGAACGCCCTCTTCGATCACGTGCTGTCGGTCGACGCCGTGCGCGCATACAAACCCTCGCCTGCCGCGTATGCGCTCGGCCCCGACGCGTTCGGCGTGGCCGCGCGCGAGATCGCGTTCGTGTCGTCGAACGGCTGGGACGTCGCGGGCGCGACATGGTTCGGCTTCACGACGTTCTGGCTGAACCGGCAGAACCTGCCCGTCGAAGAGCTCGGCGTGACGCCGCATGGCACCGGTAGCGGCATGAACGATCTGCTGGACTTTCTGCACACACTCGCGACGTCGCCACGCTCGAGCGGCGGCGGTCGAACGAAAGTTCCTGGCAGTGGCAGTCGCAAGCGCGCCGGCCCGCGCGTATGACGGCGCCCCTCGCATTCGGCAATCCACTTCCCCCTTTTCAACCTTCGCATTTTTGCAATCTGACCGACCAAGGAGACAACATGGCTAATTCGCTGTCGTTGCCGCAAGGCATGGAAATCACCGGCGACATCAAGCCCGGCTTTGAAGCGATCCTCACCGGCGAAGCGCTGGAACTCGTCGCGGCCTTGCACCGTACGTTCGAGCCGCGCCGTCAGCAGTTGCTGCAGGCGCGCGTCGAGCGCGCGAAGCGGCTTGACGCGGGCGAGCGGCCCGACTTCCTCGCCGCCACGAAGAGCGTGCGCGAAGGCGACTGGAAGATTGCGCCGCTGCCGCAGGATCTGCAGTGCCGGCGCGTCGAGATCACCGGCCCCGTCGAGCGCAAGATGATCATCAACGCGCTCAATTCGGGCGCCGACTCCTACATGACCGACTTCGAGGATTCGAACGCGCCGAGCTGGGACAATCAGATCACCGGTCATATCAATCTGAAGGACGCGGTGCGCCGCACGATCTCGCTCGAACAGAACGGCAAGGCGTATCGGCTCAACGACAGAACCGCGACGCTGATCGTACGTCCGCGCGGCTGGCATCTCGACGAGAAGCACGTGAAGGTCGACGGCCAGCGCGTGTCGGGTGGCATCTTCGATTTCGCGCTGTACATGGTGCACAACGCGAAGGAGTTGATCGCGCGCGGCTCGGGCCCGTACTTCTATCTGCCGAAGATGGAGAGCCATCTCGAAGCGCGGCTGTGGAACGACATCTTCGTCGCCGCGCAGGAAGCGGTCGGCGTGCCGCGCGGCACGATTCGCGCGACGGTGCTGATCGAGACGATCGTCGCCGCGTTCGAAATGGACGAGATCCTGTACGAGCTGCGTGAACATAGCTCGGGCCTGAACGCGGGCCGCTGGGACTACATCTTCTCGGCGATCAAGAAGTTCAAGAGCGACCGCGACTTCTGCCTCGCCGATCGCTCGCAGATCACGATGACCTCGCCGTTCATGCGCGCGTACGCGCTGCTGCTGCTGAAGACCTGCCATCGCCGCAACGCGCCGGCGATCGGCGGCATGAGCGCGCTGATTCCGATCAGGAACGATGCGGCCGCGAACGACAAGGCGATGGCCGGCGTGCGTTCAGACAAGGCGCGCGACGCGGGCGACGGCTACGACGGCGGCTGGGTCGCGCACCCGGGCCTCGTGCCGGTCGCGATGGAAGAGTTCGTCAAGGTGCTCGGCGATCGGCCGAACCAGATCGGCAAGCAGCGCGTCGACGTGCTCGTGACCGCGACCGACCTGCTCGACTTCCGCCCGGAAACGCCGATCACCGAAGCGGGCTTGCGCAACAACATCAACGTCGGCATTCACTACCTCGGTTCGTGGCTTGCGGGCAATGGCTGTGTGCCGATTCACAACCTGATGGAAGATGCGGCCACCGCCGAGATTTCGCGCTCGCAGGTCTGGCAGTGGATCCGCTCGCCGAAGGGCAAACTCGACGACGGTCGCAAGGTGACGGTCGAACTGGTGCGCGAGCTCGCGGCGCAGGAGCTCGACAAGGTCAAACAGACGGTGGGCGCAGATACGAAGCCATATGAGCGTGCCGCGCAGATCTTCGAGCAGATGTCGACCGCGGAGCAGTTCACCGATTTTCTGACGCTGCCGCTTTACGAAGAGATTTGATGGTGTTGATGATGCGGGCTCGAGCGCCTTGGGCCTGCTCGAGCCAGGTGATCCCATCGGCTTGAACGACGGCACGCCGCGGACATACGTGGCGCGCCGTTTTTTTGCTCGCCTTCGTGGACCAGCTCAGCGCGTGCGCCGATGTTCGACCCAATCTCCTGAACGGATCTCGGGCAGCCCTTTTACCGCGCTCGGCGCGACCGGATAGAAGCGGCAATTCACGACGTTGCCGTCCACTTTGACCATCACCTCACGTGCCAGAAAACGATCCTCGACGCCCGGATACACGGCTTCGATTTCGTCGAGCACCGCGACGAGCGCATCGTCGATTTCATAGACGTCGCCGCGCACGTCGATGCCCGCTTCGTCGACGACGAGACCCGGATAGGCGCCAAAATCGAACAGATGGCCGCGCACGGTGGTACTGCCGAGCAGGCTCGGTGCGGGGATGTCGTTGCGCGCGGCGGCTTCGCTAATGTCGTTGGTTTCACCGGCACGCAGCGTGCCGTAGACAAAGACGGTCTGCATCGTCGTTGAGTCTCCATGGTCAGAGGTGATGTCGGTGGCTCGGGGGCCATCGGGACATTATGCAACGGCGGCCCGTCGGCAACAGAAACTGGGCACGGCCTACAATGCTTGATGCCCGCGGCGGTGAATGGCCTCGACCGCGCTTCGCCGTTGCCAGCTCCATGATCCGAACCGACCTTGCCATGACCTCGTCCTCCGACTCCGACTTGTTGAGCCGCGTGCGTTTCGCCGACATACCGCCCGAGTTCGCGCCGAACGAGATGCATCCGATCCGCGTGCGCTCGCGGCCAATGCCGGCGGGCTGGCATATCGCGCGTCATACGCATGCCTGGGCGCAGGTCGCGTATGCGTCGCGCGGCGTGCTGCGGGTCGCAACGACGGGCACGACATGGATGGTGCCGCCATCGCGCGCAATCTGGTTGCCGCCGCATGTGACGCACGAAGTGGTCGCCGTCGAGGATGCGTTCCTGCGCACGCTGTACATCACCGAGAGTACGGTGCCGGCCGGGCTCGATACGCCGCGCGTCGTCGAAGTATCGAACCTGTTGCGCGAGGTGATTGCCGCGCTCGATACGGCTGGCCTGTCCGCCGCGCGCGAGCAACTGCTCGGCGCGCTCGCGCTCGATGAACTGACGCGCTCCGAGCCGTTGCCGCTGTCCGTGCCGATGCCCAGCGAAAAGCGCCTGCGCGCGCTGTGCGAGGCCGTGATCGCCGACCCGATGCATGGCGAGTCGCTCGAGCAGTGGGCATCGACGGTGGGCGCGAGCACGCGCACGATCGCGCGGCTGTTCCGCCAGGAGCTGGGTGTGAGTTTTTCGCAGTGGCGTCAGCAGGCGATTCTCGCGCGCGCCATTCCATTGTTGAGCCAGGGACGACCGCTGTCGCACGTCGCGCAGGAACTGGGCTATCAGAGCCAGAGCGCCTTCTCCGCGATGTTCCGGCGTGCGTTCGGCGCGAGTCCACGCGCGTTTATCGAGCGAGGCGCCGAGCATCGCGCGAGCAACGGCGAGCATGATGACGCGCAAGCGGACGATGAAACGGCACAGGATCAAGCCGGTTCGACGGACGTCGCCGAGCGGTGAATGGCGACAACTAGCGCTGCGCGTCGGCCATCCAATGCGGGGCACGCCTCAAACCCGCCGCGCCAGATGACGGATTGCGCCTAGCTGCGCGAGCCGCGGCCCGGCGAGCTTATAGCCCTTGCGCTGATAGAGCCGCGCCGCCGGATTGTCGACGAACACGCGCAACTGCAACTCGCGCAGCCCGCGCTCGCGCGCCCATTGATGCGAGATGTCGAGCAGAAACGTACCGGCGCCAAGCCGACGATATCCTTCGGCGATCTGCACGTCGCGGATATGCAGCGAATCACCCTCCTCGGTGATACGCAGCACGCCCATCGGCACGCCATCCACTTCGAGAATGAAATTCTCCGATTCGCGCCAACTGCCGAGAAACAGATCGCTGCGCCACACCAGATGATGCCGGCGATAGTAGCCGCCCATGTTGTTGCGGGTCAGCGCCTCGGCAAACTCGAAATCGTCCATGCTGGCCGTGCGCAGATGAAACGGTGACGGAGCTTCGGTGGGATCGAACATGGCAGGACCGCGAGGATGAGTCGGATAAACGGTAAAACAGGCCGCGCGCGCTGGCAATGGCTGTTTGTCCCGAGCCTTCCGGGAGGCGGTCGGCAACGGCAGTAGAAACGGAGCGGTTACGGTCCTATGCGCGGGCGCCATCACCCGCTCACCAGCACGACGGCTGCGGACATACACGTTCGCATCGTCGGCACAGCGCACGAAGCAGTGGCCGCGCCGTTCCAGTCCTTGTCCACCACGTCATGGCGCTGGACACGCCCTCCCGTTTGGCCCCTCATCACCAGTTCCAGTCTCACCGACCTGTCCTGTGACTACTTACGGCCTCTGCTGACTTCTCGCTCCGGCTCGACGCCGTCGCCCTTTCAGGCATGAGGCGAGATCTCCCCAGGTAAGAGCGCACTCCTTCATGGCACAGCCGCCGCATTTACGCCGCTTCGCCCTGGTCACGAGAGCTTCGCGGTCTATTACCCGGCCGCCCTGCTTGGCAACGCCTTCTATGCGGTTCTTGTTTATCGGCTCGCGACTTACGCTCCACGCTTGCTTCCCACATTCGGCCGCCGTCATGCAGTTGCACTTCACTTCATTCGCTGTGACCAGCTTATGGCGGGACTTGCACTCGCAGGAATGCGCCCATACTGGGCGCACAATAAAAAAAGCCCACTTCTTGCGAAGTGGGCTTTCTCAAATCTGGCGGAGCGGACGGGGCTCGAACCCGCGACCCCCGGCGTGACAGGCCGGTATTCTAACCAACTGAACTACCGCTCCAGATTTTGCATCGCAGCCTGCGAGCCATACTCTCAGCCTGCTGCACCGTTCAAACTTCCAACCGAACGACGCCGATGTTCTGGCGTCCCCTAGGGGATTCGAACCCCTGTACTCACCGTGAAAGGGTGATGTCCTAGGCCTCTAGACGAAGGGGACAACGTACCGCTTACACCTTTAATGAAAAAGCCCGTTCAAGTATGTGTGAACGGGCTTTGTCTGGCGGAGTGGACGGGACTCGAACCCGCGACCCCCGGCGTGACAGGCCGGTATTCTAACCAACTGAACTACCACTCCAGTCTTTACACCCTGCTTGCGAACGTCGGTTAATTCTCTGCAAGCTGCGCTGCTCTACTACTCGAATACTAAAGCGACGCTGATGTTTGGCGTCCCCTAGGGGATTCGAACCCCTGTACTCACCGTGAAAGGGTGATGTCCTAGGCCTCTAGACGAAGGGGACAAAATCTTTTCAGATCCGTCTCAATTCGCTTTTGACTAGATCAACTTGCGCTAACTTTTCAGTTAATTCGCCAAGCCATTTTCTGGTCAACAGCGAAGACCGCCACTTTAACTACATTTCAGCGATTTGTGAAGTCTTTTTTCTACAACCATCAGACTTCTTAACCACTTTCACCTCTCTGCTCTGTTGGTGGAGGTAAGCGGGATCGAACCGCTGACCTCTTGCATGCCATGCAAGCGCTCTCCCAGCTGAGCTATACCCCCGCGCACATCAGAGAAACGAGATTTTAGAGGGCGATCTGCGCTTTGTAAATACCCTTTGAGCAATTACATTCGAATTTTCTCCGGAGGCATGCGAAACCTCTGACACGCCGCCAACGGATTAGCCAAGCGCTTTTTCGATGCGGCTAACGACGACGTCGCGACCGAACAGCATCAGCACGCTATCGATCGACGGTGTATGCGTCGTACCCGCCACCAGCAGACGCACCGGCATCGCGAGCTGCGGCATCTTCAGCTTGTGCGTGCCGAGCGTCGCTTTCAGCGCGGCGGCGATCGCCTCCTTGGTCCATTCGACCGTATTCAATGCAGCGACCAGATCAGCGAGCGCCGGACGAACCGCGTCGGTGACGTGCTGTGCAAGCGACTCAGCGTCGGGCGCCGGGGTGCGATAGAACATCGCGGCGTTCTGCGCGATCTCCTTCACGGTCGACGCCCGATCCTTCATCAGGCCCACCACGCCCGTCAGATCCGGACCTTGGGCGAGTGTGGCTTCGTCGATGCCGAGCTCCGTGAAGAACGGTTTCACCAGTTCGGCGAGGCGTGCGTTGTCGGCTTCCTTGATGTAGTGCGCGTTGAGCCAGTTCAGCTTGTCATGGTCGTACTGCGCCGGCGACTTGCCGAGGTGCTCGAGATCGAACCACTCGACGAACTGCTCGCGCGTGAAAATCTCCGCGTCACCATGCGACCAGCCGAGGCGCGCCAGATAGTTGACGACCGCTTCCGGCAGATACCCCGCATCGCGATAACCCATCACGCTCATTGCGCCGTGGCGCTTGCTCATCTTCTCGCCCTGCTCGTTCAGCACGGTCGGCAGGTGTGCATACACCGGCGGCTCGCCACCGAGCGCGCTCAGTATGTTGATCTGGCGCGGCGTGTTGTTGACGTGGTCGTCGCCACGAATCACGTGAGTGATGCGCATGTCGAGATCGTCGACGACGACGCAGAAGTTATACGTCGGCGTGCCGTCCGGACGCGCGATCACGAGGTCGTCGAGTTCTTCGTTCGAGATTTCGATGCGGCCTTTCACCGCGTCGTCCCACGCGACCACGCCGGTCAGCGGATTGCGAAACCTTAGCACCGGCTTCGCGCCCACGGGCGGCTCCGGCAGCACCTTGCCCGGCTCCGGGCGCCACGTGCCGTCGTAGCGCGGCTTTTCGCCTGCTTCGCGCTGGCGCTCGCGCAGCGCGTCGAGCTCTTCGGTCGACATGTAGCACGGATAGACGAGCCCCGCCTCCTGCATCTGCTTCAGCACTTCGCGGTACCGGTCCATGCGCTGCATCTGGTAGAACGGGCCTTCGTCGAAATCGAGGCCAAGCCACGCCATGCCTTCGAGAATCGCGTCGACGGATTCGGTCGTGGAGCGCTCGAGGTCGGTGTCCTCGACCCGCAGCACGAAGGTCCCTTTCATCTTGCGCGCGAACGCCCACGGATACAGCGCGGAGCGGATGTTGCCCAGGTGGATGAAGCCGGTGGGACTCGGTGCGAAACGGGTACGAACGGAGGTGGTCATTAGCGGTTACTCGGAAAACAGGCGCCGGCGCTCAGGCGAACATGGCTGCGAAGCGCGGCAGCGGAGCGTGCCCATGCTGCGCGCGACGTCGCGCACGGCCACGAGGGAATAAGTGCAAGAGCCGAATTATACCTTCCGCACGCGGGTTGCCGCCCTCGTCCGAACGGCCTAAGGCGCATGGGCGAACGGCGTCCGGACATCTGCGTACACACCTTCCCAGCGCCCGCCCAACTCATCTTGAAAAAGCGCCGCATCAGTTCCGAATACTTCCTCTGCAACGTTTCATTACAGCGGACCGCGCGAGCCGATCGTTTGCATTAAGATGTGCGCGCGCTGCGATGCGGGCTTACCGCACATCGATCCGATACGGAGCGAACAACGCTGCAAGCGCGCGCAATCGCCGCCGGCGATCCGCCCGGGCTGACCTCAGCCTGATCGCGGCGCGCGCGACACCGCTCGCGTCGCGCGCGCCGTTGCTGGAGAACTCGTTGAAACCCTCATCCCCGAACTTGAGCCGCCGCAGCTTTTCGCTGGCGGCCGCATCCGCGGTGCTTGCCGCCTGCACCACGACCGCCGGCAAACTCGATGGCGCGCCGATCACCGCGACGTCCGCCGTTCCCCCGCCGCCTGAAAAAGCGCAACAGAAGCCGGTTCGCGTCGCGCTCGCTCTCGGCGGCGGCGCCGCGCGCGGCTTTGCGCACATCGGCGTCATCAAGGCTCTCGAGGCGCGCAATATCCAGATCGACCTGATTGCCGGCACGAGCGCCGGCTCCGTCGTCGGCGCGCTGTACGCGTCGGGCATGAACGGCTTCGCGCTGAACAAGCTCGCGCTGTCGATGGACGAAGCGTCGATCAGCGACTGGGCGATGCCGTTTCGTACGCGCGGCTTCCTGCAGGGCGTCGCGCTGCAGAACTACCTGAACACGACGCTGAACAACCGCCCGATCGAGAAGATGGCGAGGCCGCTCGGCGTGGTCGCGACCGATCTGCAAACCGGCCAGCCGATCCTGTTCCAGCGTGGCAACACCGGCATCGCGGTGCGCGCGTCGTGCAGCGTGCCGTCGATTTTCGAGCCGGTGAAGATCGGCGGTCACGAGTACGTGGATGGGGGTCTCGTGAGTCCGGTACCGGCGTCGTTCGCGCGCAAGATGGGCGCGGATTTCGTGATCGCCGTCGATATCTCCCAGCGACCGGAAAACGGCGTCACGGCAAGCTCGTTCGACGTGTTGATGCAGACCTTCACGATCATGGGCCAGACGATCAAGGCCTACGAGCTCGACAAGTACGCCGACGTGGTGATCCGGCCGAATCTCGCGGCGATGAGCGGCAGCGATTTCTCACAGCGCAACGCCGCGATCCTCGCCGGCGAGGAAGCGGTCGCGAAGATGATGCCGGAGTTGCAGCGCAAGCTCGCCGCGCGGCGCATGGGAGCCTGAAAGCCCGGCGACGCACAGTCGCTGTGCGTCGCCCTGGCAAAAATGCGCGCATCAAACGCGAAAAGCCTGCTTCGAACGAAGCAGGCTTTTTTATCGCCAGGCCTGGCGCCGAATCAGTTATTCCCGCCGATCGTCGCGGTCACGCGCTTGCGCAGATCGTCGGCCTGATACGAGGTCTCGATCCGACGCGCACCCGTAAAGCGCTTTTCCCAGTAGCCGTCATCCATGTCGTCGACGCGGATCGTGCTGCCGGTGGACGGCGAGTGCACGAACTTGTTGTCGCCGATATAGATGCCGACGTGCGAGAACGTGCGGCGCATCGTATTGAAGAACACCAGATCGCCCGGCTTCAGGTCGCTTACCCGCACCTTCTCGCCCAGGCGGCTCATTTCCTCGGCACGGCGCGGCAGCGCGAGACCGAGCGTGTCCTGGAACACGTAGCGCACGAAACCGCTGCAATCGAGCCCCGAATCAGGCGTATTGCCGCCCCAACGGTAGCGAACGCCGATCATGTTCAACGCGCCGACCACCACGTCGCCCGCTTTGCCCGCCATGCCCGACAGGAACGATTTGGCGCTGCCGCCTGCGCTGCCGGCGGCCTTGGTTTGGGGAGTGAGAAGGGAGAGAGGATCCGAGCCGTTGGTGGTCGGATATGAGACATTCTGATTAAAACCGCTTACTTCGTCGGCGAACGCGCCGGGAGCTGCTGCCATCAAGACGCCAATGAACATCCCGGCGACGACGCGCGTGCAAGCCTGGGTGAAGTTTCTGTGCTGCATTGGTCGGTAGTTTTTGCCAAAAAATCAGGGGTCTAGAAAAAAAGTTTGCTCGATACTAGCCAGTAAGTATTTGCCTGTCAAAAGGAATAGGAAAAATCAATCGGCAGACGCACTCAATTGGGGAAAGGGTGAAAAATCAACGATCAAGCGCCGCTTTCAGCAGCTTTCGCGTGTAAGGATGCGCGGGCGCAGCAAAAATTTTCTCGACTTCGCCGGTCTCGACGATCGATCCGTTTTGCATCACCACGACTCGGTGCGCCATCGCACCGATCACTGCCAGGTCGTGGCTGATGAACACGAAGCCGAGGTTGTATTTGTGCTGCAAACCGGTGAGCAGCTTGAGCACCTGCTGCTGGATCGATACGTCGAGCGCGCTGGTCGGTTCGTCGAGGATCAGCACGCGCGGCTCCAGTACCAGCGCGCGCGCGATCGCGATGCGCTGCCGCTGCCCGCCCGAAAATTCATGCGGATAGCGATACAGCGCGGTCCGGTCGATGCCGACTTCGCGCAGCACCGCGACGACCTTGTCGCGCCGCGCCTGCGGAGTCATCTGCGGCCGATGCAGCGCGAGCCCCTCACCGACGATCCGTTCGATCGTCTGCCGCGGCGAAAGCGAACTAAAAGGGTCCTGAAAGACGACCTGCATATTCGAGCGCAGCGCGGTCTTTTCGGCGCCGCGATAGCTCGCGAGCGCCCTGCCCTGAAACTGGATCTCGCCATGCGCGGTGCGCTGCAGACCGAGCAGTGCCATCGCGAGCGTCGACTTGCCCGATCCCGATTCACCGACGATCCCGAGCGTCTCGCCCTGGCGCACCGACACGTTCGCCGCGTCTACCGCGCGAAACCGCCCCGCGCCGAACCAGCCACGCGCGCCGGGCAGCTTCGTTCTGAAGTCGACCGCCACGTCGCGCGCTTCGAGCAGCACCGGCGAGATCGGCAGCACCGGCACGACCTCGCGCTGCGGCCGGCTCGCGAGCAGCCGCTGGGTATACGGATGGCGCGGCGCCTCGAACACCTGCTCGACCGTGCCGGTTTCGACCAGCACGCCTCGCTCCATCACCGCGACGCGCTGCGCGAAGTGACGCACGAGGTTCAGGTCGTGCGTGATCAGCAGCACGGCCATGCCGCGCTTTTGTGCTTCGTCGCGCTGCAGTTCCAGCAGAAGCTCGACGATTTGCGCGCGAATCGTCACGTCGAGCGCGGTGGTCGGCTCGTCGGCGAGCAACAGGCGCGGCCGGCAGGCGAGCGCCATCGCGATCATCGCGCGCTGCCGCTGCCCGCCCGACAGCTGATGCGGGTAGCTGTTGATGCGCTTCTCCGGCTCGGTGATGCCGGTGCGCGCGATCAGCGCGACCGCCCGCCTGAACGCTTCGGTCGCGCTGACGCCGTCATGCACGACGATCGTTTCCGCAATCTGGTCGCCGATCGTATACAGCGGATTGAGCGCGGTCATCGGTTCCTGGAAGATCATCGCGATGTCCGAGCCGCGCAGGCCACGCATCGCACGCTCGCTCTTCGCGAGCAGATCTTTGCCATCGAAGCGGATCGCCCCGCTCACCTGTGCGTCGTTCAGCAGGCGCAGCACCGACAGCGCGGTCACGCTCTTGCCCGAGCCCGACTCGCCGACGAGCGCGACGCGTTCACCGCGCGCGATCGCGAGCGTGACGTCGTCGACGGCCACCGTGTCGCCGAACGCGACACGCAGATGGTCGAGTTCGAGCAGCGGCGTGTCCGTCGATTGCGGATCGATTTGCGGCAGCGCGCTCATTGACCACCTCCGGCGTGTATCGCATCGGAGATACGCGTGTCGAGCGCGTTGCGCAGCGCGTCGCCCATGAAGGTCAATAACAGCAGCATCGCCACCAGCACGCCGAAGGTCGACACCGAGATCCACCACGCGTCGAGATTCGCCTTGCCCTGAGCGAGCAGTTCGCCCAGGCTCGGCGTAGGCGGCGGCACGCCGAGGCCGAGGAAGTCGAGACTCGTCAGCGCGAGAATCGCGCTGCTCATGCTGAACGGCAGGAACGTGATGACCGGCGTCAGACTGTTCGGCAACACGTGACGCCACATGATCTGCCAATGCGACAGGCCCATCGCGCGCGCGGCGCGCACGTAGTCCTGCTGGCGATTGCGCAGGAACTCGGCGCGCACGTAGTCGGACAGGCCGATCCAGTTGAACAGCGACAGCAGCACGATCAAAAGAGCGAAGCTGCGCTCGAAGATCGATGAAAAGATGATCAGCAGATAGAGCTGCGGCATCGCGTTCCAGATCTCGATCAGACGCTGCCCGACGATGTCCGTTCGCCCGCCGAAGTAACCTTGCACCGCCCCCGCGGCGATGCCGACGATCGTGCTGATCACGGTCAGCACGAGGCCGAACACGACCGACACGCCGAAGCCGTACAGCAGACGCGCGAACAGATCGCGGCCGCGGTCGTCGGTGCCGAGCCAGTTCTCGCGCGACGGTGGCGCCGGGTTGGGCGCCTTCGAAAAGTAATTGAGCGTGTCGTAGTAGTAGTGATTGGGCGGATACAGCGCGAAGTTGCCCGGCGCATCGAAGCGGTGACGGATGTACGGGTCGAGATAATCGGTCGGCGTGGGGAAGTCGCCACCGAAGGTGGTCTCGGCGTAGGTCTCGACGAGCGGGAAATACAGATGGCCGTCGTAGCGCACGACGACCGGCTTGTCGTTCGACCACAGCGGCCCCACGAGGCTCGCCGCAAACGCGACGACGAAGATGATCAGGCTCCAGTAGCCGAGACGCTGCCGGCGAAAACGCTGCCACACGCGACGCGCCGGCGACGGCGACATCAGTGCCCGCGCGGGTTCGGTGCGCGCCGCCGCGTCGGCGGAAAGGCGGGCTCGATTCATCAGCGCTCCAGTTGTTCGAATTGGATCCGGGGATCGACCCACACATAGCAAAGGTCGGAGATCAGCCGCGTGACGAGGCCGATCAGCGTGAACAGATACAACGTGCCGAGCACGACCGGATAGTCCCGCCGCATCACCGATTCATACGACAGCAACCCGAGCCCGTCGAGCGAGAACAGCGTTTCGATCAGCAGGCTGCCGGTGAAGAACGCGCCGATGAACGCGCCCGGGAAATTGACGATCAGCGGCAGCAGCGCATTGCGAAACACGTGTTTCCACAACACGCGCCGCTCGGACAAACCTTTGGCACGCGCGGTCAGCACGTACTGCTTGCGGATTTCGTCGAGGAACGCGTTTTTCGTCAGCATCGTGACGACCGCGAAGCTGCCCACCACCGACGCCGTGATCGGCAGCGTGATATGCCATAGATAGTCGAGGATCTTGCCGACGAGGCTCAACTGGTCCCAGTTGTCGGAAGTGAGGTTGCGCAGCGGAAACAGCTGCAGGAACGTGCCACCGCCGAACAGCACGAGCAGCAGCACGCCGAGCACGAAGCCCGGAATCGCGTAGCCGACCAGCACGACGAGGCTCGTCGCGATATCGAAGTGCGAGCCGTTGCGCACCGCCTTCGCGATGCCGAGCGGCACCGATATCAGATAGGTGAGAAAGAACGTCCACAGGCCGATGCTGATCGACACCGGCAGCTTCGACACGATCAGCGACCACACGCTCTGATGACGGAAATAGCTCTGACCGAGATCGAAGGTGGCGAAGCGCTTGAGCATCAGCACGTAGCGTTGCAGCGGCGGCTTGTCGAAACCGTACAACTGCCTCAGTTGCGCGACCTGTTGCGCGTCGACGCCGCTATGCGAGCGCAGCCCGAACGGCGAGGCGCCCTCCGCGCCCTTGCGCAACTCGTGCTGCATCTGCTCGACGGGGCCACCCGGCACGAACTGGATCACGACGAAGGTCAGCGTCAGCACGCCGAGCAGCGTCGGGATCATCAGCAGCAGGCGTTTGAGGATGTAGCTCCACATAGGCGGTGTTCCTGGTGCGAAGGCGTTGGTGGGGGCGATGGATCTGCGGATCAGTCGGCGCTGCCCGTGGGCGTGGGCGTGCGCGCCCGCGGATCCTCGTACCACCACATCGTCGTGATCCAGCCCTCCGCGCCATAGTACAGCGGCAGCGTCTTCGGCCACGCGAGCCCGCGCTTGAACGCGACGCGATGCGTGCCGCTGTACCAGTGCGGCACCACATAGTAGCCATGCGTCAGCAGACGATCGAGCGCGTGCGCGGCATCGGTCAGCTGCTCGCGCGTTTGCGCATGCACGAGCGCGTCGAGCACCGCGTCGACGGCCGGCGACTTCAGGCCGATCGCGTTGTCCGAGCCGGGGGTATCGGCGGCCTTGCTGCCGAAGCGGGTGATCTGCTCGGAGCCCGGCACCTGCACGTCAGGCATGCGAATCGTCGTCACGTCGAAGTCGAATGCGTCGAGCCGCTTCTGATAGACCGCGAAGTCGGTGGTGCGGAAGTTCGCGGTAATGCCGAGCTTTTGCAGATTGCGCGTGAAGGTCGCGATGATCGGCTCCATCGACGAGGCCGAACCCGAGTCGTCGAGTATCTCGAACTGGAACGGCTCGCCCTTCGCGTTGCGCAGCGCGCCGTCACGATAGGTCCAGCCGGCCTGCTGCAGCAGATCGCGCGCCTGCAGCAGATTCGCGCGCAGCGAGCCGGGCGGATCGGTATCGGGCTGCTTCGGCGGCGGCCCGAATACCGCTGGGTCGAGTTGGGCGCGAAACGGCTCCAGCAGCGCGAGCTCGCCAGGCGAAGGCAGCCCCTTCGCCTGCCATTCGGTGTTGGCGAAATAGCTGTCGATGCGCGTGTACTGGTTGAAAAACAGCTGGCGGTTCAGCCACTGAAAGTCGAGCGCGAGATCGAGCGCCTTGCGCACCCGCACATCCTGGAACAGCGGCCGGCGCGTGTTCAGGAAAAAGCCCTGCATGCCGGTGCCGTTGTGCTGCGCAAACTCGCGCTTGATCAACTCGCCACTGTCGAACTTCTTGCCGACGTCGCGCCGCACCCAGTTGCGCGCGATGTATTCGACCAGCGCGTCGTACTCGCCAGCCTTGAACGCCTCGAGCCGCGCGGTGCTATCGGCATACAGCTTGTAGACGATGCGATCGAAGTTGTTCATGCCGACGCGCACCGGCAGATCGGCGCCCCAATAGTGCGGGTCGCGTTTGAACGTGATCGTGCGGCCGTTGTCGTAGCTGTCGATCAGATACGGCCCGCTGCCGATTGGCTTTTCGAATGCGAGCTGGTCGAACGGAACGCGGCTGCCGTCGGGCTTCATCCCCCACTTGCGCGAGAACACCGGCATGCTGCCCGCGAGCAGCGGCAACTCGCGATTGCGCTCGCGAAACTCGAAGCGCACCGTGGCCGGATCGACGACGACCGCACGCTTGATCTCGCTGAAAAGCGATGCGAACTGCGGCGCGGCCTGCGGGCTCTTCAGCGTGTCGAGAGAGAACTTGACGTCGTCGGCGGTCACAGGGTCGCCGTTCGAAAAGCGCGCGCGCGGATTGATGTGGAACGTGACCGACAGACCGTCGGGCGCGACGACGATGTCGTCGGCGAGCAGCCCGTAGGCGGACGCGACTTCGTCGCTGCTGCCGATCGTCAGGCTCTCGAACATCGATTCGAGGCCGGGCGCCGCATTGCCACGCAGAGTGAACGGATTGAACTTGTCGAAGCTCGTTAGACGGCTCGGGTTCGCGAGCACGAGCGTGCCGCCTTTCGGCGCATCGGGATTGACGTAGTCGAAGTGCTTGAAGCCGGCCGGATATTTGGGCTCGCCGTATTGCGCGATCGCATGCGCGGCATGCGCGTGCGGCGCGACGAGCAGACTCGCGCACAGCAACGCGACGGCGAGCGCGGCGCGCAAGGGTCCGTGGATCACGCTGTGTCGAAGTCCCTCAGGCGTTTGAACCCGTCGCGAGCCAGTTGTCATGGAGTCGTGCTGGTAAATGGGCAGTGGCGATGTGGGGGATTCTACCCAATTAGCTTGCGCGATCTGGCGGGCGACTGCGACGAAATGCGTCAGCGACGGATGTTTCAGCACAAAAAACAAAACCGCCCTCCAAGGGCGGTTCTGTCATCGCTGCGGCCGGTTGGCGCGCTTCAGCGCTGACGCAATGGCGACTCAGTGCCAGCCGCGATGTTGGTCGTAGTGACCGCGCGCATAGTCGCCGCGGCCCGGCGGATGGTGGCGATACCAGTCGTTGCGCGCCCAGTAGCGATGGCCGTCCCAGTAACGGTCGCCATGCCAGCCGATCACGATTTGCGGACCGCCGTAGTACACGGGAGCCGGCTGATAGACGACGGGCGGCGGCGGCGGCGGCGGCGGTGCGTAGACCGGCGCCGGTGTGACGTAGACCGGCGCGGGAATGCCGATATTGACCCCGACGTTGAGCCCCGCGGCCATCGCGGCACCCGATGCAGCCAACGTCAACACGCCGAACACAAGCGGAACAAGACGAGCGGACTTCATTGATCACCTTTGTAGGAACATGTTTTGTTGGCGGAAATATAACGCAAAGGCAGCAACACGCGTATTTCAACTTTGTAATAACTGATGCTGAAAATCGCCTCGCCGGCGGCGGCGTAATGTCTGGTTACACACGCCAGACGGCGGTGAAAAAGCACCCTCCGCGCGGGCGCCGGCTCGCGGCCTGGCTGACATCCCGAAAACGAACATTTTAAAGTTCGAAAGAACATATCTGTTCGATATTTTTCACCATAGTCATCCGATCACCACTCCGATACCAGGCAAATAAATATCAAATTATCCCGAAAAATCAAGGAAAAACATGGCAACAACTATGGTTTTCCCGGATATCCAGGTCGATTCCAAGTGATAGGATGACTGCCATTGAAAATCAATAAATGTTCGAATTCGCGCATACCCGAGCACTGCGTCGGAAGCAACCGCTCAATGCGCCACGGAGACTGATTTTGAAAACGATCAAGGGATTGCGCTGGTGGATCATCGCCCTCGTGTGCGTTGGGACGATCGTCAACTATCTGTCGCGCAACGCGCTCGGCGTGATGGCGCCCGAACTGATGAAACTGCTGCACATGAACACGCGGCAGTACTCGTACGTGGTCGGCGCGTTCCAGGTCGGCTATACGGTGATGCAGCCCGTCTGCGGCCTGATCATCGATCTGATCGGCCTGCGCCTCGGCTTCGCGCTGTTCGCGTGCCTGTGGTCGCTGACCGGCGTGTTCCACGGTTTCGCGGGCAGCTGGTTTTCGCTCGCGGCGCTGCGCGGCTTCATGGGCCTGTCCGAAGCGGTCGCGATTCCGGCCGGCATGAAGGTCGTCGCCGAATGGTTTCCCGATCGCGAGAAATCCGTCGCGGTCGGCTATTTCAATGCGGGCACCTCGCTCGGCTCGCTGCTCGCGCCGCCGCTCGTCGTTTTCCTGTCGCTGCGCTACGGCTGGCAGAGCGCGTTCGCGGTGACTGGCGCGCTCGGCTTCGTGTGGGCCGCCGCATGGTTCGTGCTGTACCGCTCGCCCGCCGAGCACAAGCGCGTGAGCGATGCCGAGCGCGCCGCGATCGTCGAAGGCCAGGCACCGCGCGCCGCGCGCCGCGCGAGCGTGCGTGAAGTGCTGCGCACGCGCCGCTTCTGGGCGATCGCGCAAGCGCGCTTTTTCGCCGAGCCCGCGTGGCAGACGTTCAGCTTCTGGATTCCGCTCTATCTCGCCACGCAGCGTCATATGGATCTGAAGCAGATCGCGATGTTCGCGTGGCTGCCGTTTCTAGCCGCGGACCTGGGCGGTCTGTTCGGGGGCTATCTGTCGCCATTCCTGATGAAGCATTTTCGCGTGCCGCTGATCTGGTCGCGCATCTCGGGCGTCGTGCTCGGCGCGCTGATGATGATCGGGCCGGCATCGATCGGTCTCGTCGCGTCGCCCTACCAGGCCATCGCCCTCTTCTGCGTCGGCGGCTTCGCGCACCAGATGATCTCGGCGCTCGTCAACACGCTCGCCGCCGACGTATTCGATCCGGGCGAAGTCGGCACCGTCGCCGGCTTCGCGGGCATGGCCGCGTGGATCGGCGGCCTCGGCTTCTCCCTGATGGTCGGCGCGCTCGCCGATTCGATCGGCTACACGCCGCTGTTCGGTGCGCTCGGCGCATTCGACATCATCGGCGCGACGCTGCTGATCATCCTGATGCGCGGTGTGCCGCGCCACGGCCGCGCGCGCCGCGCCGAACTGAGCGTCAACACTGCTGCCTGACCTTCCTCGAAGACTCATCATGCGTTCACAGATCAATCTCAAACATCCGCCGCGCTTCGCGCTCGTCCCCCACGCTGGCAACCCGGCGGCCAACCCGGTCGTGCTAAGCGCGCAGCCGAATTGCCGCATCGAGCTGTTCGTGCTCGCCGAGGACATCATCCGCGTGCTCGTGCTGCCGGACGGCGAAACGCGCGGCCCGCGCACATGGGCGATCGCGCCCGGGATGGACGACGTGCCGCTCGAAGGCCGCGAGCGCCGCGACCTGAGCGGCTTCACGCCGCCGCCGTTCACGGTGAACGAAGCAGCCGGTCACATCGTGATCGAAACGGCGCGCGTGCGCGTGAGCGTGGCGCTCGAAGGCGGCGCCTGCGCCTGGGACATCCTTCACGAAGGCACATGGCATCGCGTGATGAGCGATCGCAAGACCCAGGCGTACAACTTCGGCTGGTGGGACTCGCGCGTCTATCACTACGTCGAGCGGCGCCGCGACGAAATGTACGTGGGCCTCGGCGAGCGTGCCGGCTCGCTCGATCGCGCGCGGCAAAGCTACGAGATGCGCAACATCGACGCGATGGGCTACAGCGCGCGCACCACGGACCCGCTGTACAAGCACATCCCGTTCTGCGTGACGTGGCAGCCGCAGACGTCGACCGGCTTCGGCCTGTTCTACGACACGCTCGCCGATTGCCGCTTCGACATGGGCCGCGAGCTCGACAACTATCACGGTCACTATCGGCACTTCATCGCCGAGCATGGCGATCTCGACTACTACTTCATCGCATCGCCCGGCTCGCCGCTCGACGCGGTGCGCCGCTTCACGTGGCTCACCGGACGTCCCGCGTGGATGCCGAAGTGGGGCCTCGGCTACTCGGGCTCGACGATGAGCTATACCGACGCGCCGGACGCGCAAAAGCAGATGGGCAAATTCATCGAGCGTTGCCGCGAACACGACGTGCTGTGCGATTCGTTTCATCTGTCGTCGGGCTATACGTCGATCGGGCCGAAGCGCTACGTGTTCAACTGGAATCACGACAAGTTTCCGGACATCGACGGCTTCGTGCGGAGCTATCTCGATCACGGCGTGCGTCTGTGCGCGAACATCAAGCCGTGTCTGCTGCAAGACCACCCAGCGTTCGACGACGTCGCCCACGCCGGCCTGTTGATCGAAGCGCCCGATGGCGATCCCGCATGGGTGCAGTTCTGGGACGAAGTCGGCGCGTACCTCGACTTCACGAATCCCGCGACGATCGACTGGTGGAAAGCTCGCGTGAAGGACGCACTGCTCAAATACGGCATCGCGGCCACCTGGAACGACAACAACGAGTTCGAGATCTGGTCGCCGCATGCGATCGCGCGCGGCTTCGGCAAGCCGTATCCGGCACACCAGGCGAAGGTGCTGCAGACGCAGCTGATGATGCGCGCGTCGCACGACGCGCAGCGCGAGCACGCGCCTGACAGGCGCCCGTTCCTCGTGTCGCGCTCGGGCGGCGTCGGCATGCATCGCTACGTGCAGACGTGGTCGGGCGACAACTACACGTCGTGGGAAACGCTGCGCTTCAATCTGAAGATGGGGCTCGGGCTCGCGATGTCGGGCGTGTCGAATAGCGGTCACGACATCGGCGGCTTCTCGGGTCCGGCCCCGGAGCCGGAGCTGTTCGCGCGCTGGGTCGCGTTCGGCATCTTCCTGCCGCGCTTTTCGATTCACTCGTGGAACGACGACGGCACCGTCAACGAGCCGTGGATGCATCCCGAAGTCACGCGGCACGTGGCAGACCTGATCAAGCTGCGCTATCGCCTGATCCCTTATCTCTACGAGCTGCTGTGGCAATCGCATAGCGCGTACGAGCCGGTGCTGCGGCCGCTGTTCGCGGAGTTTCCGCACGATCCGCGCTGCCTCGTCGATGGCGACGACATGATGCTCGGCTCGTCGATGCTGGTCGCGCCAGTGGTCGATCCGGGCCAGAGCACGCGCGCGGTGTATCTACCGGCCGGTTCGCGCTGGGTGTCGTACTGGAGCGGCGAAACGTTCGACGGCGGCCAGACCGTCACGTTGCCCGCGCCGTTCGAGCGGCCGGTGTTCCTGCTGCGTGAAGGCAGCGTGATTCCGCTCAACATTGCCGAGCAGCATTTTGGCCGCCCCGCCGACGAACGCGCATTCCTCGCGGTTCCGTATGCCGACGCGGGCACCGCGCAAGGCGGCTCGATCGAGGACGACGGCGAGACCGAAGCCTGGCGCAACGGCGAGCAAGGCCGCTGGAACGTCACGCTGACGGGCGACGCAAACACTTTGCGGGTGACGCTCGAGCGTTCGCAATGGATGCCGCGCGTGCAGCCGCACGTGCGCGTGTTCGTGCCGATGCGCGAAACACGCGCGGTCGTCTGCGCTAACGGCACGCTCGTCACCGATCACACCGCGGACGGCTGGCGCTGCCTGACGATTTCGGTGCCGCACTGAACAACACACCGCACCGGCCTGAGGGATCAGGCCGTCCCATCAGTCTGGAGACATCCCAATCATGAAAATAAACCAGCGCGCGCGCGCCCGCGCGTTCGTCCTCTGCTGCCTGCCGTTCGCGGGCACCGCGTTGTCCACCAGCGCATCGGCGCAAAGCAGCGTCACGCTGTATGGCGTCGTCGACAATGCGTTCGCCTATGCCAGCAACCAGAAGGGGCATTCGAATTTCTATATGAGCCAGGGCAACCTGCAGGCGAGCAAGTTCGGCTTCCTCGGCTCGGAAGATCTCGGCGGCGGCACGAAGGCGATCTTCCGGCTCGAGAGCGGCTTCAATTCGCTGACTGGCGCGCAAAGCACCGCGGGCTACCTGTTCAATCGCCAGGCCTATGTCGGCCTCGCGAACGACCGCTACGGCACGGTGACGCTCGGCCGCCAGTACACACCCTACTTCCAGATGGTCGGCGCGCTCGGACCGACCGGCGTGCTGACCGGCGCGACCGGCGCGCACCCCGGCGATCTCGACGCCCTCGACACGACGCTGCGCTTCAATAATTCGGTAACCTACCTATCGCCGACGATCGGGGGCCTGCAGGCAAGCGCGCAGTATGGTCTCGGCGGCGTGCCCGGCAGCGTCGCGAACGGCAGCCTGTTCAGCGCGGCGCTGCGTTATGACTTCCAGCCCGTGTCGCTCGCAGCCGGCTACGTGAAGCTGAAGGACATTTCGACGAGCGCGGCGCTCGGCAGCTTCGCGATCAACTCGCCGGTCAACAACGGTTACGCGAGCGCGCGCAGCGCGCAGCTGTTCGCCGCGGCGGGTCGCTATACGTGGCACGATCTGATGGTGGGCCTCAACTACTCGAATGTGCAGTACGCGCCGGGCCACGGCTCGCTGTTCTTCGACAAGGCCGTGTTCAACACGTACGGTGCGATCGCGACGTACCGGATCACGCCGAGCGTGACGGTCGGCGGCGGCTATAGCTTCACCCAGGCAAGCAAGGCGAACGGCATCAGCGATCCGGCGCACTATCATCAGATCTCGCTCGAACAAACCTACAACCTGTCGACGCGCACCACGCTGTACGCGCTCGAGGCCTATCAGCATGCAGGCGGCAAGTCGCTGATCTCGTCGGGCAGCGGTGTGACCATCGCCGACGCGGTCGCGGTGGTCGGCGACTCGCAGAACACGACGCCGTCATCGGGTCCGTCCCAGTTCGTCGGCATGGTGGGATTGCGGCACGCGTTCTAAGCGAGGCGGTCTCGGTCAGCGGCACGACGGGATCAGTCATGCGGACTCCTTGCCTGCCGCGCCGGATCTGGCGCGGTTTTCCGCGGACCAGCGTGGCGGGCTAACGGCGCCATGCATTGATCAGCAGACCTGCCTATTCACGTAGGACGTGGTCACACGCTGGAGGGCTGGGAATGCCGCTGACATCGCTGAAGTATCGAGCGAGATCAAAATCAAGCCGCGGAAAAACAAAAACCCCGCAGAGCCTAGACTCTGCGGGGTTTCGCCACCATCACTGGCGGAGACGGAGGAATGCCAAACCGACCGGAAAGCCTTTACCAGAAGGGCTCCGAAAAAACACCTTTCCGCTACCCATACTTCTACCCATATTCAAAAAGCCTCGTTTTTCCGCTGTCCGGGACGGCCCGATTCCCGATTTCAACCTCCCGAAAGACGGTTCGAATCCCGATTCAGGGCAGCGCCTACGGATCGATGACGGCCAGGTCGCACCCAGTGAAATCCTTCACCTTACGGGTGGTCCGCGCCGCCCCTCTGGATCGCGAGGTAGCAGCGATCATTGCGTCCAACTGCCTGATCGGCCGGCCATCGTTTCTGCACGACACCGCAATCCTGGCGTACTCGTCCGCCGCATCACTGTCGAAGCTCAGGAGCCGCCCACCAAAATCCTCGGTGAAAATAGCATCGATCGCCGCAGACAGGATGCTGTTCCGGGAGCCGTCCGGCTGAGAATATGCACAGCCAACTCAATTGGCGGCGCCACAGGCTCCGCTGTTCCTTGTGCGGTGCCTGAAGTAGCCATACGTTCAACGTAAAGTTGCTTAGGCTGCCCGCGTTTACCAGCGCATCGGATGCTCAGAGGTCCTCGCCAGTAATCTCAACTCGCTCGCCGGTGGACGCCGGCGCCTTGCGCTCCGCAGCCGCTAAAAGTCTTGGTTTGCCAAGCTGGAAGGCGAGCAACAATTGCTTCGGGCTGTCATTTGCGGCCCCGAGGTATTGACAAACCACATCAGATCGGAGCTCGTAGCCGCAGTATCCCCAGCCGAATCCGTACGCCGAAAACCACAGTGCTGACTCGTTGGCTAGGACGGGGGGCGTAAGCTGTATGTGCACTTGTTCCATACCATTCACCCTCGAGACTGGTAGCTGACGAGTGCGGTTGTCGCCGATCAGCTTCTGAAGTTGGTACCGCGAACTGGTTGGCTACGGAGCCGAGAAACCTCGGCACAGAATGGATGCGACGCGCGAAACCAGGGAAAGGATGGTAGTAGTTGTGAACACACCTACTTTGCAGGATGTCTACCTACCGGTGCTTTTCGTCGTCTTGACTCTAAGCGCCGCACCAAATCCGACAGCAACCACCTAGCCACCAACTCTGGTCCATTCATGTCGTGACTAGCAAACTTGATCTCGTCCTCGAAGTAGACAATGACGGTACCGCTCATGACGGTACCGTCCTCGATACCGAGTGCCTTCTAGGTCTACTGCCACTTGCCTGCTTAACTCGTAGTCCTCGGACATCAGGTGGCTCAGCTGCTTCGATAGGTTGAACTTACCGAACCACGTGACCGCCGTCAATGGCAAGCAGGAACGAATACTTGGGCCCTTTTGGCGGGCGAGGCGACGTGTGGCGTTGTGCGGCGTACTGTGCAAATGGGACGGCGAATTCCACTAGGCCTCTAACTGCTTCGATTGCCTCGGTGACGTGACCCTGCCGCAGGCATTCCGCACAAAGTGGGTGGTTCCGTGCTGACGCGCGCGGATGACCCTCCACGGGCTCCCGACTGTGCGAGGCGTGGGTGCCGACCTGATCGTGGCGACGGTTGGTGAGTGGTGCGAATGGCCAGAAGAAAAGGCCCGCTCCGGCGATGGAAGCGGGCCTTACGGTCTCACTGGACGCAACTAGCCAGCACTCTGAATTACATACGAAATTTCATCAGCTTGCAAGAACCTGAAACGTCGGTGCATGACCGAAAAAAAGACAACTCGCGGACCTCGTCATCCACACTTGCACTTACAAGTTGTTACATAATACGGGATCACAGAAGCACAAAAACGAACCTGAGAGAGGGGCAAAACGATGGTAATGAAGAGAATTATCTGCTTGGCGAATTCGCGCAAACGGGCTGAGCATTGCGTTGCGGGTGTCGAAATCCTCGATGGGGGCCAGCGCCTTGGAGGTTGGATTCGCCCAGTTGGTAGTGGGCATGAGCAAGCGCTGCTGACGATTGAACAGTTATATGCAGACGGAACGTCCGCACAGGTGCTGGATGTTCTTGATGTTCACCTAACCCGACCTCAGCCTAATGGCTGTCAGGTTGAAAACTGGCAGGTTGACAACACACAACGCTGGGTGAAAAGCCATGAGGTCGATAGGCAGCGTCTGGTCAACGCAATGCAGCCGCCAGCAACCTTATTCCAGAATGGTAGCCACACCAGTGCTGGGCTGAACGATCAAATTCTCACCGAAGAGGCGGATCGTCACGGCGGTTCTCTTTTGCTGGTTCATGTTCCGCAGGTCGCTATACATGTCTTCGACCACTGGGGTAGACGGAAATGCCAAGGACGGTTCGAGTACAACGGAACGCATTACTGGATTACAGTCACCGATCCCGTGGTCGAGGCTGAATTCATGCCTCAAGGTGAAGCAGTTCATAATCTTGGACCCTGCATGCTGTCGGTGAGCCTGTCATCACCGCTAGTGAAGACTGTCGGCGGCGATAACCGTTCGTTTAGATTCAAGCTGATTGCAGCAGTGATTCGATTGACCTAATCTGAAAATAACGAAGCGAGGACGTCAAGTAAGATGCCGAACATCGATGTGTCAACTATTGGATTTACGAACAAGACAGCCGAGAAGTTTTTTGGTCTGTTGCGCAAGGCTGGTGTGCGCACGCTACTTGACGTTCGCTTGAACAACACATCACAACTCGCAGGGTTTGCCAAGAAGGCCGATTTGAAGTTCTTTCTATCCGAGCTGTTGGATGCCAGTTTCGTAGAACTGGGCGACCTTGCTCCAGAAAAAGAGATGTTGAAGCAATATCAGGACAAAAAATTGACTTGGGATAGCTACGCCAACGCATACACGGAGTTGCTTGCCAAGCGTCGCGTGGAGAGCAACCTAGATATTGCCCTGTTTGATCACGGTTGCCTTCTATGCAGTGAAGACAAGCCTCACCACTGCCACCGCCGTCTTGCGGTCGAGTATCTAAATTCGCGATGGGACAATAGGCTCAAAGTGTCCCATCTTTTCTGAAGCACGCTTATGAACGCTTTGAGCAAACCTGTGCTGCTGGTCGCGTTGTCGGCGGGCTTTAATGGGGCAGCCTTGTTCGTCGAAAAAATGGACAAGATAACCGGCGCGCTTCCACATGTTGAAGTGGTGCTCGTACAGGACGAGCGGGGAATCGCCGCGAATTACTTCTCCGAACGGCAGATCCAAGCTCGTAATCAACGAGCATCCAATCGTATGTCTGCGAAGACTATGGTAGACGGGGCGACGCATGTTGTTGTGTTTTGGGGCGGACATGACCTCACCGACATCATTTACTTCGCGCGGCTGCTAAAGAAAAGTACACGCATCATCCCGCTACGCATAACTACTGTGCGAAACCAGACCAAGGAAGAGTTCGACATTTCGATAGGTCGCGGTGGACCGTGGGGAAACCCATTCAAGATCGGGCACGGTCCAGGCGGACTTAGCCGCGAAGAAGCAATCGACAAGTACCGCGAGTATTTTGAAAAAGAAATTCTTCCCGACCCCGAGAAGCATGCAGCATTGCTTTCTCTTAGGGGCTACCGACTTGGTTGCTTCTGCAAACCTCTGGCGTGCCACGGCGACGTCATCGCCTCTTATTTGAATTCCTACGTCGAGGCAGATGACGAGAACGGGGACGACTGACGTTGGTCTATCACTTCGCCACTCAGCGCATACCTTGCACAGTTTCTTTGATGGTAACGTCGTCGCGTGTAATCAGTCCTCGAGAAAAAGCGCCGGTGCGCGCGCGAGTTTCGCCCGCGCATAGTCTGCGTCCTGCGCGTCGGGCCAGCGCGGGTTAGTGCAGACAATGGTGTCCGCGTAAAGATTGCGCACGGCAGTCGAGATCGCGATGCGCAGACGCAAATCGAGTTTCATTACGAGCGGATCAATTACCCGTCCGACGCTCTCTCGAAGCTGCGCATCGCGGCTGGCTGGAACGAAACACGCATCAGCGGCCTGCGCGAGCTGTGCTTCGACACGATGGCCGATTTTCTGGCGGAGGACGATGATGGCGAGCACGACGATCAGTTACGCGATGGCGGGCCGCGTGGCCGAACTGGACCTCTCGGGTGAGCGACCGCTGGTGCGGGTCAACGAAGAATTGCTGGCGGGCGTTGCCAGCGCGGTGGTCGAGGTCAATGCGCACGAGGTGCCGGTGCTGGTCCTGCGGCTCGTGAGATTCGGTGTGAAAGGCGGCACGCTCCCGAACGGGATCAGGCCCGAAGGAGCACGGTGATGAGAGAAGATCAGATCGAACATGACCCGGAGAGCGCTCCGATTCTTAAGCACCCGATCGTCAGCGCCCGCGCATGGGATCGATATGCCTTCATGGACGAGCGCGGCCGACCGCTGGCGATAATTGACAGCGACGGCAAAGTGCTGGACAGCGGCCCGGAGGTGGCACGCGAGATATGGGATATCGCGATCCTTGCGTACCGGCGCTATCTGAAGGGCGAGGCCTTTCGGAGGATCATTCCGTCGCCTGATGGGCTATGCCAGGAAAAGGGACGTTAAGCCTGGAGATCCAGTCCAACGCGTTGTCTCGGCAGCAACCAAGCCGTTCTGTTGTCAGGAATTCGGCTCACGCGTATTAAGCCCGACCACCATTTCAGTGATGATCTAACTTCAGCTGGAGCTTATTTTGGTAAATGCCGATTCTCTTCTTCGCTCGTTCAATTACATCACTAAAGTAGAGTATCTCGAAATAAACTTCACCAAGCGAATACCGGGTCGTAGGATCGAGGAGTGTATCCGATCTGAAGAAGCCTTTTCCAAGCGGAAATGGCGTCCACCCCGACAAACGAAGCGCATTGACAGTATCCCCTATGAGATATCCGTATATTCTTTTCAACCTTCCACCGGATTTCGCAGCCAGCAGATGAGAATATTCGGCAAGGTCGCCTACGTGGTCATCCAAGCTCACCCCGGGTGCCTTGAATTCAATGATAATCGCTGAGCCCTCTTTGCTGAAGATTGCGATATCTGGGCGCTTCCCACTATTATCCGTTGCGCGCTTATCCAACACTTCTTTGATTTTATCGTCGATATCGCTTTCAAATAATTTTTGCCCGCCATCCCATGTGATATTCGCCAATGGAACGTCCGACGCAATATAGTCGTAGTAATGGTATTCCTCGCTCAAAAGCCAGATGTCGTGATCTTCGACCTCAAAGCTATCTTTACGCATTGGAAAGAATATGCTGTGGATGATTTGTTCATCCTTGCGACGTTTCCCATCGTCGACCGTCTGCATTGCAAGCCTCTTATTGCATGCCAGGTCAAGAATTTGGACGATGGCAGCCCTGCGAACAATAAGCTGGGACAAATTTGCCATGTCGAAGTTTTTTAGAGACGACGTGTATTTCCATGACAAATCATTAATCAGCGTCCGGAATTTATCGGAGTCTGGCTCTGCCTTGATGATTTCTTCTTTCAAACTGAAAATGGCTGCGGTTTCATTAACAACCCGCTCCTGATATTTCTTCAGTACCCGCTCGGCGACAGCCTGCGGTGTTTCGCCATAAACAACGCGGGTTGACGTGTCTTGGAGCATTGCCTCGCTGATTCCAAATTGATCGATTACATCTCGTATCACGTCATCTTTGTTCCAGTTCGCGGGCACAACCAACTCTTCGATCACTGGATCGATTGTTTCATAAATTGTTGCGTAGGAGAGCTTTTCGCCTACAAATAGGTCACCAATCGAGAGTTCGGCGGGAATATTATCAAAGTCATCCCGCTGCTCGTTCACGCGTTGATCCAGATAATCGCTCTCAATAAGGACAATGTGATGAGATCCATCTACCGGATTATTCTGCTGACTTCTAGTACGCAGATATCGCTGCGTGATGTCCTTTACTGGCGACGACTTTGCACAAAATGCAATCGCGTTCCTCGGAAGGCCGTACTCGCTAACGTCAAGTTGATAGTGGAATATCTTGAATTCTTGGTAAGTGCCAAGACCATCACCGGTGTCCGGATCTCGCTCCTCGACCTTGACCTCACGCGTTGCCGTAACCGCTGGCAAATCAGAACGTGATAGCGATTCACTTCGTTCGAGTTCCGCCCAGTGGCGCGTGGTGAACGTGATTTCGAAATTACCCAGGCGGCGGTCAAGACCAACCAACCGCTGCAGAAATGCGATCAACATTTGCTTCTTCAGGAGCGACGCTGAAAAAAGGTCACTAAGAGGTTCCCCTTGTGCGATTCGGCTTCGCACACTGTCCTTGAATCCCTTGAGCGAGACTGTCGTCCCAACGCCGCTCTGACTGCCGGAGCTATTCTTGAAATCATCGGCTTCGATCTGCTTTGCGGGCTCCGAATAGCTCATTTCACGTCTGATGAACTTGCCGTCCTTGCGACGGAAGGTGCTGTCTATAGCGAGATTTGAGAAGTGATGGAAAAACTGAATGCGTCCCGCGCCCTTGCAACTGCCGATCCCCGAAATGGAGAGATCGTCTTTGTAAGAGGTGTCTTTCGTCAAGAACGCTTTCAACTGATCGTCGCCGAGGCCGCACCCATTGTCTTTGCAAGACACTGCCATGTCCTCTTGAGCGTCGAGGAGATCTTTCCGACTAAATTCAACCTCGATCGCGACACGCATATCCTCCACCGACCCGTCGACGTCTTTCCGTATGAGAAAGGAGTCGATTGCGTTGGAGATCAGCTCTTCGAAAACGACATAGGGATTGTGGCTGAGTTTTGTGTTCTTTATGCTGCCCCGGATATCGAGTGTCATTTTTTATTCCAAGTGCTATGGAGGAAGAGGCGTCAATTTTTGCGAACGCTCTCAAGATCGCAACCCGTCTTCTCGCGCCTTCGATGCGGCTGTCCCAACCGGAAAATTATACCCAAGTGGCCTGTACATCGGTGCCAACGATCCTCGGTGCGTTAGTGTCGCGCCCGGCATGCACTGACGTAGGTAGTGAGGACAGGAGGGTTTGCCTTTAGTGGCCAGCAGTCGGTCCAAATTCATCTGGTCCGAGCAGTACGTCATGATGGCGTGCTCGACGGGCACCACCGAACAGGACTCGCCGCCCTTGCATATCACCGCGCGTCGATAGTACTAAGCCGAAACAAAGTAACCGGACATGGTTCAAGCCGCGTAGCGGACTGACGGATGTTGAAACATGGATCGGATCAAGGCTGGAATCTTCTGCAACGAGCGCAGAACCGCTCGAACTCGCTGCTTGAGATGCCCGGGACCTTTGATGGCAAGCTTGCCGATCTTGTGATGTTTGAGATAACCCCATACCAACTCGTCCGGGTTCAGGTCTGG